>JAJFFR010000046.1 GCA_021776555.1 Robiginitomaculum sp.
GGTTGTCGCAATTATTTGCTCAACGTTATCCACTGGTCGATGGCCAAGGCAATTTTGGCAATATCGACGGCGATGGCCCGGCGGCTATGCGGTACACCGAGGCAAGGCTGACCAAGGCGGCCGAGCTGCTGTTGACCGGGATTGAAGAAGACACGGTAGATTTTCGCCAAACATTTTCCGGCGATGATGACGAGCCGGTCGTGCTACCAGCAGGGTTCCCAAATTTACTGGCCAATGGCACCAGCGGTATTGCCGTGGGGATGGCAACGTCTGTTCCACCCCATAATGCCAATGAATTACTTGATGCTTGCTTGCATTTGATCAAGCACCCAAATGCTTCGATTGCCACTTTGATGAAATATGTTCCGGGACCGGATTTTCCGACCGGCGGGATTTTGGTCGAAGAACCTGACAAAATTGCCGAAAGTTATGCCACCGGGCGCGGCGGGTTTCGTTTACGGGCGCGTTGGGAAAAAGAAGACTTAAAACATGGCCAATGGCGGATTATCATTACTGAAATTCCATACTCTATACAAAAATCAAAATTGATTGAAAAACTGGCGCTGTTGATTGAAACCAAAAAGCTGCCTTTGCTGGGCGATGTCAGCGATGAGTCAGCCGAAGACGTTCGAGTGGTGCTGGAGCCAAAAACCAAAGCGGTCGATCCGGATCTGTTTATGGAGTCGCTGTTTCGGTTGTCTGACTTGGAAGTCCGCATTCCGCTTAACCTGAATGTATTAGATGCCCAGCGCAAACCAGCGGTTCGTTCGTTACGTGAAGCCTTACTCGGCTGGTTGGAGCATAAGCGCGAAGTGTTGCAACGAGGCGCAAACTGGCGACTGGGAAAAATATCTTCCCGGCTCGACGTGTTGGCCGGGTATCTGGTTGCGTTTTTGAACTTGGACGAAGTGATCCGCATTATTCGCGAGGATGATGATCCCAAATCAAGTTTGATGCAGACTTTCTCCTTACGGGAAGCTCAGGCTGAAGCCATCTTGAACATGCGTCTGCGCTCTTTGCGAAAACTCGAAGAGATGGAAATTCGCGGCGAGGATGAACGCTTACGCATTGAGCAAAGCGAATTGCAGAACCTGTTGGCCTCCGAAAGCGCCCAATGGGCCAAAATCACCACGGACCTGCGCGAGGTCAAAAAGGTGTTGGCTAAAGCTTGTGATGGGGATCATCGCCGGACCAGTTTTGCCAGCGCGCCGACAACTTCCATCGAAGAAGTCCTGGAATCGCTAGTCGTAAAAGAGCCAATTACCGTTGTGTTGTCTGAAAAAGGCTGGATACGGGCGCTAAAGGGTAAAAACGTCGATATTTCCGGGGTCAAATTCAAGGACGGCGACCGGGCGGCGTTTGCGGTTTCGGCAGACACCACTGACAAACTGATGATTTTTGCCAGTAATGGCAAATTCTATACGTTGGGCTGTGATAAATTACCCGGTGGACGCGGCCAAGGCGAACCGATCCGGTTGATGGTTGATCTCGATGAAAACCACGTGCCCATTTCGATGTTCGTAACCGATCCTGCTCGCAAATTGCTGGTCGCATCCAGCGCGGGGTATGGCTTTATTGTTCCTGAGAGCGAAGTTGTTTCGTTAAAACGAGGCGGCAAACAAGTCTTAAATGTGTCGGGGGAAGTGGAAGCGCGAGTTTGTGTCGCAGCGTCTGGTGATCATCTGGCGGTAATTGGCGAAAACCGTAAAGTGCTGATTTACCCATTGGACCAGATCAATGAAATGAGCCGAGGCAAGGGGATCCGCTTACAAGCCTACAAGGATGGCGGTTTAAGCGATGCCATCACCTTTGAGCAAAGCGAAGGCTTGTTCTGGACCACAGCAAGCGGGCGGCGTACCGAATACCAAGATTGGAAATTATGGCTCGGCAAACGGGCCGCTGCCGGACGAATAGCCCAACGTGGTTTTCCCGGCTCGACCCGGTTTGGCGGGCCTTTTGGTGGCGTATAGTTGATTTGATGATGGATTTGCCGGTATTTATTGTTAGCATGGATAAGAAACTGACCAATTGGAGTGCAAAATGTTGATTTTTCTGGGTATCGTAGCGGTAATCGGATTTTATCTGGTGGCCATTTACAACAGGCTGGTGGCTATGCGCCAAACCTGCGGGCAGTCTTGGTCAGATATCGATGTGCAGTTAAAACAGCGCTACGATCTGATCCCCAACTTGGTCAAGACGGTCAAAGGCTATGCCAAGCACGAAAAAGATACCTTGCAAGCGGTGATCGATGCCAGAAACACAGCCATCGGCGCGGGCAATGTCACCGATCAGGCGGCAGCTGAGAACATGCTGAGCGGCGCGTTAAAAAACCTGTTTGCTCTGTCGGAGGCCTATCCAGATCTCAAGGCCAATACCAATTTCCTCCAATTGCAATCAGAACTGTCTGACATTGAAAACAAAATTGCGGCTGCTCGCCGGTTTTTCAACAATTCAGTGGCCGAGTACAATACCGGACAAGAACAGTTTCCAGCCGTATTGTTTGCCGGTCAGTTTGGCTTCGAGAAACGGGATTTCTTTGAAATCGCGGCTTCCGAACAAGCGTCGGCCAATTCTACACCCAATATCAGCTTTTAAGTCGGGGCAGGGTCATGGCGGCCTATGGCCTGCAAACCCAAATCTGGAACAATAACTTACGTTCTGGCCTATTATTGGCCGGGTTCCCACTATTGTTGACTGGCTTGATCTTCGGCTTGACCGTGTTGTTTCAGGCGATGACCAGCCAAAACGGGAATGTACAAAGTTCGCTCATCGCGGCGGGAACGGCTTTGCCATCCATCTTACCTTTGGCTCTTATGGGCGCAGGTGGTTGGTTCGGCATCGCATTTTTTGCCCATCAAGCCATGATTGACCTCTCCACCGGTGCCAAAAAAGTGAACCGTACCGACAATCCAGAATTATACAATTTGCTGGAAAACCTATGCATTGCGCGGGGGATGAGCATGCCTGATTTACGGATTATCGACACACCAGTTCGCAATGCTTATGCCAGTGGTATTCGCGAAAAATCGATGTCGGTGACTTTGACTTCTGGTTTGATCGCAGCCCTGAATACGGCGGAACTAGAAGCGGTAATTGCCCATGAATTGACCCATATTCGTAATCGGGATGTGCGTTTACTGGTCATTACGATTGTCTTTGTGGGCATTTTTTCATTTGTTGGCGAGATCGTATTTCGCGGCATGTTCCGGGTGAACCTACCGCGCACGAATGCCTATCGTCGTTCAGGTGGCGGCAATTCTGGCGCGCTCGTATTGATCGCGTTTTTGATTGTTGGTGTGACTTGGTTTTTGGCAGTGTTGGTACGCTTTGCCATTTCGCGTAAACGAGAATTTCTGGCCGATGCCGGTTCGGTTGAATTGACCCGAAACCCCGATGCGATGATTAGTGCTTTGCAAAAAATTTCCGGGCATTCCGATCTGTCTGCCCCGCCCGATGTCCAGCAAATGTGCATTGAAAATGCGGCCTCCGGTGGCATTGGTGGTTTGTTTGCCACTCACCCGCCGATGGAAAAGCGCATCGCGGCCTTGGTGATGATGGGTGGTAAAATTGTAGCAAATCCATCCGGTAAAAAATCCGGCCCTTGGGGATGAGCTAGGTTATCGCACGCTGAATTTTACTTGATCGATTAGGTTCTGATCCGAATCCCTAATGGTCAGAAAATGCGATCCGGGAATGGGCAACCATAATTGATCTGGATTGATCGGCTGATTGTCCAAGGTTAAATCCAGCCCGGTCGTTTTTCCGGCAATGGCAATTCGCATCATTTGATTTTGCGGTGGAATGTCCGGATCGAGCGCGATGTTTGTGCCATCGGCTGGTTGGCTGACATAGGGCTGCAAATCGTCATTGGTCACCACTTGCACAATGGATCGACCCATTCCGGTTAAAAATAATTCCGGGCGAGCCGGTTCAATGGCGGGCACAAAACTCACATCTATGGTTTCCACGCCGTCTGGTGTGGGAACAGGTTGCGGCGGTTGTCCGGCTTGCACCAGCTCAATCATTTCACGCCAGATCGGGGCGGCCCCCGAAGTGCCTGACACATTGGACATGGAATCGCCTTCAAAATTGCCGACCCAAACTCCGACGGTGAAACGTGGTGTAAAGCCGATACACCAATTATCGCGCATGGCCTTGCTGGTTCCGGTTTTTACCGAAGCACTAAATGGCGTATCCAACCGGGAATTGCGGCCAAAGGTATATTGGCGCGCTGCCGGGTCAGCCATCATATCAGCGGTGATATAACTGCTGGCCGCGGACATCACGGTCACTGGCGCAAGTTCTTTGTCGTCCGGAGTTAGCAAAAGCGGAGCCAGTTCCCCGCCGTTTGCCAGTGCGCGGTAGGCCCGGACCTGCTCCAACAAACTCACCTCGACCGAACCCAACGCCAAAGCGAACCCATAATACTCGGCTGATTGATCCAGATCAGAATATCCAAGGTTTTGCAGACGTTCGAGAAAGGCCTCAATGCCGACCAGTTTCAGGGTTTTGACCGCTGGGATATTCATCGAATTTCCCAGTGCGTGGCGTACTGACACTGGTCCGACAAAGCGATGGTCATAATTCTGTGGTGCATAAATCCCTTGTACCGATTCCAGCTCCAACTGGCTGTCATCCAAAATCGAGCTGGCATTCAAAATCCGGTTTTCAATGGCTAGTTCATACAGAAACGGTTTGAGCGAAGAACCGGCTTGGCGTTTGGCGGTTACACCGTCCACGTGGCGGGCTTTGGAGGAGGTAGGGTTACTGCCGACCCAAGCCAGAATGTTGCCGCTTTGATTATCCACCACCAGAATGGCCCCATCCCGCACATTGCGGTGCTTCAACCGGCGTAAGTGGCTGGCCAGTGTCTTCTCGGCGGCACGTTGTAAGGTAGCATCCAGATTGGTTTTGATCACTGATCCGGCCACTTTGCCTAAGCGGCGTTTCACATGAAACGCTAGATTGCGTTCGGCATGGCTGGCATTGCGCTGGCTAAGGCCGCGTAAAAACGCTGTCAGCGATTGACAATCCTGCACGGGTTCCAGCCGCTGTGCTGTATTGCAGGCGCGCCGGTTCAGGACCGAAACCGGTGCGTTTGGGGCCGGGACCATTGCTGCCAATCCCAGTGCTTCTACCTGCGTAATACCGCCGGGCATTTTGTCAGCAAACAAAAAACTGGCTGCACCAATACCTTGCACTTCACCGCGAAAATCAATCTGGTTGAGCCAAGTTTCGAAAATTTGTTGCTTGGTCCAATTGCGTTCCATTTGACCGGCTAAGCGGATTTGTTGAATTTTTTGTCGGATGCCGCGTCGTTTTCTGGACCGGCTCTCTCGCGTGAGATTGGCGGCCAATTGCATGGTGATGGTAGATGCGCCACGTTTGTGGCGGGCTTTACCATTGGTTCGAACCGCTTGGGCCAGCGCCAACCAATCAACGCCACCATGTTGCCAAAACCGCTTATCCTCTGCCATAACTAGGACGTCGATCAGGGCCGGGGACATTTGCGAGTACGAAACCCATTGCATACGGCGCACCGAAAAATTGGTTCGGATTTCGCCCAAGGATTCGCCATTGCGATCAACCAAAGAGCTGTACGAAGGCGTCCAGCTTTCGCGCACCGACGAATAGCTAGGAATACTGGCCTGCGGTCGGCTCCACAAATGAAAACCAACTGCAATGAGAACCAGACAGGCGCCAGCCGCTGCTGCGGCCAGTCTGATCATGGTTCAATCACCAGTTCCGCGATCGGTGTAGCGCCAAACATTTCTGGGGCGTACATCGCCTCGACCCGCGATGGTGGTAGGT
Source organism: Robiginitomaculum sp. (assembly GCA_021776555.1). Classification (GTDB taxonomy): domain Bacteria; phylum Pseudomonadota; class Alphaproteobacteria; order Caulobacterales; family Maricaulaceae; genus Robiginitomaculum_B. The sequence continues at coordinate 5,812 of JAJFFR010000046.1, forward strand.
TGTAGCGACCCGGCGTGTTCAGACGCACCGTGTATTCCACCGAAAAATCTCCAGCCGGTACAAAGCGGTAATAGCTGCGCCACGCTTCGAATTTTTGCTCGGTGAATATCGGCCAAGCCGAACCACTGGAGCGATTTTGCGATAGGCGGTTGGAACTGGTTTGCAATCCGCCGCCCAATATGGTGGCTCCAGCCGGTACAGGATCGTCAATGACCACCCATGACATGTCGGAATTGGCATGAACTTCGAGGCGAACTTTCATGACATCACCCACATGCCAGCTACCGGTTTGCGCTTGCTCCACAGCTTCGATGTTACGGGTAATCCGATATCCAGCCGAGAGGGGTTGCTTTAGCGGAACGGCAGCTTTGGCGGTAACGAACACCCACGGCGTGCCGTTGCCTTGGTGAGATGCTTCCAAAGTCCCCGGACCGTCATTCCAGCTAAATTCGGTTGGTTCCGGGTTTTGGTCTGGCAGCCATTGGCTGGAACGGGTTTTATCGTCATAGGCGATATTTGTGCTTCCAGTGACGGTTTCTTTCTCAAAGCGATCCGAGAATTTCCGTAATGCAAGCATGCCCCAAGCATTGGCTGTGGTGGTCTGCCAGCGACCCAGTTTTTGACGTCCCAATAAGCCCAATGACAATCGCGGCGCATCGTCTTGCCAGTCGGTTTGCTGGTAGGTTGAGAGCAAAGTACGCGCCGCATTGGCATCAATGGTTTCCATCAACCAATACAGTCGGTCATTATTCTCGGTCGAGAAATTGATGCGGGTTCCGTTCAGATCAAGCCGCACCCGCAATTGACCTCGGGCTTTCCGCAACTTGTTGTTACGATCTGGAATACTATTGACGCGCTGTAAAATGCCGATCCAATCGAGTAAGGCCGAAGTCGGCAATAATTGTGCCGAGAATTCGAGGCTAGTCAGGCTTTGCGGATCAGCTTGCTTATACCGAGCCAAGGCATTGATTGCGGAAAGCTTGCGATAGGTCAGATCAGAGGTTTGTAAGGCAGAGCTACGGGTCAAACGCCCTTCAACAAAGGCGGTAAGTCCGCCCAATAATTGCTGCTGGACCGCCGGGTCAAATTGCCAGCCTGCCTCATCAGCAATTTTCAAGGCATAGGCCGTCAAGGTATCGCTGCCTTGTAACCGATCTGAAACGAAGTATTTGAGCAAGCCATCAGAGTCGATGAAGGCCGGTGTGGCCGCCATCAGCGCCTGCCAACGATCATTGTCGTTTAAGGCAATCGCCACCGAGGTGCGTTGTTCATAGCAGCTATAGGGATAGGACCGCATGTAAGCTTCCACGCCCGAAAACCCGTCAGCCAATTTGGATTGCAGGCGTACGTCCAGACCACCGCGCCCGGGTAGGGCATCAATCGGCCGTGAAACCGGCCATGTTTGGACTTGGTCGAGCCGAGCAATGGTTGATTGCATAACCGTTATCGGCAAGGCTGGGATAATGGTTTGCGAGACTTTGAGACTGTCAGAAGGTTGATTATTTCCATCGACAATGACGCTGATTTGCCAATCAACTTTGGCTTGGTCAAACGGGATCAGAACTTCCCAACGGGCTTCACTGGCTTCGCCAGCTACCAAGGTCAGTGCAACGGGATCCAAAGTGCGCCCAATACTGTTCTGGGCCTCCACCATGACGTTCTGGGTGGTGTTGGTGGTATTGCGGACCGTAAAGGCGGCGGAGAACAGATCGTTCTCGCGCACCAAAGGTGGCAAAGCCGATATCAGTTGCAAATCTTGGGTTACGGTAAAGCGAGATTTGCCGAACCCGAATTTCTCCACGCCACCATTGGCTACGGCCACCACTTCAAAAGCGGTCAGCGAGTCATTGATCGGTACGTCAATGACCGCTTCTCCATTGGCATCTAGTTCAACAGTGCCTTTCCAAATCAACAGGGTATCAAAACTTTCACGAGGCTTTGATCCACCCGGTTGAGGCGCCATGGATTTGGCTTCCATCATCATGGCTTCGGCCTCACCACCACCGCCGGGCGCAACGGCTTTTCGCCCAAAATGGCGTTTGCCAACCACCTGCATTTGCGCGGTCGAAGTAAAGACTTGCAAGCCACGGGGTTTCATTAGGGCAGCTAGCACGTTCGAGCTGGAATTCGGTGCCATTTGCAGCAAGCCTGCATCGACCACCGCCAAAGTGATCTGGCTATTGTTGGGCAGGGCGGTGCCGTCAGCCGCTTTGACTTTGACCCGTACTTTGGCAATGCCTCGAATTTGATAGCTATCCTGATCTGTGGACACATCCACATTCAGGCGAAACGCCTTGTGGCCCACTTTGACATTGGTCAGTCCCAACCGAAACGCAGGCTTGCTTAAATCGATCAAGCCAGTTGGGCGACCTCCATCGCGGGAGAACCACGGAATATCATGTTCCCGGGCCATATCGGCCATCCATGATCGGATTTTACCAACCCGACCGCGCACCGCTAGAACAGACACGTAAATGTTGGGTGCATAACTGCCTTTGATCGGCACGTTGATTACCGGATTACGTCCGGAAATTTTGGTGACAAAGGTATCAATCACCCCTTCGCGCTCGATGGAAACCAACGCAGTGGCAGAGCGAAACGGACTACGCACTTGTATGCGGGCCGTATCGCCATCTTCCATTTCAACATTTTCGACTAGCAAATCCATGCGGTCGCCTTGTTGTTGGTCAAACCACCAATCATCTTCGCCAACCAGCCAGATGGAACTAGTGGTGATGGTCTGGTTGCCGTCCTCATCGAGGGCCGTGGCTTGCAGGATTACTTCGCCGGAAATGCCGGGTTTTAGCTTGCAACGAAGTCGGCCATTTTTATCGGTTTTACCGCTGCATCCAGCATCTAGTTTAGTGACGTGACGTTCGTTTTCATAGGCGTAATAACCGCCAACCATTCGCTTGCGCCAAGACAGGTTTTTCTGGCGATACAATTCAACGGCGATCGTTTGCCCGATAATGGGTTTTTCATCCACATCAATGGCTAATACTTGGAATTTCAAGTCGCTGTCACTGGCGGCCCAACCTTCGGTTTTAATGCCCAGCGCCATAGCCGCAGGCCATAGCCGAAAGCGGGTGGAGCGGGTTAGGATTTCGCCGTTGGCATCCTTGTATTCCAGCTCGGCCGACAATGTATGACGGCGTCTGATTTGTGGTAGATCGGCAATCGTGATGTTGGTTGACCCATTGGCATTCAAAATGGCTTTTTGGTCATCACCATAGGTTGGTTCTTTGTCACCAATCTGTTCACCGCGTTTGAATACACCTTCGGTGATGCTTTGATAGCCAAAAGAAAACTCGGACCAACGTTCAAAACCTTGCCAGTCAGTACCTAGATCGCTGATCAGCCGCACCGGTTGTCCCGAAGCGCCGCCGCCAGCCAGATACCGCAC
>JAJFFR010000047.1 GCA_021776555.1 Robiginitomaculum sp.
AAACTCAAGTCAATGCGGCTCTGAAAAGCGAAATAGCCGATAAATCATGGCCCCTCACCCATTATTCCAAAGAATTGCTTTTTAGCGTTAAAGCGCGCAAAACTTGGGTAGAACCAGATTTGAAGCCTTTACCGTAATCAGCACCCGATCAAACCAGCCAAGACAAGGAAATCGAGATGAACATTGATAAAATTCCAGCTGGCAATGCGCCGCCATGGGACTTGAATGTATTGATTGAGATACCGCTGGGCGGTGTCCCGGTAAAATACGAGATCGATAAACGCTCTGGCGCGCTTACCGTGGATCGGTTTTTACACACCGCTATGTATTACCCTGGCAATTATGGGTTTGTGCCTAATACTCTGTCGCTGGATGGTGACCCGATTGATGTCATGGTGGTCGGGCGCGTGCCAGTCATTGCTGGCTGCATTTTACAAGCTCGCCCAGTTGGTATGCTACAAATGGAAGATGAATCGGGACCAGATGAAAAAATTCTGGCGGTACCCGTTTCTCGGCTGCACCCCTATTATGAAGATGTGAAGGAATACACTGATTTACCCGCCGTTATGACCGATCAGATTTTGCATTTTTTCACGCACTACAAGGACTTGGAGCGCGAAAAGTGGGTGAAAATCAGTGGTTGGGAATCTTCAAGCGCGGCTGCAAAAGCCATTGAGATGGCCATCGCTCGTCATCATGAATAAGAATACTAACCCGGTTGCTTTGACACCAAAATCGCACGAAAATCATTGACGTTTGTGCCGGTTGGACCGGTGTGAATGTTGGTTCTCAATTGCTTGAAAAATCCACCAGAGTCGCAATCTTTCAAGGCGCGCTTTATTGCTGCGGATCTATTTTTGATCCCTTGGCTGGCAAACCAAGCGCCGGCTTCTCCATCAGATCCATCACGTCCATCGGTATCTATCGCCAAGGCTGCCAGTTGCATGCCCTTGGGTGTTGTTTGCGCTAGATGCGCCAGAAAATGACGGTTGGGACCACCCTGCCCGCTACCGGTCAGCTCAACGTTGGCTTCCCCGCCGGAGAGCAGCAATAAGGGTGATTGATTGCATAATTGGTTGATTTTCTGCAAATGAAAGCCCGCCAATTGTTCGGCGCTGCCCTCTAGCGCATCACCAAAGCTGTGCACCTGCAAGCCTTGCGTTTTTGCCCAACTCTCTGCCGCTTGTAACGCGGTTGCGCCACTACCAATCAATCGGGTCTGCACGTTTGATTGGGTTTTGCTCTTGGTTGATTTAGCCAAAACACCACGCTGGACGCGTTCAGGAATTCCGATCTTGGCCTGATTCAATGCGGCCAAGCACGCCTTTGCATCTGGCCGAAATGCCGAAAATGGCCCCGAAGCGACCATAGCCAGATTATCCCCCGGTACATCTGAAAGCACCAATGCTCCAACTGGCTGATTAGCAGCAAACGCAGCCAACCGACCGCCCTTTATGCTGGAGAGCGTCGCCCGGACCTGATTTAACAAGCCGATCGGTGTGCCCTTGGCCAATAATTGCGCAATGATCGATTGCTTTTCCGACAACGAAATGAATGGTGCCGGTCCACAACAGAGACTGGAGCCACCGCCGGAAACCAATGCCAAAACCGGATTGTCATTGGCCCTTAATGTCTCAATGATTTCAATTGTCGCATCAATCCCGTTTTGGTCCGGCAATGGATGTGCTGCGGATCGTACTTTGATCCATTGGCAGCCGGCTTCATAGCCATACGGCACAACTACTATACCTTGCGCCGCTGATCCCAAGGTTTTTTCTACGCCCAACGCCATGTGAGCGGCCGCTTTGCCCATGCCGACAACCGTTATGGCTTGGCTTTTCAAATCCGTAATATAGGGCTGAACTAAGTGTTCAGGCTTGACGGCGTCCAACGCCTTTTGCATGAGGGTCAGCAGGAATTTTTCTGGTTCAATGTCCATTTGGAGAGTCAAATGCAATCCTCGTCGCAAATCAACCAATTGCTGGACATTATGAACAGCTTGCGAACCCCCAAAACCGGTTGCCCATGGGATTTAGAGCAAAATTTCGCTAGCATTGCCCCCTACACGATCGAAGAGGCTTATGAGGTAGCAGACGCAATCGACCGCAATGATATGGACAACTTGCGCGATGAATTGGGAGATTTGTTGTTTCAAGTGGTTTTCCAAGCGCAAATCGCCAAAGAAGCCAATCTGTTTGATTTTGACGATGTAGTAGAAGCCGTATGCGACAAAATGGTTCGGCGGCACCCTCACGTCTTTGGAACTGATCAGATCGCCGATGCTGATGCCCAGACCGAGGCTTGGGAACAACAAAAATCTAACGAGCGCATCAACAAAGGTGAAAAAAGCCGATTGGGTGATATTCCGGTGGGATTACCGGCAACGTTGCGCGCTTTGAAAATTCAATCTCGGGCCGCACGAACCGGGTTTGATTGGCCTGATCTCGCGCCCGTGTTTGCCAAGTTGCAAGAAGAGATGTCTGAACTGCAAGAAGCCATCAACACCAACCCTCAGAACATTGAAAATATCGAATCTGAACTAGGTGATTTGCTGTTTGTTTGCATTAACTTATCAAGAAAACTTGACTTAAATCCAGAATGCGCCTTAAACCAGACCAATCATAAATTCATTCGGCGATTTCAATACATTGAAACCGCCTTGGCCGCTGATGGCAAAACCCCCGAAGATGTGGATTTAGACGAAATGGATCGATTGTGGAACCAAGCTAAATCGAAAGAAACTACTGATTGAGCCAGTTTTTCGTGGTTATCACGCGGGGTGAGCAGCAAGTTCAGGAAACACTGATTGAAACCGCCCGATTGCAATCTCATTTAATTTGACCACACAAGTCAAATCGCCAGACTCATCTGGCTCGCAGCTCAGCACCTGCCCATTTGTATGCAACCAGCCAAGAGCCGCGCCTGAATCCGATGGAACAACCAATTCCAAGGTTTGCTCACGTGACTGCAAGAGATCGGAAACCCGTTCCAAAAGAGTATCCAGCCCCGCCCCGGTCTCGGCTGAAATTAAAACTGGCGGAATATCCATTTTTTTGGCCTTGCCGCGCAAATAAGCCACATCCTCTTCTGACAACAAATCAACTTTGTTCCAGACCTCAAGGATTTGAGGTTCAGAGCCGCCCCCATCTTCCTTTAATTTTTTAAGCACGTTTTCCACGTCTTTTTTTTGTTCAAGGGTTTGCGGGCTGGCAATATCTCGAACGTGAAGGATCAAATCAGATTCGGTAACCTCTTCCAGTGTGGCCCGAAAAGCGGCAATCAATTCGGTCGGTAGGTTGGATATAAACCCAACCGTATCCGACAAAACCGCTTCCTTATTTTTATCCAGCATGATCTCCCGAATGGTTGGATCAAGCGTGGCAAACAGCATGTCCTCCACCAGAACATCCGCCTCGGTTAATTGATTAAACAAGGTTGATTTTCCAGCATTGGTGTACCCAACAAGCGCAATCAATGGGCAGTCACGCTTTACCCTAGCCTGTCGGTGCAATCGCCGTGTACGACGTACTTTTTCAAGTAACCGCCCCAAAGTCACAGCTTTGTCGGACAGCGCCCGTCGATCAGATTCAATTTGTCGTTCGCCCGGCCCGGCCAAAAAGCCCTTACCACCACGTTGCCGCTCCAAGTGGGTCCACGTTCGAACCAATCTGGACCGCTCATAAGAGATGCGGGCCAGTTCGACCTGCAAACGCCCCTCTTTGGTTCTGGCGCGCTTTGAGAAAATTTCTAGAATAAGCCCTGTACGATCCAACACTTTGGCGTCCAAGCGTTCTTCAAGATTTCGCTGCTGCACTGGGGTTAATTGACCATTGAAAATGAGCAGATCACTTTGTTGCTCTTTCAAATTATCTTTAAGTTGCTCGATGGCGCCGCCACCTAAAAACGTCGCCGGAATAATTTTCTTTATGTTCAAAATTTGCGCGTCGGCAACAATCAAACCCAGAGCTGTGGTTAGCCCGATAGCTTCGTTCAGACCGTTTTCTGGATCAAGTTCGCGATTTTCAGCTCGGACGACTGGATGAATAACAATTGCACTTTGCGGTGCTTCTTTAACCGGTATCAATCTTCGCCTTCTTCGTCATCAGATGTTTCAAACAGCGAAACCGGAGCCGAAGGCATAATGGTTGAAATGGCGTGTTTATACACCAATTGAGAATGTCCATCGCGGCGAAGCAACATGCAAAAATTATCGAACCAAGTTACAATGCCCTGTAGCTTTACACCGTTGACCAGAAAAATGGTGAGCGGTGTTTTGGTTTTCCTGACAGTGTTCAAAAAAGTATCTTGCAAGTTCTGCTTCTTATCTGCGGACATTGTTTTGCTCCGTTTTTGTTTTTTTGAGCGATTCGGTAAATTCAGGTTTACGCTATTGTTTGGCCGTTGGGAACAAATATACGGTCATTTATTCGCTAATCTCAGTCCGTCCGCATAGTTCCATGGTCCAAATAGGCCTGGCGCAAGCTGGTTGTGACGGTACCGGGACGGCCATCACCGATCTGAATGCCATCAATGGCAACCACCGGCATGGCCAGTGTCGTTGCTGCCGAGATAAAAGCTTCGGCAGCATTTTGGGCTTCTGTAATTGTGAAGCTACGTTCTTCAAACTTTAATTGATGTTGCTCAGCAATCCCCAGCAAGGTTAATCGGGTTACGCCGCCTAAAATATCTGAACTAAGCGCCCGGGTGATCAACACCCTTTCTTTGGTCACGATCCAAGCATTGGTGGATGAACCTTCGGTGACAAAACCCTCTTCGTCCACAAACCATGCCTCATACGCCCCCTGCTCTCTTGCCTGCTGTTTAGCCAGCACATTGGGCAATAGAGAGACAGATTTAATATCGCATCTACGCCAACGAATATCGGCCGTGGTTCGGATCTCGACACCGGATTCTGCCTTTTTATGCCCAATAGCCGGGTCAACAGACTTGGCCGTAACCACGATGGAGGGTTGGATTGCCGTATCCCACGCGTGATCACGTGGCGCAACACCCCGAGTGATTTGCAAATAGACCATGCCCTCTTGCACACGATTGCGGCGCACCACTTCATTTAGGATGACATCCAACGCACGTTCCGTAAGTCGCATTGGCATATCAAGTTCGCCCAGAGAGCGCAGTAACCGTTTCATATGCAAAGCGTGATCCTGCAACACGCCATCACGCACCGCCCAGACCTCGTACACACCATCGGCAAATTGAAACCCACGATCTTCAATATGAATGGCTGCTTGGTTGTGGGCGCCATAGTTTCCGTTGACATAGGCAATTCTTGACATTGGATTATTCTCTCCAAAATTCTGGCGAAAGAATGGCCACTGCGGCCAAAATCTCTATTCGCCCCAAAGACATAGCCAAGGCAATTCCGATCAAAAAGGGATCGGAGATACTAGACAGATCGCCGGGCACCCCGGATGGGCCAATATAAGACGGTCCCGCATTGGATATGGCGGCAATTGCAATCTGTGAGGCATGCCCAAAATCTATGTTGGCTAGTCCCAAAAAGATAACCAGAAACGCGATAATCATCGCATAGCCCAAGACATAGGCCCATAGCCCAACCAATTCATGTGGCCCGATGGTCATTTGCCGAAAATGGATCGGCCGTGTGCTGGAAGGGTGTGACAATTTGGATAAATCCACGGCTGTCTGGCGAAACAAGATCAGAAACCGAATTATTTTGACACCGCCCGCCGTTGATACTGCAGCCCCACCAACGAGAACCAAGGCCATCAATACCGGTTTTGGAATACCAGAAAATCCCTGCTCGCCCATTGGGATGGCGGCGGTAGAAATCAGCGAAATTGCATTTTGCACAGCATTGGCAAATGGTTGGCCTAAAGTGACAAACAAAATGGCAGTCAACACCAAAATGACCAACAAGCCCCTTGATTCCAAATCATTCCAATAGTGCGTGCGCCGTTGTACGACATCCCAGTGCATTGCAAAGCCGAGCGCACCGAACAACATACCAAAGGTACCAAACCATGAGCCAAACATGCTCGCACTGGTATAATAGTCTTGGCCCACTGGCACAAAGCCACCGGTGGAAATGGACCCCATGGTCAACAACACCGCCTCGAACCGGGGTGTGCCAGACGCTAACATGCTCAAGAGAAGTAAGAGTGATGCCCCAGTATAGATCAGCAACATTGAGCGCGAAATGGGTCCAATTCTGGCGGCGATATTGCCCTTTTCAATGGTCAAGAACGGCGAACGGTGGACGCCCGGTGCAGTCATATTCAAAGGTGCCAACACCAGCAATGCCAAAACGATTGAGGCGTAGCCACCCAACCATTGCAGGCCGGCCTGCCACAGAAAAAACGATCTGGGCCAATCTTCGCGATCAACCATGATGGCTCCGGTCGTGGTGACTTGTGAACTGGCATCAACATAGGCCCGCACCCAACCCGTGGAGCCATCTAGCTCCATGGTCGGGATCGCCGCCATAATCGGTAATAGCACCCAAAACAAAACCAGCAAAACAATTGATCGGCGCAAAGATAGCCCTATATCCCCGCCTTTGGCGATCAGCGTAAAAACCAAACCAACCACCACATTGGCAATAGCGGTAAAGCCAAATGCGGTAGCCGCATCGGATTCCGACCATCCAAAAGCCACAGCGAAACAGACCAAGGCCAACAAAGCCAATCCGAAACAGGCAAAAGCCAAAAATTTCAATATACCAATAATGGCAAAGCTCCAGATCAGGTTTGGTTAGAAATAATCGGCACTGACACGGAACATTTTCTCGACCACTGGAACTTTATCTCGCTCCACAAACAAGATGACATGATCATCAGGTTTGACCACGAAGGATCCGCTGGGAAACAATACTTCATCGTTTCTGGTTACCGCACCCACACGAATTCCATCTGGAATATCTAATTCACGTAATGGTTTACCCACCAAAGGTGAGGCAGCTAATGCGATTGCCTCAACCACTTCCGCCTGTCCATCCTCAACCGTTTGCACGGCTAAAATACGCCCACGCCGAACGTGTTGCAAAATGGTTGAGATAGTGGTTTCGCGTGGATCAACAAAAATATCCACTTTCAAAGGTTCTTTAAGCGAATTCAAGGTTCGGTCATTGACCAAACACAAGGTGCGGCGCACACCGAACTCTTTGGCCAGCCCGGCCGATAATACGTTTACCCGATCATCATCAGTCAGGCTGATGGCGATGTCAGTGCTATCCATCCCCGCTTCAATCAATGTGTCCCGGTCCAGGCCATCACCGTGCAGTACAACAGTCTTTTTCAAGGCAATTGAAGCCTGTTGGGCAGTTTTCTTGTCAATTTCGATCATCCGAACCCGGACGCCAGTTAGCGCTTCCAGTTCGCGAGCCACATGTACGCCGATATTGCCACCACCAATCATGACAATTTTTCGACCCCGGTCTTCGGTACGGCCCAATATGTCCAAAGTCCGGGCAACCTGTTTGTTATGGGCGATGACATATACCTCGTCGCCGGCCAAAATTTGATCCTCGCCTTTTGGTACAAACAATTTTCCAGCCCGCTTCACGCCAACCACCATCGAATGTAAATCCGGGAACAATTCCGTGAGCTGGGTTAAAACCGTGTTGGCAATCGGGCAATTATCAAGCAAGCGAACCCCGAGCAAACTGACCCTACCATTCGAAAATGGCGTATTCATAAAGGCGCCCGGTGTCGTGACCCGTTGCAAAACGGCGCGGGCCACTTCCAGTTCCGGGGAAATGATGACATCGATCGGCATATTGTTTCGGGAAAACAAATCCTGCCACGCCGGGTCCAGATAACTTTGCGCCCGTACTCGGGCAATTTTGGTCTGCACATCGAACAAGGAATGAGCAAGTTGGCAGGCAACCATGTTCACTTCATCAAGATAGGTAACCGCGATGATCATATCGGCGGTTTCAATACCGGCCCGTACTAATACCTCTGGATGCGCTCCGTGGCCGACCACGCCTCTGACATCCAGATTTGTACTGATTTTCTGGATCAGGGAATTGGATAAATCAATGACGGTTACTTCATTGTTTTCAGCGCACAACTTTTCGGCAATACCA
>JAJFFR010000048.1 GCA_021776555.1 Robiginitomaculum sp.
TCAAGCCGGGTTTTATGGCGTGCCGAAGAAAGAACGCCGGTCCATGGAAATTCTGGAAGCCATGGGACTGACCAGCAAGGCAAATGCCTATGTCCGCTCCCTGTCCGGCGGTATGAAGCGGCGATTGTTGATTGCCAAGGCACTGGTGCATTCCCCGCCTGTATTGGTGCTAGATGAACCTACTGCCGGGGTTGATATCGAACTTCGCAAGCAGCTTTGGGACTATGTGCGCGAATTAAATGCGCGCGGCGCGACCATCGTGCTGACCACCCATTACCTCGAAGAGGCACAAGAGCTGTGCGATACCATTGCCATCATCAACCATGGCGAAGTTGTGGCCTGTGAACCCAAAGAAAAACTGCTGAAACGGTTGGATCATAAAACCCTGACCATTCAACCCAAAGAGAAGTTGGAACATATCCCGCAAAGCTTGTCCGATTTACAGGCAGAGCTGGACGAGACAGGTGTAATTCACATTCGCTACCGAGCCGGGACACAAAGCGTTGGTCAATTGATTGAACAGGTTCGAGCCAATGGCATTTCCATTTCGGATTTGCAAACCCAAGAACCCGACCTCGAAGATGTGTTTTTATCGCTGACCTCTGGTTCCAAATCATAGCTTAGCCAATTGCACCTTGTTCCCAAAGAAATAATCCTGTAACTGCCCGTTGCCTGCACAATAAGCTTCGGCTAGGTTCCAGCAAAATCTCAAGGCAATCTCGCCTTTCGCACCCGTAGCTCAGCTGGATAGAGCGCTGCCCTCCGAAGGCAGAGGTCATGAGTTCGAATCTCGTCGGGTGCACCATTTTCCCCTTATAACTCAACATATTACTGGAATTCGTAAGGATCAAGTTATCGCTACTGTTTATCCAGGGTACCTAGGGGGTACCAAAAAGTCGAATGCTCCGTATCATTTGATATAGCAGCGCTCAAACCTGCGTTTTGATATGCACCGGGGCGCAAACCTAAAGCCTCAAGATTACACCATTTTGAATGCGGTACACTTTATCTGCGTCTTTGATCACTGCGTCCCAGTGCGCCACCACAACTTGAGTCATGTTCAGTTGTTTCAGGTTTGTCAGAACTTTCTTTTCCGTTTCTGGATCAAGGTTCGCCGTGCCTTCATCAAGGAACAATATTTTAGGGTCTCGATACAAAGCTCTGGCCAGCATGACACGTTGTTTTTGCCCACCAGAGAGAATTGATCCCATGTCGCCAACTAGGCTTTGGTAGCCCATCGGCATGGCCATAATATCATCATGGACGCAAGCCAGTTTAGCGCACTGTTCTATCTTTGCTATATTCGCGTCTGTATCAAAAAAGCTGATGTTTTCAATCAAGGAGCCGGAAAGCAACCGATCATCCTGCATGACAACGCCAAATTGTGCGCGGATTGCCTGCAAATCTCCTGAAGCAAGCGAGCGTCCGGAAAAAGAAATACTCCCTTCAATGGGGTTGTGCAGCCCAATCAGTAATTTCAACAGCGTGGTTTTTCCACCGCCTGAAGGCCCAGCAATAACAACCCGCTCACCCGGTTCAACCACAAGGTCAATGCCCTTTAATACCCAAGGGTCGCTCTCGCCATAGCGAAAAGTTAACCCTCGCACCTCAATCAGCCCGTTTAGCGGGGCGATTGAAATATCCGGGGTGTCCAACCCTGTTTCTACTTCGGTATGTACAATGTCTGCCAAGCGTTCCAAATGCAGGCCAACCATCCGAAACGCAAAATACTGCCCGACCAATGCAGATACCCGTCCACTGAACTGGCTCCGATACGACTGGAAGGCGAAAAACATGCCAAGCGTTAGCGACCCGGCGATGACTTCTTTTGCGCCGAGATATAATATTCCCAAATCAAGCAGGCCAAACACAACTCCGGTAATTGACCCGGAAATAATGCCAAATTTTTGCAACCGAATTCCGATATTCATGCTTTCGGTAAATGTATTTTGCCAAAGGCCATGCCTGTCCTGTTCGCGACCAAATATCTTGATGGCACGCGCGCCTCGAATGGTTTCCAGCAATAGAGATTGCAATTCAGCGTCCTTGTGAATTTGCTCTTCATTCATACGCCGCACATAAGGAAACGTCGCCAAACGAACCAGAAACGACAGGACAATTACCCCAATTACCGCTGCAGCCAGAGTTTTCGAATACAAAAACATCATGGCCAAGGTTGCGACCGCCATAATGCCATCAAGCAAAATGGTGACAAATGCCGACGTGAACAGCTCCTGCACCGGACCCAATGATCCCATTCTTGAAATGACATCACCGACATGGCGTTTCTCAAACCACTCAGCCGGAAGCCTCAGCACATGGCGAAGCAGGTTGGAGCGCATTTGAAAGGTCAGCAGCCGCCCAAACACCATGCCGACCCACGAACGCAAGGTACCAATGGCCGTTTGGATCACCAACAAAAGGGCAAAGCCGACAATCACCACGTTCAAAAAACTCACATCACCTTTGGTGATTGCTTCATCAACCACCAACTGGTTGACCAGAGGGGAAATGAGGGCAAACACCTGCAACATGGCAGCGAGTAATATGAGCTGCACGATGTTGGGCATAAAGCCGGTCATTCGTGACCAAAGGTCCAAGATGCGGACTTTTTCAGGCTGTTTCTTTTTGACGAAATCAGGAGTTGGGGTCAGCTCCAAAGCTACACCCGTAAAATACTTGGAAGCCTCGGTTACTGGCAATGTCCGCTTGCCACGGGCTGGGTCATGAATGAAGATTTCGCGGCGCCCGACTTTTTTCAAAACCACAAAATGATTTAGTCCCCAATGCAAGATGCAGGGGCATTGCAATTGTTTCAATTCATCCAGCTCCAACCGTACTGCACGAGCCGACATGCCCAGCCGGTCTGCGGCTCCAACTAGACCGTTTAGTGTGGTTCCCTTTAAGCTTACCGAAAACCGTCGTCGTAATTCGGACAGGCTTTCCTTGTGTCCGTAATATCCAGCTACCATCGCCAAACAAGCCAAGCCGCATTCAGCAGCCTCCGCCTGCAAAATTATCGGCAGGCGGTTTGTGGCGAATAGGCGATCGTATGGATTAGAGGTCATGGGTTCTGACCGTATTTATGCTCGTGCGTCCATGGCCAGCAAGACGCCGTGCTGGGTACTGTTGATTCGGATAATGTGGTTCGTTGTATTGAAACGCAGAGGGGTGGTGACAACCTAAACAAATAAAATTTATTGTCTTAGTTGATGGTTTTTGGTGCCCAAGCGCCCAATAAGTTGATGCCGCTCCATGCCCTGATATATAATAATATATATAAACATTCATATGGTTAACTATATTTTGGGACGTGAAACTGTGTTTAAGTTTTTTGTCACTTAGCGGAGTAAAAATATTTTTTATGATTTGCTTTAGAAACAATTTCATTGATAATACCACCACAACGAGCATTTTTTATTGGCCCACATGATGGGCTTGTGTCAACAAATTTGAAAAGGGAGGTGCCAATGCGCGCTTTGACAAACGAGGAAATGAACTTTGTTAGTGGGGGTACAAGAATTCCCCCCACAAAAACCCCAGAACAGGAAGAACGGGAGAGACAAGAGCAGGAGAAAATACGGATAAGAAAGCAACATGATCGCAACGAGAGGCTTAGGAGAGAGGGCATCGAAAATTTTAGGAATCGGGAAGGTCTTGGACCAATCCCTCTTCGTGTTCTTCCTGAATGCATTCCACATTTTAATACAGATTGTGGTTGATTTCTATGAAAACCAATTAGGAATGGAAATAATAGGTTTTAGGACCGCAAAGGCTTTGCTTGCCTTCATATTTTTGTTTCCATTCCCTTTGGGATTATTCACTCTACCCGCGCGGGCCTCGTCTACACCTGATGATACTCAATCGCTTTATGAAATTGCCCAATTGTGCAATTCAGGAGCAAATCGTGGAATCTGGAAGGCAAACAATCAAGTACTTTGCATTAAGGGTGATTTGGATGATTTGGACGTCAAAAAATTTCTGTTCGGTGAAAGAAAATACCCAAGTTTGAGAAAGTTGGGAGGGTCACCGAACCAAGGAAAGTCACTTTTGCAGCTTGACGCAGATATTCTCTTTTATGGTGCTGCGCTTGAATTCGGACTAAGCGAACAAGGAATTTTAAGCAAAAACTTCAGATTCTTGGTCTTGGACAGCAATGGCGGGCAAGGAGATAAATTTTCACTCCTTGGATTCTGGCTTAGTGGCTATCAACATGATGTAATCGTTTCAGGTAATTGTCTGTCAGCTTGCGCCAATTACCTGCTTCCCACAGGGCGTAATATTTTTCTTTTGGATTCTGCAATGGTTGGTTGGCATGGTGGCGCACCAACAACTAATGGTGAATTTGCCAAATCTTATTTTTCGCAAACGGAAAATATCACACAGGAAGAAAAACAAGCAATATTAGAAATAATCAGCGATTTTCATGATTTTGAATCATTATTAATTTCCCTACCTGGCGCTCGAATATCATATTACAACTATAGGGTTGCCTTAATGGCTTTATCGCAACATCGGCTAAATTTGATTAATCTTGAAAGCCTTATACAGGTAAAAGGGTTGTTGCTGGAGGATGTTTATGAATACTTGATATACGATCCGAAGAGAAATGTATTTTTCTCGCCAACTTTACTCTATTTGAATGAGACATTTGGGATGAACATCACTCGTATTGGTGAAGCCACGAAGGTACGTCAGTTCTGCACAGAAAAGAAAAATTTATATTGGGTGTCTAACTCAATGTTTCTCCCAATATTTTTAGACGAAAGTTTTGATGGATCTGTGTCAGAAATTCGAAAATGCCAAAAAGATCTTGAGCACAATTCCCGTTAATTTTTACGAATTTGCCGTGAACCTTTCCATTATTGAGGTGAGCGCTAACCGGTGCTTGTCGCATTGGTGGCAAGGGGCACAGGACTTTTACAATCCGTAAATTAGGGAAATTGGGTGATAATTAAATACAGAAAATTTGCATTTTCATTAGTCGCAGTTCTCACATCTTTATCATGTACTTTTTAAAAAATGACAAATTATGAATAAAATTAA
>JAJFFR010000049.1 GCA_021776555.1 Robiginitomaculum sp.
GCTCTAACGCAACACCGTCCAGCCCAAAAAGTGATTGAAACGTTTTTGTCGGTAAGCCAGTAACGCAAAACGCCATAATCGATCTCCTGTTGAAAACCGATCATGGCGAAATGTGTTTTAGACAGCCACCCGAATACCGGCGCGGCTGATCGATGTCTTTAAGATTAAAGCAGCGCTTCTAATTCAGGGATGGCGGTAAACAAATCCATCACCAAGCCATAATCAGCCACTTGAAAAATTGGCGCTTCTTCATCCTTGTTGATGGCAACGATTACCTTGCTGTCTTTCATCCCGGCCAAATGTTGAATGGCTCCGGAAATACCAACGGCAATATAAAGCTCTGGCGCAACCACCTTGCCGGTTTGCCCAACTTGATAATCATTCGGCACAAAACCGGCATCCACCGCAGCGCGGCTAGCTCCGACCGCAGCGCCTAGTTTATCAGCAATGCGCTCCAACATGACAAAGTTGTCGCCTGAAGCCATGCCCCGGCCACCTGAAATAATAATTTTGGCGGCAGTTAATTCTGGACGATCCGACTTGGTCAGCTCTTCTGAAACAAATTCCGAGCCAAATGGCCCGGCTGGCGCATCAATGGTTTTCACCGACGCGCTACCATCTGTAGCAACTGGCGCAAAAGCGGTGGCCCGCACCGTGATGACTTTTTTGGGATCAGATGATTTTACCGTCTGCATAGCATTACCGGCATAAATCGGTCGAACAAAGGTATCAGCCGCTTTTACTTCGGTGATTTCCGATATCTGCATGACATCTAATTTGGCAGCAATACGAGGTAATACGTTTTTGCCCGTGGTGGTGGCCGAAGCCAGCAACGCATCGTACTCACCCATCAGTGGGACGACTAAAGCGGCCATTGGTTCGGCTACTTGTTTGGCCAGATCGGCGCTGTCCGCATGTAAAACACTTGATACACCGGAAAGCTTGGCGGCTGCTTCGGCAACAGACCCGGCATTGTGGCCCGCAACCAGCACGTCCACATCACCGCCCATGGCGGCGGCGGCGCTTATGGTTTTGGCGGTGGCGTCGTTTAAGGCCGAATTATCGTGTTCGGCAATTACTAGTGTGCGCATCAGAGAACTCCCGCTTCGTTTTTCAGTTTATCAACCAGATCGGCCACGGTTTCCAGAATAACTCCGGCCGAGCGTGCGGCAGGTTCTTCGGTGGTGATCACCTCAAGACGCGGGGTAATATCAACGCCGTAATCGTCAGGTGTTTTCGTATCGATCGGCTTGCGTTTGGCCTTCATGATATTGGGCAGGCTGGCATAGCGCGGCTCGTTTAACCGCAAATCGGTGGTGATCACGGCCGGAACATTCATTTTCAAAGTTTGCAATCCGCCATCAACTTCGCGGGTCAGCAACAAATGATCATCTTCTTTGACCAGTTCAGAGGCAAAAGTGCCTTGCGGCCAATCCAACAATGCAGCCAGCATTTGGCCGGTCTGGTTGCTGTCATCATCAATTGCCTGTTTGCCCAGAATAACTAGGTCTGGGTTTTCATCTGCCACAATTTTAGCCAGCAGTTTTGCCACAGCCAGCGGTTCTACCGTTTGGTCGGTTTCAACCAAAATGCCACGGTCAGCACCCATAGCCAACGCGGTCCGAATGGTTTCTTGCGCCTGTGTCGGCCCAACTGAAACGGCAATAATTTCGCTAACCACGCCTTTTTCCTTCATGCGAACCGCTTCTTCGACCGCGATTTCACAAAACGGGTTCATCGACATTTTCACATTGGCGAGATCAACACCCGACCCATCTGACTTCACCCGGACCTTTACATTAAAATCCACCACCCGCTTTACCGGAACCAGCACTTTCATTTTTCTCTCCTGTCTGCCAGACCGAAGCACGGACTAGCCTTTCAAAAATAGGGGTAAACAGTGCGCCTCTGCCGGTCAACCGGCTGTTTTGTCGCTTATGCCGTGCCCCGCGCCAGGCACCCACAAAACTTCTGTCTTACTGTCCATGTTGACCCAACGCGCCGCAACAAACAAATGATCCGATAGCCGGTTCAAATAAACCAGCGCTTCGGAATTTACCGCTTGGGTTTTCGCTAAGACCAAGGCCTCACGCTCGGCCCGCCGACAAATCGCCCGAGCTAAATGCAACCGCGCCCCGGCCTCTGATCCGCCCGGCAAGACAAAGCTTCGCAAGGGTTGCAAATCTTGGTTCATTTGGTCGATTTCTTGTTCCAACAACGCAGCTTGTTCTGGTATCACACGTAAGGGCGGAACCTTTGCGGTATCGTCCGGTCCCGGGTGGGATAGGTCCGCGCCTAGATCAAACAATTCATTTTGAATTCGCGACAACCAGCCGGTCAATCGTTTAGCCTCCACAGCCAAAACGGCCAGACCCAACGCGCTGTTCAGTTCGTCCACTGCGCCAAACGCCGCAACCCGCTGGTCGGTTTTGGAGGTGCGACTGCCATCCGATAAATGCGTTTCGCCGCCATCGCCAGTTCGGGTGTATATTTTATTGAGCCGAACCATTTTATCCGCCCGTCTGGGATTTTAGATAAAACCCGATCATCAAGGCAACCAGCGCCACCGCTTGCAAAACCACCCGGAGCCGCATCAGCTTGTTGGAGCGTGCCGCTTTGTTTTCGCCGCCTTGTACCATGTTGAACAGCCCACCAAACAGGGTCAGCACAACGGCCGCCAGCGCCCCGAAAATCAATATGTTTATAGCCATTGGTTTTTCCTTACTCCCGGGCTAACTGCGCCAATGCAAGGTTTTGGCGCGCACCGGATTGCTGAATTCTGTACCGGATTGCTTCGCCTCTTCCCATGCTTTTTTCAAGGAAAAATACCATTTGGCTTGTACGTCTGCGTCATGAATGAGCATTAGTTTCGGGTCATAGGCCAAGCCTTTTTGCTGAGCGTTCACCGCATCGCGATCTTGTCCAACAAACGTATCCAACCCTTTTTTGACCAAGGCCTTGGGAAATAAACCCATCACCGGATGGTCCCAATACATCGAAATGCTAATCCGGGTTTTGTTTTGATTGACCGGTGTCACGGCAGTAAAGCCAACCACATGACGCCCACCAACCTCAATATATTCCACACGAATACCCGGCAATTGAAAGCGAATTTCGGTTTGAGGCTTGGAACCTAACAATCGATACAAAAACGAATTGCTCGAAGGCACGTGCGGCAACATGGTAAATCCGCGTGTCACCGGTCCAAATTTTTTGGCCTTCTCGTGCATGGACTTTTCGGTGCGCCACCACCATTGCCGGTGAATAAAGCCGATATGAGCCGGGTCCATCAGCCCAATCACCGCATGATCAACATGGCAATCAAACACGGTTGATGTGGTTAATTTTGGCGTTGTTTCGCCGACCATATCTAGCCAGATCGGGTCATGGTTTGGTGCATCATCGCCTTGATAAATCCAGATCAAGCCCTGTTGTTCGCGTACATGAAACGACTTTGTTCCGATTTTTGAGATATCCCGTTCAGCAGCTTGTTGTTCGGTCAATGACGGGATACCGGCACATTTTCCGCCAGTGGTAAAGCGCCAACCATGGTAGGGGCACTCAACCAGCGTTTCTCCCTCTCGTTCAACCAACCGCCCGCCAGATAGCAAAATGGCCCGGTGCGGACAAATGTCCCGCAAGGCAAAAACCTCGCCATCAAACCCCCGTCCAATCAAGACCGGTTGCCCCAACAGTTCCACATGCAGATGCTGGCCGTCCGCTAGCTGGGCGCTGGTCGCGCCAAAATACCAAAGGTCAGATAAAAACATGGGAACAAGTATATCGTCCTTCGCTGTTTTCGAAAGGGCGCTGTTGCAGCAACCACCAGTATTTTAGCCTCGCTTTTTCTGGCTCCGCGGTTTAAGTGCAGACCAACAATTACCGAAAGGCGCCTGACATGAAAAAAATCCTGCCCAAGGCTGGTCTGTTTTTGGTGTTTCTGTTTGTGGTGCTGTCGGTATTTTGGTGGCGCACTATGTTATGGACTGGGCAGCTTAAAGGCGTTCAGGCTCATTTTGATGGGCAATGCAAATCTGCCGCAAGCATTGTCGGGGCCGAAGATCTGGTGATCGATCGCGAACAACGCCTCGTTTATATTTCCAGCCATGACCGACGAAACCCGACCTCAGCTGGCTCGCTTTGGGTAATGCCGGTTGATGCACCCGAAACGGCAAGGCCGCTTGTCCTGCCGGATTTGGGCGGTGCGCTTTTTGCGCCGCACGGGATGGATTTGTTAATCACCGAAGATGGCTCTCGGTTTTTGTTTATGATCGATCATGGTTTGGCCCCCAAACAATTGGTGCGCTTGTTCAAAGTCGTCGGCGAAACTGTCACGCTGGTCCGTACCTTTGAAAGCCCGGAGCTTTATAGCCCGAACGATATTGCGGCGATTTCTGAAACCCAGTTTTATGTGACCAATGACAACCGCGAAGAGCTTGGCTCATTGGATGCCTTTATGGCTGTCTTGTTCAAACGAAAAACAGGCAATGTGGTATGGATGGATGACGGCGAGGCCAAAGCTGTGGCCGACGGGTTTTCCTATGCCAACGGCATTGCCGTTTCCAACGACCTCAGCCAGCTGTATGTCAGCGCCACAATAACCCAAGATTTACGCATTTTTGATCGTGATACCCAAACGGGCGAACTGACCTTGGTTGACTCTATCTTTTTAGACAGCGGATTGGACAATATAGATGTCGACGCGGACGGTTCTCTTTGGATTGGTTCACACCCTCGTCTGTTTGATTTTTCAGCCCACGCTGGTGACGCAACCAAAGACAGCCCGTCGCAAGTTTTTCACATAAACTTAAAGGACAAATCCATCTCGGAGGTTTTTCTTTCCGATGGTGCTGATTTAAGCGCCTCGTCGGTTGCGGCCAAAATCGACAATTTGATTTTCATGGGCGGGGTATTTGATGCTCAAATTCTCACCTGTGAACGAAACCCTCAACCCGCTGCGGAGACGTAAAAGAATGCAAAAAACTGCCCGTTTTGATGTGCTTGGTATTGGCAATGCCATTGTTGATATTATCGCAACCGTGCCGGAAGATTTTTTGTTTGAACAAGAAATCACCAAAGGCTCGATGACCTTGATTGATCAAGATCGGGCGCAAAGCCTGTATGCCCGCTTTCCGGCGGCAACCGAAGCCTCTGGCGGATCCGCGGCCAACACCATTGCCGGGGTAAGCAGTTATGGGGCCAAAGGCGCCTACTTAGGCAAAGTGGCAAATGATGATCTCGGCGATATTTTTTCCCATGACTTAAAGGCCATCGGCGTTTCCTATTCAGTTCCGCGCTTAAAAGACGGCCCCCAAACCGCCCGTTGTCTGATCGCGGTTACTCCGGATGCACAACGTTCTATGTCGACCTTTTTAGGAGCCTCATCTCTGTTTTGTGCTGATGACTTGGACGCCGACCTGATCCGCGATTCACAGATCACCTATATGGAAGGCTATTTGTTTGACCGCGATGCAGCAAAACAGGCTTTTGTTGAGGCGGCTGAAATTGCCCGGGCTGCGGGCCGCAAAACCGCGATTACCTTGTCTGATCTGTTTTGTGTTGATCGCCATCGCGCCGCGTTTTTGCACCTGATCAAAGGGCATATTGATATTGTCTTTGCCAACGAGACCGAATTGCTCTCGCTGTATCAAACGACCTCGTTTGATCAAGCGGTGGCACAAATCCGAAAAGACAGTGACTTTGCGGTTGTAACCAAAGGCGAAAGCGGCTCGATGATTTTAAGCGGGGATGAAACCGTTGAAATTGAGGTTTGCCCAGTAGATCAAGTTGTCGATACCACCGGAGCCGGAGACCTCTATGCCGCCGGTGTTTTGTACGGGTTAGCCAGTGGCTTGTCTTTGTCCCGTTGCGGCGAACTTGGTTCCAAAGCGGCCGCTGAGATTATCTCCCATTATGGTGCGCGCCCGGCAATTTCGCTGGATAGCTTATTATAATCGGGGTTTTACTCCAGAATTTTCTTGCACAACTTGCTGGCTTGGTTAACGGCCCGGAAACGCATCTCTGCTAGCTTATCCCAAAATGTGGGCGAACCAATGTGTTCGAGCTTCCGGAGTGTGTGGTGAAACTTCTGTCTAATTTACAAAATAAACTGGTGGTGAAGGCCACCTTGTTGTTTTCGGCCGCCATTTTGTTGGTGGCCTGCCTTGTGGTCGTGGTGGCCTCCCGCGAAGAACAAGCTGCGATTCAAGAATTGGCTTTTTACCAAGCCGAGGCCTACAGCCTTTCTGCCGCGCTGGGCATTTCCGAACCGCTTCAAATGCAAAACAACCCCTCGATCGAAAAACACTTACAACAAATCAGTCAGCACACCGGCTTGGTTGACGTTTTTGCTTTGGGCCAAACCGGGACTCTCTTCTCTACGGGTCAGACCCAAGCTTCGGCAATTGCTAAATCCCAAGCACAACGAGCATTAACCACCGGCGCTCGTCAAGTTCACCGGACAAAAGCTCGCACCTTGCTCTCCATTCCGGTTCTTACCGACAATCAACCAATTGGCGTCTTGTCCCTAGCCTTTTCGCCGAGCGCCATGGTTCCAAGCTTTTCTGCCATTTTAGCCAGCAATTTATGGAAAGGGTTTGTTCTGCTTGGGTTGGGACTGCCGCTTTCTCTGCTTGTCTTCAATTATTTGTTTTCCCCGATCAAAGAAATGATCCGCACCACCAATAACGCTGCATCTGGCGACTTGTCGGTTCGAGCCAACATTTTGCGACGGGATGAATTTGGCACCTTGGCTAGCGCGATCAATTTAATGCTGGAACGCATGAAGGCTAATTTGGACCGCACGCGGTGGCTGGCGTATGGCGACGAGATCACTCGGTTGGCCAACAAAACCGCTTTTTCCGAAAGGCTCCGGCTATTGGTCGATGAAGGAAAAGTTCCCGGCACCTTGTTTTTGATTGATTTAGATGGTTTCAAACGATTGAACGATGCGTATGGGCAAGAAGAGGGCGATAAAATCCTCCGCACAGCTGGCGATCGCTTACGCAAAGTAATTAGCCGCTATGTTGGTAAATTAAAGCAGGATGAGAACACGCCCGGCCCCATGTTGGCCCGGTTTTCTGGTGATGAATTTGCATTACTGGCTCCGGGCTGTGTCTCAGCGCCCTTAGCACAAGAAATGGCCCAAAGTATTTTGGCGGCAATTGGCGAACCGATGGAAGCTGCGGGCCAGCCGATTACTCTGTCGGCCCGTCTGGGTATTGCCATGTTTCCGCACGATGCCAGCGATTCAAAAACCCTGCTCAACAGTGTTAATTTCGCCATTGATGTGGCCAAAGAAAGCGGCGGCAATACTTGGCAGTTTTTTGAACCTAGCATGACCCAGGCTGCGATCCGGCGCATCACATTGCAAAATGAAATGCGCCACGCTCTGATCAACCGGGAATTCATTGTCTATTACCAACCGAAAATAAACGTGCGCGACGGATCAATCTCCGGGTGCGAAGCCTTGGTTCGTTGGCAAAAATCTCCGGGTAAAATCTTGTCTCCCGGTGCATTTATCGATGTGGCGGAAGAAACGGGCCTAATCAATGAAATTGGCGATTATGTTTTGGCTGAGGCCTGTGCCGCTGCGGCACGTTGGGCTGAAGAAGGCAGCCCCTGTCCGGTTGCGGTCAATGTGTCAGCTCATCAGTTTTCCCGAGATAATTTTTCGGAACTTGTTTCTCAAATTCTCGAAGAAACCGGCCTGCCTTACGAATTGCTGGAGCTGGAGCTAACTGAAAGCGTTGCCATGACCAATCCTGAGCGCCTGATGGAACAGGTTGCACCCCTGCGCGAACGCGGCGTTCGTTTTGCCATTGATGACTTTGGCACCGGGCATTCGTCCCTGTCTTACTTGACCCGGCTTCCGTTTGATGTGTTCAAAATTGACCAATCGTTTGTTCGTGAAATGACCGAGGACAAAAACGCCCGGGTCATCGTTCAGACGATTTTAGCCATGGCCGAATCGCTGGGCTACCGCACGGTGGCGGAAGGCGTGGAAACCCGCGAACACTTCGCCTTCTTGCAGCTACATTGCTGTGATTATGTGCAAGGCTATTATTTTTCCAGGCCGGTGCCCGAAACTGATTTTACCACGCTTTTAATCCAAGATCGCCAAGGCCAACAACGCAAATTGCAGGTTCAACAGCCCGCTCCCTTGGCCCAAATCGCCTGATTTCACCACTTTGCTCTTGAATTTATGCCCCGGACAATCCAATTGTGAGGAGACTTACAACGGGTGAGGAAAAGCATTTGTCCGAACGATCTACAACCAATGCAGCCAATTGGCGCGGCACAACCATTTTAGCGGTTCATAAAAACGGTAAAACGGTCATTACCGGCGATGGTCAGGTGTCCATCGGCCCAACCGTCGTAAAGGGCAATGCCCGAAAAGTGCGTCATTTGGGCGCCGAAGGTCAAGTAATCGCTGGATTTGCCGGGGCCACAGCCGATGCTATGGCTTTATTTGAACGACTGGAAACCAAATTAGAGCAGTATCCAACTCAATTAACCCGCGCATGTGTCGAGCTGGCCAAAGATTGGCGCACCGATCGCTATATGCGCCGGTTGGAAGCTATGTTGCTGGTCGCCAATCGAGAAAGCATTTTAATTCTGACCGGAGCCGGTGATGTTTTGGAGCCAGAACATGGCATTGCAG
>JAJFFR010000050.1 GCA_021776555.1 Robiginitomaculum sp.
TCCACATAAAACGGCTTCAAAGGGTGCCCAAGCACCTTGTTCCTGACGAGACATTTGCGCAACAATATCCGCATCAATCAAAGCAGAGTTTTTCTTGTCACCGCCCATAAACCCGGTGAACAAAACTTTGTCTTCGATGCCTAGTTTTTTTGCCAGTGCTTTGCATTCGTCCATATGGCCATCATCGCTGCCGACAATCACCAATTGACAGTCATCGCGGGTTTTGCAGAGTTCGGCAAAACCCTTAATCAGAAAATCATTTCCCTTGATCGGATGAACCCGACCCAGAAACAAAATGATTTTGACACCTGGGGTTATTTCATACGTTGTACGAAAAGTGCCTTTTTTCGGCAGTTTTTGGAATTCATCTGTGTCAAATGGTGGGGAAATAACCACAATCTGATCCCGGTCGAGGGAGGGATCAATATCCAAATACTCCTGCACACCTACGTCGGTTTCAGCAATCAGGAATGCAGCGCCTCGCAACATGCGAAATCCCCAAATTTTATCAAACATTTTTTTGATGAAGTTTTTTCTGGTCGCGTATAGCACCGCACCATGAGCATCAATCACATAGGGAATATTGTGCTTTTTACAGTGATAATACAAAACTACATTTTGAAACGTCCGAAACACGTGCATGTGGACGATATCAAACTCTTTGCCTTCTCGTCGCAACAAAGAAAACAAACCGGGCATGATCGAAAATCCGGCTTTGTCCAACCATGAACGAACCACCCTAAACTGGGTGCCGGGCAGGGTTTCGGCTAATTCTTCATCGAATTTATAGTGACCGGAATATACAATTGGCTGATGACCTTGTTTGACCTGCGCTTTGCAAATCTTGTACATCAAATCCGATGTACCACCTGCAAAGCGGATGGAAAAAAATAAAAAAACGTGTGCAATTTTCATAAAGAATACCCGGTACCTGCAAGTTTTGGTAATTGCTCTAAATAAATATGATTTTGATAAAAGGACAAAGCACTGTTCAGCGATTTATTTAATTATAATGCTAAGTTGCATATGATCCTTATAATATCCGATATATTCGAAATCCAAATTATTAGCAGTAATAAATTCTTCAAAGGCCTTTATTTCGTGGTCCCGAAATTCTGGATAATTCCAATATTCATCGAAGAGAATAACCGTGCCTGGTTTGATGTAAGCCCCAAGAATGTCAAATGCAGTTTTTGCAGATGAATACAAATCACTATCGACATGGATGAAACCTAATTGGCTCTCAAGCTCAGCGGCAAATATGGGTAATGTTGTATCAAAAAGGCCTACGTGAACTTTGATGTTTGGTTCAGAAAAGGATGGTTGTCTTATTGCAAAAGCACCTTGTTTTGCTCTGGCGTGCCAATCTTCGGGAAGGCCTTCAAAAGAATCAAATCCATGCAACGTCATAGTAAGGTTTTGCTTGGTTGCAAAAGCTGCAATCTGTCTAGCCGAATTTCCGGTCATAACGCCTAGTTCGATCCATTCAGATAAATTTGGGTTAACTCGCGTGATGGTTTCTTTTAACAAACCTTCAAGGCTATCAAAAGCAATTACATCGCTCAGTTCATTTGATTCGAACTCAAAAGATTGAATTGCATTGACTACATCACGGCGAAATTTTTCACTTTTTTCATGAATGATAGCATTTCTAATCAAGGCTTTTACTACGCGAGTATAGCTGCGATCTGTAATGATTTTTCTAACAAAACTCTTAAACATATATCCGTGTCCCATTTCGGTTGTGCGAGTTTGCTTATTTTCAAAACCGCGTGTTTAGTTTAATTTTAGCAAAAAGCTGGTCAGAGAAAGCAATTTCGACCATTAAGTGAGGCAGGCCAAGGTGAAATTCGCTTTCGGTTAGAATTTGACCTTTCTTATATAACCCGCAAATAAAATCCAATCATTTTTGTTTGCAAAAACTGTATTTGCAATTGGTATTCCTGAGTGTTTGTTAAAGAAAAATAACATCATTGCAGCTGAAACATATGCACTTATTGCAAAAGTGAGTGCCGCGCCAATCGCTCCGTAAGTTGGAATTAGGACAAGTGACAGCCCGCCCGCAATAATAAGCACGGTTGCCGACGCGATTATTGAATACACCTGCTTAGCTTCACTTGTAAAATATCGCGTCATGACTTGGTACACCACGCCACCTATGGAACCGATCAGCAATAGGCGAGCAACTGGAATGCCTTCTCTGTAGGCCTGTCCAAAAACAAATGGAAGTAACCAGGGGGTCAATGCGAATAGAACGGCTGCAACCAATGTGGCCATCAACAACACAATTCGTAAAGTGCGCGAAGTAAATTCGCTGCTTTTAGATTGTTGTTCCAAACTAACCAATTTGGGAAGAAGGATAGTTGCTACTGTTTCTGGAACAAACCTTACTGCTTCTACAAGCAAAAGTGAGATCGAAAAAATTGCAACTGTTTCAGGGCCTGATAAAACAGCCAATAAAAGTAAATATCCTCGGTAATTCAGTAGACCAATTAGGTTTTGCAACCAAGTTCTGCTTCCAAATATGGCTTGTTTAGTAAAAATCTTTACTGAAATTCTAAATGTTAGTGGTCGGATATTCCACCAAAGAGCAAAAAGATACCCTGCTGAGAAAACCATCATTGATGTTACCCGCAGTTCAAGCGAAAGCAGCATGCGATCTTCAAATGCCAAAATAAATAGTGTTGCGGCGACTAATAACAACATCTGTATGATTAGGCTTGCCGATTGAACTTTGTATAAGTGGCTACCATAAACCAATCCTGATAATATTGTTTCGACCAGCATCATAACGATGGCTACCCAAAGGATTATCCAAGGTAATAGGCCGGGTATTCCCGCCAAATTTAAATCAAAAATGGTATGGATAAAAAATAACCCACAGGCATTCAGCAAGGCGAGGAAAACGATAAATATTGCTGAATTACCAAATAGGGTCCCAATATCTTGTTTTTCTCGATTGAGAAAATATGTATTAGCTTGTGCCAAGCCTAGGCTCAGTGTGTTGGTCGCCAATCCGACTAAGGTAAAAAATAGAGCGTAATGTCCCCGGTTTTCGGGGGATAAAAACCGTGCAGTAAGAACGCCGATCAACAAGATTCCGAGCGAGGATATAGCTCGACTGGACAAAAACATTCCAACTGTGCGAAGAAAACTCACCTTATGGAACCAAGCAGGGAATAACGGTGGCCGACATCATGTTGTTTTTTTTGAAACCAAATTGGATGCTGCTTCACAAATAGCTTTGGCATCCAGCCCATTGTGCTCCAGCAAATATTCCTGACTACCTACCATTGAAAAATAGGTGTCGGGTATACCCATTCGTTTGAAGGGGATACTTGCCCCAGTTTCTGCAATAACTTCAGATACGGCGCTGCCCAACCCACCAAGAATTGTGTTTTCTTCAATAGATAGAATAGCACCGGTATCGCGGATCGCATGTTTGATTTCGTCGGTATCCAGCGGCTTAAGCGTGTGCATGCTTACCACGCGCGCGGCAATGCCTTTTTCTGCCAATTGTTCGGCGGCGCGCATGGCTTGTAATGTAATGCCGCCAATGGAGATTAGGCAAATGTCTTGGCCTTCACGAATTCGCCTAGCCTTGCTCAACATAAAGGGTTTCGTATCTTGGCTGGTATCCAGTGGGGTTTGTTTCTCAATACGCAAATAGGAAACGCCCGGGTTTTTAGCTAATGCCGGTAAGGCTTGTCCGGCCTCCCATGCGTCACATGGAGCGACGACCGTTACCCCGGGTAAGGCGCGCAAAATCGACAAGTCTTCGGTTGCGTGATGGGACATGCCAAGTTGGCCATAAGTAAAGCCGCCGCCGGATGCTACGACATTTACATTGGCTTTGTGGTAGGCCGCATCATTACGAATTTGTTCAAGGCAGCGCAGCGTTGCGAAGTTACCAATTGAGTAAGCAAAAACCACGCGTCCCTCAAGGGAAAGGCCGGTGGCTACGCCCATCATATTTTGCTCAGCCACGCCAACGTTCAAAAACTGGTCCGGAACTTTTTTGACATAATCATCAAAAATTCCAAATCCCAAATCAGCGGTCAGCAAAATAACGCGCTCGTTCTGCTGGGCCAATTCGGTCAATGCTGCTACGAAACTATCTCTCATTGTGGCCGGCTTTCTTCAAGTGCAGCCATGGCTGCCGCATACTCTTCACCTTGCGGGCTGCGATAATGCCAAAGCACGCTGTTTTCCATAAACGGAATGCCTTTGCCCTTGGTGGTGTTTGCAATGATGCAAGTCGGTTGGCCTTTTTTGATCGAAGAGCGTGCCATGGCGGCTTTCAATTGTTCATGGCCATGGCCATCTACCTCAATCACGTTCCACCCAAACGCCTTCAATTTTTCATCAAGCGGATCCAACCCGAGCGTATCTGCAATGGATTTGATACTTTGGAGTTTGTTATAGTCAATAATCACTAGCAGATTATCGAGTTTGTGGTGCGGTGCAAACAAGAAGGCTTCCCAATTGGAGCCTTCATCACACTCCCCGTCACTGAGCAGAGTTACAATGCGGTGGTCAGCGCCTGCTTTCTTTGCGGCATAGGCTCGCCCACAATTAACGGGTAGGCCATGACCCAGGGAACCGGTGGAAAACTCAACGCCTGGCATGTTGATATGTGAGACATGCCCCGATAATTTTGAACCGTTTTGGTAGTGGTTTTTTAGAATTTCAACAGAAAAGAATCCACATTCTGCCAAAGTGGCATAAACGCCAGCACCGGCGTGCCCTTTACTTAAAATAAACCGATCACGGTCCGGCATGTCGGGATGTAAGGGATCGATCCTCAAAACCGCGCCATAAAGCACCGCCAGAATATCCGCAATCGAAAGGACCGAGCCAATATGAGAGCTTTTGCCCAAATGTACCATTCGGATGGCGTGGCGGCGTACTCGCCAAGCTAGTTCTTCCGTAGTTTTCCAACGGTTGATGGGGGCGGGATGTGAGGGATCAGTCATTGGCATAGAACTCTTGAATACTGGAACAGACGAAACGCACCTCTTCGTCGGTGATCGACAGGTTCAGGGGCACCATTAGCGATTGGCGCATCATGCGTTCGGTATAGGGCAGCTTTGCTGGTATCTGCAGAGCCGGAAATTCATGTACGGCATGTCCGCCCCACTGTACCAAAGTCCCCACGCCTTGTTCGGCCAAATGGGCTTTTAACTCGTCTCGCCGATCTGCTTCTATCTCATAGTTTTGAAACACATCAAAGTGATTGGAATTTTCCGTTGGTGGCGGGGGGAGAACCAAAGCATTGATGCCGTGCAGCTCGGCTTGGTAAATGCTCGCGATTTCCCGGCGCCTTGCGACGATTTCACCATAACTATCAAATAAATAGTTCAGTATGGCTGCTTGGAGGTTATCAAGGCGGCTGTTGCGCCCCCAACTGACCGTATCGCCGCTTTGCGGGTCTCGCCCGTGATCACGCTGGCTGAGTATATTTTTATATATTTCTGGGTCATTGATCAGCACGGCACCACCATCGCCCAGCGCCCCCAGGTTTTTTGCGGGGTAAAAGCTGATACAACCACCGACTCCAAAAGTTCCAGCAAATCGGCCTTTGTATTTTGCGCCCAGACCTTGGGCTGAATCTTCGATGATTAGCAGTGAATGTTCGTCGGCAATTTCCTGTAATGCGTCCATGTCACAAACACGCCCGTTCAGCTGGGTCGGCATAATGGCCCGTGTTTTGTCCGTCACCTTTGCGCGAGCGCTGGCAGGGTCCATCAAATGGTCGGGCCCCGCATCACAAGCCACAGGAGTAGCGCCAACCATATGGATGGCACCCGCTGTTGCAACCATGGTGTGTCCACAGAAAATCACTTCGTCACCGGGACCAATATTACTTGCTGTCAGCAACATTTCGAGGCCGTCTGTGGCATTTCCCACACCTAATGCGTAATTTGCCCCGGTGTATTCTGCCAAGCGTTTCTCAAAATCCACTAGATCTGACTGCATAATAAATGCGCCGCGGCGGCCGACATCTTTGAAAATGGATACAAATACCGTTTCATGCTCAATAAAGAGTGCTGGATAGTTAAAAAATGGTATTTTCATTGGTTTATCCCGATCCCAATCTATTCAATAAAATAGAGTAACTCCCTGCTGCGTGAAAGGCCCAATGTCAATAGATTTGAATGAATACTAGGGGCAAAAGAGCGTTCAGCCTAGAGTGTAAAGATACATCCTATCGAACATAGCTCTTTGTCTGTGTTCGGCCGAGTATGAGTCAGTCATAGGTATCCAATGGACCGTAATTTTACTGGAACGAAAACCTGCCTTAACATACGAGGCTAGATGAGATATCTACCCCTTGGCTCTCGAATAATTTTCAGCCATTTATAAGCTAAGAGAAAAGGGCTAGTTTCAGAGCGATCTGGTTTTCTGAATTTTAGGGTAGTTGGGGATAAATGGTATTT
>JAJFFR010000006.1 GCA_021776555.1 Robiginitomaculum sp.
GATTTGGCGGGTGCCGTTTCTTTTGCCTTGGGTGGCTTAGCTTTTGCCGCAGGCTGCTGCTTCTTGCCGATTTTGATCAGGGCATCCGGTCCATCGGTTCGCAACAAGGCTTGTAACGCCTTGATAGAGAACTCTCGATTGTACAGATATTCCTTGATGCCGCACAAAAGCGAAATGTCTTGCGGGCGATAATAGCGACGGCCGCCGCCTTTTTTCATTGGACGAATTTGCGAAAATCGCGTTTCCCAAAATCGCAAAACATGGGCTGGAACGCCAACCGTGTCAGACGCCTCGCCAATGGTGCGATAGGCTTGTGGCTTTTTGGTAACCAAAATAAACCCCACTTAACCTGCGTGGAGATTTTGTTACTTGTTACCCGAATCAACACGCTCTTTTAGAACTTGGGACGATTTGAACACAATTACCCGGCGCGGTTCAATCGAAACTTCTTCTCCGGTTTTTGGATTGCGGCCCATGCGTTGATTTTTATCGCGAACATGGAACGCACCGAACGAAGATAATTTCACAGATTTACCGCGCGCCAGTTCATCTGAGATCAAATCAAAAATCCGGTCGACGAAATCAGACGAATCCTGACGTGACAATCCGACTTCGCGAATTAGCGAATCTGCCAGATCGGCCCGTGTTACTGTTTTACCCCTCATATCGCATCCCCATGCTGTATTCGGCGTGCAGTATGCCCCGTGTTTTTATGCAGTCAATGCAATATGTTAGAAGAATTCAAGGTTTTTGAAAAAAAACCACGTATTACATCTATTACATCCGGGCGAGAGCCGCGCCCCAGGTAAATCCACCACCCAAGGCTTCAAATAAAACCAGATCGCCACGCTTGACCCGGCCGTCTTGGATCGCCACATCCAACGCCAACGGAATTGATGCTGCCGAAGTATTTCCGTGTTCAGCCACGGTTGAAACAACTTTTTCCTTGGGCAAACCCAGTTTTTTGGAAATTCCTTCTAAAATGCGCTCATTAGCTTGGTGCGGTACAAACCAGTCGATATCGCTTTCATTCAAGCCGGCATCATCCAATACGCGGGCAATGGCTCCGGAGATATTGGTAATCGCATGGCGAAATACTTTATTACCGCTCATCCGTAAATGCCCAACAGTTTGGGTTTTTGACGGGCCACCATCCACATAAAGCAGATCCGTATGGCGACCATCAGATCGTAAGTGGGTGTGAACAATGCCACGTTCGCCCATCCCCGGCGCGCCGGGTTCTGCCTTGAGCACCACAGCGCCAGCCCCGTCACCAAATAAAACACAAGTGGTTCGATCTTCCCAATCCAAAATTCTGGAAAAAGTTTCCGAACCGATCACCAATGCCGAGCGCACCTGCCCGCGTGCCATAAAGCTGTCAGCAACTGCCAAGGCATACAAAAAACCAGAACAAACCGCGCTGATATCAAACGCAAATCCGCGCAACATGCCCAGCTCTTTTTGCACTATGGTTGCGGTGGCCGGGAATGTTAGGTCTGGGGTTGCCGTAGCCAGAATGATCATGTCCAACTCGCCAGCTTCCATGCCAGCCGCTTCCAAGGCTCGTTTTGAGGCGATGGTCGCCATCATAGAGGTTGTTTCGCCTTCGGCTGCGATATGGCGTTTATGGATACCGGTCCGCTGACTGATCCACTCATCCGTGGTATCGACCATTTTGGCTAGATCAGCATTGGTCAGTACTTTTTTGGGTAAATAGCCACCAACACCGGCGATGACGGACCTGAAACGACTCATGATGTTTTTTCCTGTTGTCCATCGGCAAAGGCACTTAAGTTTTCCTGAATGACTTCCATATAATTCGAAGCCGACATGCGCCGGGCCACATGTAATGCATTTGCAAAGCCTTCCGCATCGGTACTGCCATGGCTTTTCACCACCAAACCACCTAACCCCAAAAATAATCCACCATTGGAATTTTTCGGGTCCATTTTGTCTTTCATTTTCAAAAAAGCACCCCGGCTTAATAATGCACCAAGTTGATAGAGCCAATTGCTCATCAGGCTTTCTTTTAGGACCATCGCTGCCAGTTTTGCGGTGCCCTCGGCGGCTTTTACCGCGACATTGCCGGTGAACCCATCGGTAACCACCACATCGGTGCGGCCCATGGAAATATGGTTACCTTCGACAAAACCGGCATAATTTAGCTTCAAATGGGCAGCTCGCAGCATTTGATCGGCTTCACGCACCACATCATTGCCTTTTACGTCTTCGGTTCCGACATTTAACAGGCCAACGCTTGGGCTTTCTTTTTGATGAACGATGCGGGCAAACGCTTCACCCAAAATGGCAAATTCAACCAATTGTGGGGCGGTGCAAACTACATTGGCTCCGACATCCAATACAACACTAAAACCATCCGGAGACGGCCAACTGGCGGCAATTGCTGGACGATGCACGTTCTTGACCATGCCCAGCAACACCTTGCCCAGCACCATCAAAGCACCGGTATTGCCAGCCGAAATAGCCGCATTTGCTTCGCCTTCTTTAACAGCACGCACGGCATTCCACATGCTGGAACCGCGCGCCCGGCGAATGGCTTGGCTAGGTTTGTCGGTCATCGCCACGTAGGTTTCCGTATGGCGTAACTCGCATAATTTTGCAGCATTGGGGAATTTGGCCAGCAAAGGTTCCAACACTTGTTGTTGCCCGTGCAGCAGTATTTTGGACACCTTTCCATTTGCCTGAATAGCAAACAGATCAATGCCGGCAATTATGGCTTCGGGCGCATGATCTCCGCCCATGGCGTCAACCGACAGGCAAACCGGATTTGTCATTTATGCGTACATCCCTCTTCGCATCAAGAATACCATTCTAGCATTTTCCAGCAACATAGAAACCCGCCTTGTGCATGGCGAGCCAATATCAAACCTATTCAGTCAAATTTAGCCGGCGCGAATTTTGGCCCATCGCGCAGCAAAACATCTAGTTTCTGCCCGGACAATTGCTGATTGGAAGCCAAAAACCAGTCGGATAATTTTTGCAAGAAAACCGCTTTTGGCTCGGTTTTGCAACTCGCCTCAACATTTCGAGCCAAAGCATCGCGAATTTGGGCCGGATCACTAGTTTCCAAAGCATCATGATAGCTTTTGCTACGGCCAAAAAATGCTTGGGCCATGGATTTGATCCGGCGGCCAACTCGGGTGTCGCTGGCACCCAACTCACGCACGGCGCCGTCCAAATCGCGGATCATCGCATCAAAAACCAGTTGATCGACCCGCTCGATCTGATCGTGTTGCCGCAAAGCGCGCATCAGAAGAAATCCATGCATGACCAACACCTCAAATCGGCCATCTACCGAATCTGGTATTTTTCCTTCTCCGAAAAACACAGGATTGCGGGCTGCATCCCGGACAAAAGAATATAGATCTTCGCCCAGTTTTCGCCGCTTTTTACCCCTAGAAAGAAAAGATAAAACCATACCCATTGACCTCTAATTATGCCAGAACACAACAATGGGCTTGAAACTAGTGTCACACATCTTTAGGTCAACAGCTTGCTGTGCTGGAAAATGCAACAAACTACACCTCGGAGACGATGAATGAAAAATGCGATCAAAGCTTTATTGCTGGGTACCGGACTGTGTGTTGCGATGTCCGCCTGCACCCCGATTTCCAGATCGCATGGATTTATCGCCGCCAAGGAAAGCCCCGGCGACGTCGAATCCGGTGTTGATTCTAAAACAACCGTTCTGGCCAAATATGGCAGCCCCTCCACCACTGGCGTCTTTGAAAAAGATACATGGTATTACTTGTCAGAATTTCGTCAGCAATTGGGCTTTACCCAACCCAAAACCCAAACCCGCGACATTACCGCAATCAGCTTTTCCGACGATGGGATCGTCGATAATGTTGACACATACACACTGGAAGATGGCAAGTTTGTTTCTATGGTCGGGCGCTCAACACCCACACGCGGCAAAGAGTTGAGCGTGCTTGAACAATTGGTCGGCACGGTTGGCCGCGTACCAGGCGGCAATTTGGGCGCAGAAAACCTACCAGGTAGCGCCGGTGGTCCGCGCCGCGATCAGTAAGATCGGGATGATTTGGGTGGCGCCTGTCGCTTGTGGCAGTCATCATATGATTTGTTTGTCGAGGTTGGGGCGGTGCCGCAGATGCAACAGGTCGGCGGCTGCTTGATGCCAGATGCCCGGGTCGCCGAAGGAATAAACCGCTAGAGTACGACGAGTATTACTGGACTCATTCCCGCCGGTCATTGCGATCTTTCGAGGCTGCTAGGCAGCACGTCAAGATGAGATGAGTGGTTGATCCAAAAATGGGAAAATAACAAGTTCTTCCTGTAAGAGGGATTGCGTGGCAATCATCTCGAAACACTGGGGGTAAACTCTATTCAGGCCGCAAATTGCGACACTGCGATCCCCTCATCCCGACCTTCTCCCAATGGGAGAAGGGGGCAAGCACATAGGTTTAGTCGCATTCTAGCCAGATCACGAGTTGAACCCCCTCTCCTTGTGGGAGAGGGCGGGAGTGAGGGGTAATTAATTGAACAGATTAGCCCAACAAAAAACGCCCCGGCAATTCACCGGGGCGTTCTCTTATTCATCTATGTCGATTAGGCGTTACGCGGCGCCAGAGGCCAGAACGGCCAACAGCAGCAGCGCAACGATATTGGTGATCTTGAT
>JAJFFR010000051.1 GCA_021776555.1 Robiginitomaculum sp.
GCTTGGCGCCGTATTTCGAACGACGTTGCTTGCGATCTTTAACGCCCTGGGTATCCAGAACGCCACGAAGAATATGATAACGAACACCCGGCAAATCTTTTACCCGACCGCCGCGGATCAACACCACGGAGTGTTCTTGCAAATTGTGCCCCTCACCCGGGATGTAGCACACGACTTCATGGCCGGAGGTCAAACGAACCTTGGCCACTTTACGCAAAGCCGAGTTCGGCTTTTTCGGTGTCGTTGTATACACACGCGTACAAACGCCACGACGTTGCGGACAAGCCATCAGCGCAGGCACTGTGTTGCGCTTTAGTTTCGGTTTCCGGGGCTTCCGGATGAGCTGGTTGATTGTTGGCATAAAAGGCCTCAATCCTGTTCTGTTGCGCGAGAAAACCTCGCAAAAATAACCAAAACCAACGACAAAAAACATTGCCTTTGGCAAAACGAAAACCACTCGGTCGATCAGACCGGCGGTATAATAAGGGGGACATCCCCATTTTCTGGTGCTCCGGACAGCGTTTGACGAAGTCGCCACGGCCAACCTTTGAAGCGGAAGCGGAACCTAGTCCCCGATTCCAATTCGGTCAAGAGCGCAAAAACGACTATTTCCGCTTTTTCTACACTCGCCATTTTCAGTGCTTTTGGTCGCAGGTCATCCAGATTGCTTTCGCAAGTCGAAGTCGCCACAATGATTTAGCAAATTCTATTCACAATCCATCGATAAAGGCGCAGCCATGACCGGACCCAATCTCGAGCCAAGCCAACGCCAACGCAATATCGATGCGCGGCGCGATTATGCTGGACCCTTGTTTTTCTCACAAGGCTTTCGCCCTTTCTTTTTAGGGGCTGCCCTTTGGGCCATTGCCGCATTGGTGCTGTGGCTGGCAAGTTGGCTCGGGTTTCCGTTTGCCGGGCTATATGTAGATGCCGATTGGCATATTCATGAGATGATCTTCGGGTTTGCCGCCGCCGCTATGGCCGGGTTTTTATTAACGGCCATTCCCAATTGGACCGGTCGTTTGCCGGTTCGGGGTTTATCTTTGGCTGTTCTGGCCCTGCTCTGGTTGGCGGGACGGGCTGCCATGCTGTTGGAACCCATGCTGGGGTTGGAACTGGCGGCCGGGATTGATTCGGCATTTTTGGTATTGTTCACAGCAGCTATCTTGCGCGAGATTATTGTTGGCCGTAATTGGCGAAACTTAAAGATTGTAGCTATTGTTGCGGGCTTGGCTGTAGCCAATATCGCATTTCATCTAGAATCACTTGGAATTCTACCTGCCACTGGGATGGCGATGCGCGGCGCAGTCTCCTTGCTGGTTTTGCTGGTATCGCTGATTGGGGGGCGAATCGTTCCCAGCTTCACCCGCAACGCCTTGCGCCAGCGCGGCAGCACCATTTTACCATCCGGTTTTACCAACACCGATCGCTTTACATTGGTCATGACGCTGACCACCGGGATCAGCTTCACCATGGTGCCCAACAGCCTGCTAACTGCGGCTCTCGCTCTGATCTGTTCAGCTTTGCACTTGGAGCGCCTGACCCGATGGCGCGGCCTACATGTGCTTCATGAGCCAATGTTGTGGATTTTGCATGTGGCCTACCTTTGGATTGCAGTTGGATTTGCTTTGCTAGCTTCCAACTTGTTTTTGGATTTCCCGGCGCAAAGCGCAGCGATCCATGCGTTTACCACTGGCGCGTTTTCCTCAATGATTTTGGCAGTTATGACCCGGGCCTCACGTGGCCACACTGGGCGACCATTGCAAGCCGATTGGAGCGCACTTGTGATGTATTGCGCCATCACGCTGGCCGCGATCAGCCGGGTTGCAGGGTCGGTCTTTGCCGGCCTCATATATCACCAGATCGCCACCGTTTTCTGGGTCGTGGCATTTGGTCTGTTCGTGATCACTTACTGGTCGGTTTTGACCGGACCAGATGCAAGGAAGGGGCGGTAGTAAAAACATCTACTTTTGCCGGATGACGTTGGGCAAATGCAAAATGCTTTAGGGGCGCATCACTGAACAATCATGGACCAAACCACGCATAAAAACAACCCGATCAATAAAACGACACTGGCTTTGAAAACTTTAAGTCTTTGAGAAACGATATTAGATCCGATATGAATATAAGCGTGAATAATACGTGTTACTACATAAGACCATGCCAGTAACAAGGTGAGAATATTGGCGCCCTGGATCGCCGATAGCATGCCAAGTAAAACATAAAACAACACCGGTGATTCAAACTGGTTGCGGATATTGTTATTAATCTGATTGACTTCATCAGGCCACGCATCCGCGAATAGAGCTCGGCGCGTTTCGTCAACTTGCCCGCTCTTAACAGCGGATATCTTGACTTGGCCTAACCGAAATAACATGAAAAATGTCAAACCGATTTGCGCTAATGCGGGCCAAATAAGCATATTGTTATTCATAACTTCGTTCCTTCTTTCACGCCGGCTCCATAGAAAATCGCCATAAACGGTTCGTACTTTAATGCGTCCATCAACACGTCAGGAGTCTATGTTAAATTGTTTCGCTACACGAAGAGGTAGCACAATACTAATCAGGGCCATGAGCGCAATAACGAGCGCGAATAATATCAATGCCAAGTTTGGTAGTGCCATCATAATAAAAGTCTCCGTCATGCGGTAGGGTAGGTATTTCAGGAAACTTATGTCAATTTGTGAAATTGAATGGGTAATATGCAAAAAAGCACATAGCTTACACCACAAATCTATAGTCATTTGCACTTGGTTTTAAGGTGTCACAGTTTCGATATTAAATACACTCCGTGCCGGACGGAGTGCGGAACCCCGTCCGCATAATTGCCTTGTATGACATCTGTATTCGAATCAATTCAAAATTCAGACGGAGTTACAAACTCCATCCGCCAACGAGCAAAAAAAAGGGCCGCCCAAATAATGGACGACCCTCTCTTTTTCTAAATCATGCAGGTAATCAGGCTTCGCCCGCTGCTGCATCACCAATTTCATCTGGCAATGGCTCAAGAGATTCGGCCTTGGCCGCTTCTCGAGAGGCCAATTCAATTGCGTCGCGCTTGTCTGCCACGTTTTGCAAGACACGGTGCGCTGCGCCAGTACCGGCTGGGATCAAACGGCCCACGATGACGTTTTCTTTCAAGCCTTCGAGATTGTCAGACTTGCCTTCAACCGCCGCCTGGGTCAGCACCCGAGTGGTTTCCTGGAACGAAGCCGCTGAGATGAACGAATTGGTTTGCAAGCTGGCTTTAGTAATACCCAACAATACTGGATTGGCTTTGGCCAATTT
This sequence comes from Robiginitomaculum sp., assembly GCA_021776555.1. Taxonomy (GTDB): domain Bacteria; phylum Pseudomonadota; class Alphaproteobacteria; order Caulobacterales; family Maricaulaceae; genus Robiginitomaculum_B. Next base: position 3,291 of record JAJFFR010000051.1, read on the forward strand.
GCGTTTGTCAGCTGTAGCTTGTTCTTGAATGCGTTCGAACTCAAGACGATCCAATTGCTCACCCTTCAGCAAGTCGGTTTCGCCGCCGTCGGTCACTTCAACTTTTTGCAGCATTTGACGGACAATCACCTCAATATGCTTATCGTTGATCGGCACGCCTTGCAGACGATATACGTCTTGAATTTCATTGACCAAATAAGCAGCCAATGCCTCAACACCCAAAATTTGTAAGATGTCATGCGGCGCAGGATTGCCATCGAGCAGCGTTTCACCGCGTTTGATGGTATCGCCGTCCTGTACGTTCAAGTGCTTGCCTTTTGGTACCAAGTATTCGGAACGATCCAGCGTTTCATCTTCGGGATTGATGAAGATTTTACGTTTGTTCTTGTAATCCCGGCCAAATTCCACCCGGCCATTCACATCCGCCAAAATGGCATGATCTTTTGGCTTACGCGCTTCAAACAATTCAGCAACCCGTGGCAGACCACCGGTAATATCTTTGTTTTTCGCGCCTTCAGTTGGAATACGGGCAATCACCGCACCCGGTGCAATCACATCACCATCTTCAACTGACAAAATCGCATCCACGGCCAGCACATAATTGGCAATTTTGCCGCCTTCCATGGCAACAGGTTCACCCTTGTCGTCCATCACAACAATTCTTGGCTGCAGGGTTGCACCGCGTGTGCTCGAACGCCAATCAACGATGACCCGCGAAGTAATCCCGGTTGCTTCATCGGTTTCTTCCTTAACGGACAAACCATCGACAACATCAAGCAATTTGATGGTACCACCGGCCTCGGTGATGATTGGGGTCGAGTACGGATCCCATTCACATAGTCGCTGGCCGCGTTTGACCTTGGCCCCTTCGTCCATAAACACCCGTGAACCGTACAGTAGTTTGTAAGATTCGCGTTCTTTGCCTTTGGAATCAACCACTGCCACTTTCATGGAACGGCTGAGTACAATCATGTTGCCATTGGCATCAGTCACCGTTGAACGGTTTTCAAAAGCCAATTTACCATCGTGCGCTGACTCGATGAACGATTGTTCCGACACCTGCGCCGCGCCACCAATGTGGAAGGTCCGCATGGTCAATTGCGTACCAGGCTCACCAATGGATTGCGCCGCGATAACACCAACTGCTTCGCCGATGCTGACCGGAACACCTCGAGCCAAATCACGACCATAACAAGTCGCGCAAACACCCAGTTTCGTTTCGCAAGTCAATGGAGAACGCACTTTGATCGACAGCACTTCGGCTTCGTCAATGACTGCAATCAGATTTTCGTCCAGATAGGTATCCTGCGCCGCTATGACTTCATTGGTATCAGGGTGCAAAACATCTTCGGCACAAACTCGGCCCAACACACGTTCACCAATAGAAACAACCACCTCACCGGCGTTGATCACAGGTGTGATTTCAATACCCATTTCAGTGCCGCAATCTTTCTCGCGAACGATACTGTCTTGCGCCACATCAACCAAACGACGGGTTAGGTAACCCGAGTTGGCAGTTTTCAACGCCGTATCAGCTAGGCCTTTGCGTGCGCCGTGGGTCGACGAGAAGTATTCGGAAACCGACAGGCCTTCCTTAAAGTTGGAAATAATCGGTGTCTCAATAATTTCACCCGATGGTTTAGCCATCAAGCCACGCATACCAGCCAACTGCTTCATTTGGTTCTTCGAACCACGAGCGCCGGAATGGGCCATCATGAACACTGAGTTGATGCCCTCGACTGCCCGTATACCTTTTTTACGTTTTTGCATGGTGTCCATCATCGCATCAGCAATTTTGTCGGTACATTTCGACCACGCATCTACGACTTTGTTGTATTTTTCACCACGAGTAATCAGACCACCGGAATACTGGTGTTCGTAATCGGCCACCAACTTGCGGGTTTCGTCAACCAGAATAGCTTTCTCGTCTGGGATGATCATATCATCCTTGCCAAATGAAATGCCGGCTCGGGCCGCTTCGCGGAAGCCAAGCCCCATCAAACGGTCACAAAAGATGACCGTCGCCTTCTGGCCGCAATGACGATAGACGATATCAATCATTTCAGAGACGGTTTTTTTGGTCATGACATCGTTCGTCATGGAAAATGGTACTTTGGCGTGGCGCGGCATAATATCGGCGATCATATACCGACCTGGTGTAGTGTCATAAACTGCGGTTACCGGATTTCCATCCTCGTCCTTAGTGGTATAGCGCGCCTTGATTTTGGCATGCAATTCAAGATGTCCATCTTGCATAGCAGCTTCAACTTCAGACATGTCACCAAATACCTTGCCCTCGCCTTTTTGACCTTCCATTTCCAGTGATAGGAAATAAAGACCCAGGATAATATCCTGAGACGGCACAATAATTGGCTTACCATTGGATGGCGATAAAATGTTGTTGGTCGACATCATCAACACACGCGCTTCAAGCTGTGCTTCCATCGACAAGGGAACGTGAACCGCCATCTGATCACCATCAAAGTCGGCGTTAAACGCAGTACAAACCAACGGGTGCAATTGAATGGCTTTGCCTTCAATCAATTTGGGTTCAAACGCTTGAATACCCAAACGGTGCAAGGTTGGCGCCCGGTTTAGCAAGATCGGGTGTTCCCTGATCACTTCGTCCAGAATATCCCAAACTTCAGGTCGTTCTTTTTCGACCATTTTCTTGGAAGCTTTCACGGTGCCCGAAAGCCCTTTGGCATCCAGACGCGCATAGATAAACGGCTTGAATAATTCCAGCGCCATTTTCTTAGGCAGACCACACTCGTGCAGTTTTAGCTCTGGACCCACAACGATCACTGAACGACCAGAATAATCGACCCGTTTACCCAGCAGGTTCTGCCGGAAACGGCCTTGCTTGCCTTTAAGCATGTCGGCCATGGATTTTAAGGGGCGCTTGTTGGCACCGGTAATCACCCGACCACGACGACCATTGTCGAACAATGCATCAACAGATTCTTGCAACATCCGTTTCTCATTCCGGATGATAATATCAGGCGCACCCAATTCCATCAGCCGCTTCAAACGGTTGTTCCGGTTAATCACCCGGCGATACAAATCGTTCAAATCAGAGGTCGCAAAGCGGCCACCATCCAGCGGTACCAGCGGACGCAATTCCGGTGGAATAATCGGAACAACAGACAGGATCATCCATTCTGGGCGGTTTTTGGATTCGATAAACGCATTGACCAATTTCAGGCGTTTGACGAATTTGACCAGTTTAAGTTGCGAACCGGTTTCTGCAATATCAACCCGCAATTGTTCGGCCTCTTTAGGCAGATCAATGTTCATTAGAATTTCGCGAATGGCTTCAGCGCCGATCCCGGCGGTAAAGCTGTCTTCGCCAAACTCGGTTTGGGCTTCCAGATACTCTTCTTCGGTCAGCAATTGACGGTCTTCGAGCGTGGTCAAACCTGGTTCCAACACAATGTATTGCTCAAAGTACAGCACCCGCTCAATGTCTTTAAGCGGCATATCAATGATTAGGCCAATGCGGCTTGGCAGAGATTTCAAGAACCAGATATGCGCCACGGGAGCGGCCAGTTCAATGTGGCCCATCCGCTCGCGACGCACCCGTTGCAAGGTAACTTCAACGCCGCATTTTTCGCAGATAATACCTTTGTATTTCATCCGCTTGTATTTGCCACACAGACATTCATAGTCCTTCATCGGGCCAAAAATACGCGAACAGAACAGCCCGTCCCGCTCCGGCTTAAAGGTCCGGTAATTGATCGTTTCCGGCTTTTTGATTTCACCGTGGGACCAAGAGAGAATTTTCTCAGGACTGGCTAGTGAAATGCGGATGCGGTCAAAGCTCGGCGCTTCGACTGCTGCATTAAACACATTCATGATGTCTTTTTTTGCGTGATGGTTCATCGGGCGGGTCTCCATTCGTCGGAGGTTTGCTGGCCGGCATAAGCGCCGACCAACCAAGAAGTTATTTGTTGTTGGTCAGTTCAACGTTCAAGCCAAGGGATCGCATCTCTTTGACCAACACATTGAAGCTTTCAGGAATTCCCGCTTCAAAGGCGTCATCGCCGCGAACAATGGATTCGTAAACTTTGGTCCGACCTGCAACATCATCTGATTTGACAGTGAGCATTTCTTTGAGGGTATAGGCCGCGCCGTACGCTTCGAGCGCCCACACTTCCATTTCCCCGAAACGCTGCCCACCAAATTGCGCTTTACCGCCCAATGGCTGCTGGGTAACCAGCGAGTATGGACCGATCGAGCGCGCATGGATTTTGTCATCCACCAAATGGTGAAGTTTCAGCAAATACTTAATGCCAACCGTAACCGGGCGAGAGAAACGCTCGCCTGTACGGCCATCCCACAACCAGGATTGCCCAGAAGTGGCAAACCCAGCTTTGGTTAGCATCTCATTGATCTCGTCTTCCGACGCACCATCAAACACTGGTGTAGCCATCGGCACACCTTTGGTCAGATTGCCGGCCAGTTCTGCCAATTCTTCGTTTTTACGCGGCAACTTGTATTTTTCGCCATAAACATCAGACAGCTTGTCGCGAAGCGGTTTGATATCTTGCGTTTTACGATAGGCCTCAAAGGCTTCACCGATTTGTAAGCCCAAACCGGCAGACGCCCAACCCAAGTGGGTTTCCAGAATCTGCCCAACATTCATCCGGCTTGGCACACCAAGCGGGTTCAACACGATGTCAACTGGACGACCATCCTCAAGGTGAGGCATATCTTCCATCGGGTTGATTTTAGAAATCACCCCTTTATTGCCGTGACGACCAGCCATTTTGTCACCCGGTTGCAGCTTACGCTTCACCGCGACAAATACTTTGACCATTTTCATCACGCCCGGCATCAAATCATCGCCGCGTTGCAGTTTGTCGACCTTGTCGTCGAACCGTGCATCTAGTCGCGCTTTAGCATCGTCATATTGTTTACGCAGTGCCTCGACCTCGGCCATGGCTTTTTCGTCGCTCAGGCCGATTTTCCACCAGTCTTGGCGGGAAACCGTATTGGACAATGCTTCTTCGTCGATTTTGCCTTTGCCGAACCCTTTGGGTCCAGTCACAGCAGATTTGCCAACCAGCAGATCGTGCAGACGACCAAAGATACTGCGTTCCAAAATCAGTAGTTCGTCATCGCGGTCCAGACCCAAACGCTCAATCTCTTCGCGTTCAATGGTTAGCGCCCGTTGGTCTTTTTCTACGCCGTGGCGATTAAAGACCCGAACTTCAACCACAGTACCGGCAACACCCGGCGGCAAGCGTAACGAGGTATCACGAACATCAGAAGCTTTTTCACCAAAGATAGCGCGCAACAGTTTTTCTTCTGGCGTCATCGGGCTTTCGCCTTTTGGCGTTACTTTGCCGACCAGAATATCACGTGGTTCAACCCGTGCGCCGATGGCAACTATGCCGCTTTCGTCGAGATTGCGTAAAGCTTCTTCACCGACATTTGGAATGTCCCGGGTGATCTCCTCAGGACCGAGCTTGGTATCGCGAGCCGCCAGATCAAATTCATCAATGTGAATTGAAGTGAACACATCATCGCGCACGATACGTTCAGAAATGAGGATCGAATCCTCAAAATTGTACCCGCTCCATGGCATAAACGCGACCATCACGTTTTTACCCAAAGCCAATTCGCCCAGATCGGTTGAAGGACCATCGGCAATGATATCGTCAGCGTCGACCAGATCGCCCACTTTGACCAATGGACGTTGGTTGATACAGGTGTCCTGATTGGACCTCTGGAATTTCAACAAGTTGTAGATATCAACCCCGGAAACCGTCATGTCGGTTTCGCCAGTTACCCGCACCACGATCCGGGTTGCGTCAACTTGCTCGACAATCCCTTTGCGCTTGGCAATTACGGCTGCGCGTGAATCGCGAGCCACAACAGCTTCCATGCCAGTACCGACCAATGGCGCTTCGGCTTCGACCAAAGGCACCGCTTGGCGTTGCATGTTGGACCCCATCAGCGCCCGGTTCGCATCATCATGCTCCAAGAATGGGATCAGCGCCGCAGCGACCGACACAACCTGTTTTGGCGACACATCGATATAATCGATTTTTTCACGCGGGGTCAAAATCACATCACCGGCAATCCGGCACGTGACCGTTTCATGTGCAAATTTGTTGTCTTCAATAGTCGAGTTGGCTTGGGCAATTACGTTTTTTGCCTCTTCCACCGCCGACAGATAAACCACACTGTCCAGCAATTTGCCGTCTTTAACCTTGCGATACGGGCTTTCAATAAAGCCGTATTTGTTGATCCGGGCAAAAGTCGCCAGTGAATTGATTAGACCGATATTCGGTCCCTCTGGCGTTTCAATCGGACAAATCCGGCCATAATGGGTTGGATGCACATCGCGCACCTCAAACCCGGCTCGTTCGCGGGTCAAACCGCCCGGCCCAAGCGCAGAAACCCGGCGCTTGTGAGTAATTTCCGACAATGGATTGTTTTGATCCATAAACTGCGAAAGCTGTGAAGAACCAAAGAACTCGCGAACCGCCGCAGCAGCTGGTTTGGCATTGATCAAATCGTGCGGCATGACGGTGTCAATTTCCACTGACGACATACGCTCTTTGATGG
>JAJFFR010000052.1 GCA_021776555.1 Robiginitomaculum sp.
AAGTTCGACCGTAAACGGTCGTCGGAGGGCACAACCGCTCGCTGCCGCCAGTGACCTTCGGCCGAAGGTCACTGGCACCCAACATCATGCTACAAAAACACAAAATGTGTAGGTGAAAGCCAGATACAATCGGTGGGCCGGAGGGTCCATATCTTGCCTGTTCGGTTATCCCCCATTGTCATTTTTGATTGTCAGTTCCGGTGTGGGTCACACAGTAAAATGCCAATTACGCTTGGTTTACCGGACACACATTCTCAATAAAATGACAGATAAATCACACATATCGACAATGGTTGATACTGGCTGGCTCAAGGATAACCTTACTCAATTCACCCAGCATGCACCTGTTTTATACTGGTTGCGAAAACCGGTTTGTAACCGTGTATTTTCGGCTCTTTCATAACGTAAATCCCCCTCAAATGGAAAGTAAGTAAGAGTTTTGGACTCTTTCTTACCCCAATGCTCATTGGTCCAACAATGTCGCTCAACCAGCCGTTCAGCGCGCTTGATTCCGAGGATAAACCGCCAATTGCCAAAACATTTTATTTTGAAACCCGGAAATTTCCAAGTTTTTCAAAATTTACGGTTGCAAGGCTTGCCCTTCGCGCCGGGGGTCGGCGCCGCCCAACAAGGTGTGATCCGGTAAAATTTGGATCAGGTGCAGACCGGAATTTTCGCCGCGTGTGCCTTGAATGTTGTGGCCCATGGCGATCAGCGCCGGGATCAGTGCCGGGTCCAAATTCATTGCGCCGATGCGGGTGATGTCGCCCCGGGCCACAACATTGGGCAGATCAATCGCCGCTTGCGGGCTTAACCCCCAGTCCAGTACGCCAACCAATGCCTTGGCCGTATACGAAATGATCGAGCTACCGCCCGGTGAGCCAGCCAGCAAGACCGGCGCGCCATCCGCGCCCAACACAATGGTTGGCGACATAGACGACCGGGGCCGCTTGTTCGGACCCGGCGCATTGGCTAGTGGCCTGCCCAGCTCATCAACTGGGTTTCGGGCAAAATCAGTCAATTGGTTGTTGAGCAAAAAACCACCGACAAAACGCTTATTGCCGAATACGGATTCCACCGTCGTGGTCATCGATACCGCATTGCCCCATTGGTCAATGATCGAGAAATGTGAGGTGCCTTTTGGTTCCTCCGTGGTATCCCGGCCAAAGGCGATGCCGCCCGGATTGCCCGGTTCGGCCGTGATGATGGCAGTGCCTGGCGAGATCAATTTGGCCCGTTCAGCCAGATAATTCGCATCAAGCAATCCGTCCAGAGGTACGGCAACCACGCTGTCATCGGCCATGTACCGATCGCGGTCGGCATAGGCCAAACGCAGGGCCTCGATGAACAAATGCCAATTGGCCGGGTCGCTGGCACCTTCGGGTGAAAACTCGAAATGTGATAAAACGCCTAAAGTTGCGTTGATCGCCTGTCCACCTGATGAGGGTGGCGGCGCGCTACAGACCTGCACGGCCCGATACGGTCGGCATACGGCTTCACGTTGCTTGGGCTGATAGGATGCCATGTCAGCCAAGGACAGGGTGCCGGGGCGCGGCTTCTCGGCGACAGCAGCAATAATTTGCTCGGCCAGTTCGCCCTCTAGCAAAGCGCGCGGGTTTTGGGCCAGTTGTCGTAACGTGTTCGCATAGGCCGGATTGGTCCGCACAAAGCCTTGCGGCAAGGTCGATCCGTCCGGCAAAAAGAAATAATCGCGGGCCGCTTGGTGTTGGTCGAGCGCCACACGTTTGGCGTAGGCTTGCAGCAATCCTGCCAAGCGAGGCGAAACGGCAAAGCCATCTTCAGCCAATTGGATGCCCGAACCAAACAACTGGCCCCAGCCCAATTTACCGAATTTCCCTTGGGCCAGACCCAACATGGCCATCGCACCGGGTACGCCTACGGCATGGCCGGAATTGACCGCATCCACATAGCCCAACGGTTGGCCGTCTTGGCCCAAAAACATCTGGGCGCTGGCTCTGGAAGGTGCCATTTCGCGGCCGTCAAATGCACTGATCGAACCACTGGTGGCATCATAATGTATTAGGAAGGCACCGCCGCCCAAACCGGAGCTTTGCGGCTCAACTAGACCCAATACCGCCTGTATGGCCACGGCTGCGTCTACCGCAGTGCCGCCGGCTCGCAAAATAGCCAGTCCAGCCTCTACCGCATGAGGGTTGGCGGCTGCAACCATGGCTGGTCGTGGTGGCTGAACACTGGCTTCTGTAACCGGTTCAGCCGGCGCGCACCCGGCCAATCCGGGCATTGCTAGAAGAAGGAACAAAAATGCAGCTTGTTGAAATCGAACCATGAGAGTCTCCAATTCTGGCGCTTATAGATGAGCAGCGCACTTGTGCCAATGCAATGAATAGATAAGCTGCACCCATGAGCCAAAAACAACTCAAAAACCTGCTAACCGATATTACCGGCATTACCGTGGGCAACGCATCGTGCGAACAGACCCGCACCGGGGTCACCGTGATCCGTTGCGAAACGCCAATGGTTTGCGCGGTGGATGTGGCCGGGGGCGGGCCGGGCACCCGCGAAACCGATGCCTTGGCTCCGGAAAATCTGGTCGAAACTGTGGATGCCATCGTATTGACCGGTGGCTCGGTCTATGGGTTGGCTGCGGCAGATGGTGTGATCTCGGCCTTGGGCGCAGCTGGTGCTGGCTTTGGGCTGGTTAATCTGCCGGGTGTGCCGAAATCACCAATTATACCGTCAGCCGTTTTGTACGATTTAGCTAATGGCGGTGACAAAAATTGGGGCGAAACACCGCCTTATCGCGAACTGGGTCGACAAGCTTTGTCCAGTGTCAGCGATCAGTTTGATCTGGGCAATGTCGGGGCCGGAACCGGTGCGCTGGCGGGCGCGATCAAAGGCGGCTTAGGTTCTGCCAGCGTTCGTACCCAAGATGGCTTTCAAGTTGCAGCTTTGGTGGCGGTCAATTGCTTCGGTTCAGTCCTGATGCCGGGTACCAACCGGTTATGGGCTGAACCATTCGGGCAAGGTGATGAATTTTGCCGGTCCGGTGAAGAACAAAAACCTGCTCAGTTTGATCTGGAAGATTGGGGCGCGGCCAAGGTCAATCCTGCGGCCCGGCAAAACACCACATTGGCTGTGGTGGCAACTGATCTGTCGCTAACGCCGGCCCAAGCGAAACGGATGGCCAAAATGGCCAGTGCTGGCATGGCCCGGGCCATTCGGCCCATTGCCGCCCCGTTTGATGGCGATGTGACCTTTGCCTTGGCCTCTGGAACTCACACCGCACCGGAAGTGGATGCCTTTACATTGGCCCGCGTCGGGGCATTGGCGGCAGATTGTTTGAGTCGGGCCATTGGACGAGGCGTAATGGCCGCGACAACCATCGAACCGCACTTGTGCTTGTCTGATTGGCGCAAAAATCAGACCTGACGCAAAATAGCTGAATTCTTTGCATCAACCGGGTTGCGAAGGGCGGCATTGGGCGCTAGGTTCCGCGCCGCTTCAAGACTTTGGTCTGAAACACGCGCCGATAGCTCAGCTGGATAGAGCACCAGACTACGAATCTGGGGGTCGGGAGTTCGAATCTTCCTCGGCGCGCCATTACTTTTTCCGAAGAAAAATCACCCTTCACACCATCGCTAAGCCTTTGAATTATTTGAAAAGGTTGGCTGGTTTTAGGTGTTCGAAATCCTCCATTCCTTGAATATGAAAGTCGGTCAGAAAACGCCAGTTTTAGCACCATTTTGCGATCTTCAAAATTACCGTTTTGCCATATACTATAAGGGTTTGCGAGGAAGGTTAAAGCCTGTTCGAACATTGTCTTGAACGGCCTTACAGGTTTTCCCAGTTTTTTGATGGTTTCAGTGATCGCGAGCTTTTCTTTTTCAATATTGTTTATGCGGGTTTCGATGGCGGCAATGATGGTTTCGTTTTCAGTGTCAAACATGCGCTCCAGCTTTTTGGCAAGATCAGCATCCAGTTTGAGAAGATCATCTTGCAAGCCCTTAATGCGCGATTGCGCGACATGGCCCTGATAGTCCCATAAATCCTTGAACATGCGTGAGGCCGCCTTGAAGAGTGTCTGCGAGGGCTGTAATTGCGCCAGCAGGGTTTCAAAGTGATTTTCCATCCTGTCACGCGGGATAGATATTTTGTAGCTATCACATGATTTATTGAAGCAATGGTAATAGGGGTATTTCTTGTTCTGCCCCTTTGACCAGCTCGCGGTCAGCGGTTTGGTGCAATCAGCACAGGAAACGGCACCACGCAGGACGAAGTCCTGATCAATATCGATGCGGGTTACAATTTTTGCGCCTTCACTTAATTTATTTTGAATTTTCAGGAAGGTTTCATAAGAGATCAAACCTTCATGCTTGCCATGGCGTAAGGACACGCCCCATGCTTCGCCCTCTATCATGCCAGCATAAACAAGATGGTTCAGCAGCACCCTAGCGCGCTGGTGGGTTACTTCGCCCTTTTTGTTGGTTGGAAATTCTGGATGGCTGGCCAGAAAGCAGCGTACCTCACCTTGTGAACCAAGACGACCCGAGGCAAAACCTTCCAAAGCCTCCCTGACAATGGTTGCGTAGGGTTCTTGTGGAAACAGGCAGTTTCCTTGCCCCCTTACCTTTTTATAGACGTAACCAAGAGGAGGGATGGCGTTGACATAGTATCCATCGGTTAGACGCGCCCGCATACGCTGGATCGTGCGTTCTCCGTTTTTATGCGCTTCGTGTTGCGCCAGAAGCGCCGACATATGTTCGCGGAAGATCGAATCTGAATCCGTACCAAACGTATCATTCGGGCTTTCAAGAGTGCCGCCAGCCCTGATGACATCTTCGGTTATTTTAAGGTGTGCCTTCATCGTCCGCGCAATGCGGGATATGGCATCAACAATAACCACGGGCTGCGCTTTTCTGTTTTTGCGTAGAAAGGCCAGCGTGTCTTTCATGCCTGTGCGGTTGGCGATTTTTCCGGTGACATCGTCCTTAAACACTTCAATGACGGTAAGCCCGCGCATTTTTGCGTATTGGCGGCAGGTTGTTTCTTGCGACTTTAGCCCGCCTTCTTTGGCCTGCTTTTTTGAAGATACCCGCACATAGATAATGGCGGGCCTAAATGCAGGTGCGGCAGCATCCGTAGATTCTTGCTTATAATGGGTCATGTTGATCATACTCACACTTTACCAGAATCAAGTCCTCTTTGGCAGCATTTTCGAAGCTCTCAACCATGTTTTGCACAGGTGTTAGGCCATACCCCAGATGGACAAACCCTTTCATGATTTCGAAGAGAATGGATAGATATTCTATTCTTTGTGCCTCGGTTATGTCGTTATCATTTGCCAATTCAGACAGATAATCAGATGGCTTGGGAGCCACAGGCATAGAAGCAACCGACCGCTCGGTGTTGTCATTAAAATGTTCGGTGGGGTGTTCACACTCATCCATGGGTGTTTTTCCTTCTTTTTAGTTGTTTATCTGGCCTGTTGCTCTCCTTTTCAATTCAGAACACAAGAAGAACAAACTCACTTATTTACTCCATTTTGTAAAGGAATTAATTCCTATACCGTATTGTTCATACGGGAGTATGCGCTCACCGGCTGCGCCCAAAATCTGCGCGAGGTTTGCCGCGTAAGCGGCTTAGGGCATGATCGCGTTCCAGCTTGTCGCGGGAGGATTGCAGACGGTCTTGCAAATACTGGATACGCCATTCGGCCAGTCCATTAAGCGATTGATTAACACCGGCGGACTCAAAAGTGTTGGGCGTGAGTTGTGGCTCCGGCTTTGGTGTGGGCCGGGCCTCTATGCGAGCATCCAGTTCCGCCTTGGTGGTGATTGGCCCAAGGGGAGTAGATGGCGACGAACCCGCCGCCCCATTAAAATCCGCACTCATTCACCGCGCTCCCGGTTTTGGCCCTGATCTTGGCCACGACCTGCTTGCGTGTCGCGAGCTTGGCTTTCAGCGTTGCGTTTGGCATCAAGCCGTTCTCGTGGCTCCCGTAAGACGATCTTGCCGTTGACCGGTGTTGCGGCGAGGTTAAGCGTGTGGCCCTTGCCGTCTCTATGGGCAAAGGCAGCGCCAATGTTTTTGTAATGGGATTTGCCGCTGCGATCTTCCTGTACCGCAGAGGCTTCATAACTGGGTTGAGCTTTGGGTTTGTCTTCCGGCTGAGGCTCTTGTGTTTGTGGTTCTTGCGGGGCTGGGTTTTGAGCTGGTGTTTGTTCCTGTACGGGCGCTGTTTGCTTTTCATCACTCATGGGGTTCTCCGTTGGTTAGAGTGGATAGTCCTGCAAGTGTAGCGTCCGGCCAGCACTGTACTGGGGGAAATGGTGCATATTTTGTGGGACGAGACCGCGCGTGACGCGTAGAGTTTTCATACCAAAGCGCCCGCGCACTTCCAATTGATCCAGTGGCGGATGATACGGATTTGGCAGATACTTGCCTGCCATGAAGGCTTGGCTGTAATAGGGATGCTTACCCGCCAAAAACGGTTTCAGGTTTAGCCCCGAGACAAACACTATGGCCGCATCTTCCGGCAGGTTCAAAACCTCATCCAAAGGTAACAAGGCGCGGGCCTGTTTGGTGCGGTTATCAGCCGCGCGTTTTGCTTGCGCGTATTCGTGCGCCAGCGAATACGGATCATCCCCTAGCAACACCCGCCGGGCCATATCACGCTTTTGAAACTGTGCTGCATCGCGGGCAAGATGGTCGTCATATTCCAGCGTTTGCGTGCCGAGCATCTGGCTGACCAGTTCTGCGGTTTGCGCATCTCGCACACCAAACCATATGCGGGTTTGTGCCGAACCGATCAGGGTTTGCAATCCGGCATGACCATAATGGGCGATCACCTGTCCGCTATCTTGAAACAGGGCCAGTGTGCGCACCCCGGCCCCACGGCCATAAGTGAATCCACGCATGAGAAATTCGGCCCGGCCCAATTGCCCGGCTTCGTCAATCACCATGAGGATTTGCCGTGCCTGCGGCGAGCGGGATTTATACAGCATGGCCGTGGTGAACATCACCCGTAGTGCTGGTGACCATAATTTAAGATATTCCGCCGGAACATTCAAAAACCATTTAGCGACAAAGCGAGGATCAGTCAGGGTATTTAACGAATGGCCGCCACCTTCCAGTGAACGGAGCAGTGCCGGATCAGACAGAAAAGAGAGATTGGCATAAATGGTGCCAAGCACAGAGCCAAACTCGCGTGGGCTGTCTTGCTGTTTGGTGAGGATTTCTGCCGCCATGCGCCGCACATCAGCAAAGCGTGAGGATAACATAAACTCAAGCTGATCCGCCCAAGCGTTGGGATCACCCTCAATGGCGTTAATAGTCCGATACAATGCGGGGAAGGACACGGAGCCAGTTTGTTCAACACGGGCTTTTAAGATTGCCCCGACCCATTCACGCCCGCGCAGCTCAAAATACTGCCCCGATGAAGACCCTGACAGCGGGATCAATCCTTCGGTAATGAAGCCCACGTCCGCATGAAAGGTGGGCGCGTGCATACCCAATATATCCAGCGGGTTGACGCTATGCTGCGGTAGCCAGTCCCCAATGCCCATCGGGTTCCAGTAATACCCGTGCTCGTTATTTTGCGCCTGCGTATTAAACGAAATCGCGCCCAGCTCGCCGCGCGGATCAAGCGTAATCATCGGCACGCCGGGGCTGTCACACACCACATATCCCAAAAAATCACGGGTTTTACCCGACCCGGAACCACCGAACAGGATCACGGGTGCATCCGATTGAAGCCGAAGTTGGCGTTTGCCCGCGAAGCCCAGATGCAGACCGGAGCCACCGAACAACCCGGCGCGGCGCAAGTCTGCCTCCCCAGCCCATCCGGCACTGCCAAACCGCATCTCTTCCTGATCGAAATAATCCTCGTGCATGACAATTCCTCCAAAGAACAAAGGACAAAAAAAGGGAGGCCGGAGCCTCCCTGAAAGTTTGATAGGTCGTGTTTATTTGTAGCGGTGAATACCGCCAGTACGATTATAGGTGGTCTTGATAGTAGAACCGACCCAGCCCACGACCAAGCCAAGCAGGATAGCCAAAAGGCCTCCGCCCGCACCGTTGGCCAGTGCGATGCCACCGACAATCGCCAGCAGCCATGCAACGGTGTAATAACCGTTCTGCTGGCTTTTGGCTTTGTGGTTAGTAAGCTGATCTGGAATATGAACCATGATACTCTCCTTTTATGGGTTGATTAGAAAAAACGGGCAGCCAGAGCCAGAGCGCCAAGCATAATGGCAGTAGCTAACGTAGCCCGTGCAAAAGCAAATACGCTCAGGGCTACAATCACCGCCCAGATGATGGCGGTGATATCAGCCATGGCCGCGCCATACTGCGACACAGCAAAATTGGTCACGGGGCCAACCGACACTTTATAAATCGGCCCTGTGCCCAAGAATGCCAACGCAAACGCCAGCACATTTGCCAGCAAAGCTGCCGAAGACGTAAATACGCCCTTGGCCGCTTCCTTCTGGGTTTTGTTTTTACCGAGCAAAGCACTCTCCCGTCTTTTCAACACCGCTGGGATTAGCGATGCCATGAGCGCTATCTAGCGCCTCTAATGCGTTGTTCTGGGGGAAAAGAGGGCTATTATTGGGGAGCTGTTCAGGTATTGGCCAAAGCGCGGCGAAGCGTAGACGGTGACACGCCATAATCTCCGGCAAGCCCATCAATCGTATAAGCATCGCGTGCAATGAGCTTTCGGGCCTGTTGAACATCGGCAACGGCTAATTTTCTGGGTCGTCCAATATGAACCCCACGCCGCCGTGCTGCCGCCATACCTTCTATTGTTCGTTCACGGATCAGGCCGCGTTCCAATTCTGCCATCAGACCAATGAATTGCCAAAAGGCCCGACCCGTTGCAGTGGTGGTGTCAATATTTTCGGTCAGGCTCACAAATTGAATGTCGCCGTCTTTTAAGCCATCCACGGTTTCAATAACGCCTTTCAGTGTGCGGCCTAGACGATCCAGCTTCCAAACGGCGAGGATGTCTCCATCTCGTAATGTGCTGTGCGCTGCTACAAAGCCCTTACGCTCCATTGGATGGATTGCGCCGGATATGCCTTCGTCACAAAAAATTTGATTGCAACCAAATTGTTCCAACGCATTCATTTGCAGATCAAGAAACTGGTCATGGGTTGATATACGGGCATAACCAATCCGGCGAACTCCGGTTTTTGGTGCATTTTTCAAACCCATATCGGAACATCCCTTGCATTGGCAAAACCGACCCGTTTTGCACCTGTTCCATATGGCACCTCTATCAATCCCTTGCGGGGGTTTAAGTCCTTGTAATTAAACGCGCTCATTATTTTACGAAATCTTTTGTGTTGCCCCTTAATAAAGGGTCCCTTTTGCAAAGGGACAACACAAGCGCAAAGTCGTTGTATTTAAGACTTATCCCCGCATTCCTGTTGGTTTGCTTGGGGAGTTTAGCCCTTATTTCCCCAATTGCTTTTGCCCGTGAACCGGATTCAAAAAATGACCTTCCCATCCGCAAAAACCCTACGGCAACCGTTACAGGGGTTTGTTATCGCTTGGACGAGAAAGACTATTCGCAGCTTGTTCACGCCACCTGCTATTCGGAATTCAAGCAAGCAGTGGTGGTTTTGGTAAGTGGGAATGCAGAGAGCGCAACGGGTCTGCAAATTTCTCAATACATCACTGGTGAATTTGGAAAATCATATGTTCCGGCAACGGCATTCTTGGAAAATCCAAACAGGAGAAAAGTGACAATTTCCTATCTCCTTAATGGTGATGCGTATGGGCCGTATTCTGGCAAAAATTGGCGCGAAGGACTATCTATCTTAATTCAGCATTCTGCCCAAGCATGGCACGAACCCAACAACTAAGGAGATGGCGAGGTATCGCCAAAGTCAAAACCTGATGTCTCTGCGCTTATGCGTTGTTCCAGTGCTCGTTCTTCTGTGACATTTGAAATTCTATCGTCTGACATTGTAACCCTCATATTTATTTCGTAGGGATGGCGCTCTGCCAATGCCTCAGCTTTCTGGTGAATATCATTCGGGGTTCCTTCGGGTAGATTTTCACCAAATTGTCTAACTTTCTCACGCAAATGAGCGTGACGGTCTTGATAGCTATCAATGCGGTCAAGACGAATGATGTTGTCACCATGTAATTTCGTCTCGATGATCGTCAGCATGTGCATAACCTCATCGGTTGATTTACCATCTAGATCATCATAGCCATTTTTCTTGAGCAGGTCAGACACATCACCCCGCAGCTTTCCATCTGCGCCGTAAATATTGTTCTCATCCAGCGTACGGATAAAATCAATCTCCTGATTGTTATGTTGAATGGCTTTTTCTTCAACGCGGATTTGGTCTTCCAGCCAATTCATTTCAGCGCCAATATCATTCAGCGATTGACGTAATTGCTCAAGAATGGCGGCTTCAAATTTACTGTCCTTGTCTTTGCGGTTTTGAATTTGCTCCAGCATACTAAATGCCGCATTGCTGCGGGCCATAAGACCAGAACTGGCAAGTGCCTCAGCATCGCCCATGCCCAGTTGAAAAGCTGTTTGCTCGCGTAATTTAGCGTTTTCTGTTGTAATATTAAGGTCAGGGCGGTCGTGCTTGCTCATCGGGCACCTGCCCGTTCAAATACCCCAAAATTAAATAAGTTTCCCAATAGCCTCAATGTCGCACCCAATAATATGTTGGTTATTCGCCCCCTCAATTGGAGCATGAGTGCGCTTAAAGCGGGTTTAAGTTTAGCGGACATTTGAGCCAAATTCGAAACACCTGATTGTTAGACTGACTCCATATTTTTCAAAGACAGTAAACTAAAAGGACGACCGAGCTTCTATTTTCCCTTGAGTTCATCTTTTTTTTTGATGAGTTCTAGATGCCCAATCGCAAACCGCTCAACAACGACCAGTGTTTCATTGCACGCTAACTTAAGATCGTCGGGAGGTGGTGTTTCGTCGAAGTAAGTACCGTGGCAGAGCGAATTAATCATCACACTTTTGATAGTGAGGCCCTCTTCTCCCGCTAGAAACGTAATAAAGTTCTGCAAGTCCTGTGATTTGTCCGGCCTGCAGAATCGACCAACAGCTTCCAACACTGAGCGTATCGCATTGCCGGTTCCATGATCTGGGTCACTACCGTTTGCAACCTGATAGATGTGCTCAAGCTGTTGTTCAAAAGGTGCGACATAATCGTTCAGGTGGATTAGACTATGTGTTGTCCCATCTGTATGCAGCGAGAATGTTGCATCCCGCTTTATTACGGCGTTGGTACGCGAAATATTGAAGAAGTAACTGCTGTGGGTGAGAATTAACAATTCTGGTCTCAAGCATTTGGTGCCATCAATCTTACCCGGATTAATTGACACCTCCCCTTTATTCGAGATGTTCAAATTCTTAAGCGTCTGAGCAATCGAAAAAACAAAATCATACGACATTGAAGTCACGGGATCATCAAACACCAGGTACAACTTTCTGTAGTCGCTGTCTGAAGTGACTTTGCGATGCATACAGGCGACGAAATAGCAGAATGCAATGGCCGTTTTTTCACCATCGCTCAGTGTACGGTGCGGGCCCCGCACCATTTCCTGTTCACCGCGCCTTAGCACAAACTTATTCTTGTCAAAAACGTACTTGTCGGCAAAAAACTCTCTCAAAAGCAAATCGAACGTCTCAGCTACCCGGTCCCGCGCATTTTTCGAAGGGCTCGCCTTTTCAAGCGCGCTCAACTCCATTTGTTTAGATTTGACATACTTGTTTAGTGTCTTCAGGACTTCAATGTCGGACCAGTTTTCTACGGCAAATTCGTGTTCAAACACAGTACATGCCGTGCGCTGAAGTGCTTTACGTTCATCATCCGCTTTCTCAACCGCCCTAGTAAGAGCAGCCACCTTTGTGTTGTTCTCAGTGATGACTGTGTTGATTGCTGCGATGTACTTAGAGAGATCACCTGTGGGCGGCGGTATTGAGATCGCCAGTGCTTCGGCCTTTTGAGTCAATGATTCTTTGATCGCAGAAATCATCTCTCGTGCGGCGCTCAGTGCGGTCTCGCCGTCATTAATCTCGGAATTCTTCTTTGACGGAATATAGCGCTTCAATCCGTCGTAACGGGAATTTTGTCTCGCAAACTGGGTCTCAGCCTGGTTAAATTCACCCTCTTTCTGTTTGAGTTTTAGGAAGAAATCTCGAAGCTCGGATTTGTGCTTCTCTTCTTCAGCAGAAAAGTAATTTATATAGGCGTCGATAATTGCCTTAGGATCGGAACCAGTGATCCCTTGCTCGCAGAAGGGGCACTCAGAGTGAGGCTCTTCCTGAATGATCTTGGTGCCAGCTTCATAGAAGCCGTGATGGGCATCGATCTTCTTCTTAATGCCCTCAGATACGCTGGACGGGGATGTCGGTTTTTTAAGCGATCCAACGAGCGCTCCTAGATCGATATCATCGCTACTTATTTCATCTACAGTTTCCGGGTATACTGGTTCTGCCGGAATGGCTTTCAGGCTATCCAAGTCCACAAGTGTGGTAGCAAAACTTTTGCTTGGAGGGTCCGGTTTGTCAGGATAGAGCTCCAACAATCGTTCGAGATTTAGGGATTTGTATTCCTTAAGGTTTTTATTGATCGCGGCTTTCCCGTGAAGCTCTTCAAGTTTTCCGTTCTCAAACTTTTCACTCAGGGCAGTAGTCGCGGTATGCTCTTCTGCCATTGCATTATTATTTGCTTTTTGTGCATCGTCGAGTTTGATGTTATCACTATCAACTGCAATCTGGTTTTCGATTTCGCCATCGATTTCGTATTGGCGTTCTCTTAACTCTTCATGGACAAAATCTTCTGAGAAGACGTAAAATATTGTATCCGAGACGTTCGCAGAGACATTGTCTCCGCTCTTCTCAAGCTTCAATTCACCCATCAGGCTAGTTCCGCGCAACAACGTGAACGAACCTTTTCCTTCAGTAGATTCATCCGATACTAGGTTATTAGCGGCTTTGGATATGTCTTTGCCTTGACTATACAGATCGAGGTAGCGAAGCGCACGGGACAGGAACGATTTACCGGCACCGTTTCTGGCAAAGATCAAATTCTGGCCATACTTGGTGAGATCGCCGTGTAGGGAGAATACGGGTCCCAAATAAACGGCTGATATAGAGAAATTTGGTTTTGGAGCTGTATTCATGCTGCCTTACCATAACTTAGATCCGCTTAATTGCCTGATCATAACATCGATGGTTGCAACCTAGCCACTACTTTATGCTCACATCAGAGAATCTCTATCGGCCAAATTTGGCGTGGTCTCGGTTGCGACCTCGCACTTTGATTAAAGCTGTTGTTGACGCCGTTTGTTAGCATATTCTTTCTACAACTCAGTCATCACGGCATTCCGCCCACAAAGCCGCTCGTATCATCGGTACGTACCAGAGCCAGACGCACCCCCGCATGACGGCAAGCCGTGCAAGAAAAAGCGGGGCCAAACTTGACCCCGCTTGATAGCTTATTCCCAGTTCTTGTAACCCTCTGGCAAGCCAATCGGGTTATCGGTAATTTTGTAGACGCAATCGAAAATCTGATAACGCAACAATTGGGAAACGCTTGAGCGTCTTTTAGGTAGATGGCTGGCAAAACGCTTTACATCCGTAGCCCATGTAAAAGCCATATCTTCACCAAACGCATCATAAACAAGCTCGGAATGTAACCGCAAAAGATAGTGCTTTCCGACCACAACCTGACCATCAAAATTGTTTAGAATTCGCATCAGATGATCCGCAGTACGCATCCTTGAACGTTCCTCTTCCAACAACCTGATTGCCAGAGCGTGTTTATAAGCTGTGCTCAATAACTCCTGCGCACTCCTTACAAAAATAGTTTGAGACATTTTTGTTCCCTTTAAAAGAGAACACCGGTGTTCAAGTCACACTGGATGGCCAACCCAGTCGCGCCAGAATTGCCCGCCGCAAAAATAGATGAGCACCGATCAGAAAAACTGTCGCGTGGATAGTTAGTGGATACGGGTAGATAATTGATAGATACCTCTATCTAATTGTATTTATAGGTATTTATAGGTATTTATAGGTTTTCCTACCACAGTACTAACGCTTTGTGATATTATTACATAATGAGTATGGAGTTTGAAATTGATGAATTTAAAGTTGTCGTTACTGAACGTGATGTCCCAGAATTAGCAGGTGAACCTCTTACTGAAAAAGAGTATGAATTCGGTGAATTCAAGGTCGTTATTTCCGAATGTGACGATCCAGAATTGGATGACGGTTATTTCACCGAAAAGTGGACACGGGACGGCATTCTCCACAGGCCAGATGGCCCCGCTATTATCGTCAGAAGCAAACACACGGGGGGTACATATCGCGAAGAATATTACGACACCGGCTTGCGTCATAGAGAAGATGGCCCCGCACTTATTGAAGGTGATGAGGCGCATTTAGTTGAGGAATGGTATCAGCATGGCGAATTACACAGAGAAGGCGGTCCCGCACGATTAATTACCATTCCTAAAAAAGAGAAAGTATTGATGGAAGAATGGTGGCAAAATGATAAACCCCATCGCGTTGGTGGACCTGCCGCCTTACACTACGATGGGGGTCGCCGCCCATTTTTAGTTCGAGAACTTTGGTGCATACGAGGGGAGTTCCACCGTGCAGATGGCCCCGCCGAAATCGACCATTGCGCTAGAACGGGTGTAAAATTTCATGAGGCTTGGTATCTGAATGGTGAGCTGCACCGCATAGGCGGACCTGCTGTAATCGAAAGAGGCAGAGAAAATGGTCGTATAAAAGAAGAGCAAAACTATCTAATGGGTCACGAAGTGACTACGAATAGTTCTTCTGACCCAACTCCAAATCTCTAACAACGCTTTTCAATCTTCATTTAATTTTCTATAATTCCGCAAAGTCGTTTTGTGGGGTGGCGGAATGCCGAATTCAGGACATTTAGACGACGCAAACCTGATTTTTAAGCACGCCGAGTTGATGTTTGAGTTTAAAGCAAGCATTACACGCGTTCGTGACAAAACTATCAAAACTCGGAAAGTCAACGCACCTTTATACCGGAGCATTATCCCATTCGTTGAAGAGTTTAAAGTTGAGCACAACTACAAAGCTGAACGAAAGTCCGAACAGGCAAAAATGGGTAAGAGCATCTATGATGCCATTCAATCAGGGCTTGAAAGGGGAAAAAATAAAACGGGAGATGACTTCGTTGCCCCGTTTCTCGCGTGGATCTGTTACCATGATCCTGTTGAAGGCACTAAACTCTACCAATTCGTCAAATCTTACTACGAGGAAGTTGGAAAAGCCGATGAGGTCCAAAACCTAAGGTTTAGAGCATATGAATGCGAATCTGGAGAACTTCAGATTAGCTCCCAGACAAAATCCCATATTTTTAACCTAGATAAACTTCACGCTGCCGTCATAGATTTGAGTAAGAACGTTGCCGATCTTAGATGGTGGTGGAAATGTGTCGTTGGAACGTCTGTGCTTGTGGGGCTGCTATTGGGTGGACCGCAGCTTTATCAGAATTTTTTCGGTCAAAAGAATGCAGCATGCGGAAACATACATCGTGATCTTGACAAACGTACGGGGCGACTATCCGTACCCGAGCTTAAGAAATTGGAGCAGCACTGTGGAGAAAAAATTGTTGCTGTTTTTCGATCTGCGGCAGCGGGTCAGTATGTAATACCAAAAGAGCAATCCAAGGCGCTGGAAGATCAAATTGAATCGTTTAAACGCTCAGAAATTGGAGGGGCACGTTATTTAGCCGATCTATATTATTCAAAAGCCGTAAGCGAAATGTTTTTTAATCGTGCTGCTGCATTAGAAAGCCTTGAATCTGCAATAGTGTTTTCGCCAAACTTCATTGAAGCAAAAATTGTAAAAGATTATCTTGCCGTAAATTTTGGCATTAAACATATGCAGATACCTAGAGATAGTTTTGAGCAAATGTTAGCTGATTCAAATGATAATTCTCCTTTAATTGAAATTAGTCGATTGTCGATACCTTACAAGTATAAGGACATGTCTGGCATTGATCTAAATTCAACTAAAGGTAAGGAGTATTTGGAATTACTGGATAAGATACAAAATTTATTATTATCATCTGGAGAATTTTATGAAACATCCTTAGCCTACGCGTTTGCCGAAGATTTTCATGATACTTTTGACGATGATAGATATGTTCAACAACTTTTACAATATTCTGATAACTGTGAAAATCACACCAGCCGAAAAGCAAAAGCCGTCTGCTTGCGGCTAATCTATAACACAGGTGTTTTGAGTTTAAACTCTAACCAAAATTCAAAAGACATTAATGGACCAAAATTTCAAGACGTATCACAGTCTTTGGAAGACGCTGGGCTGATATTGCATCAAGCACAGTTCATATTCAGCCACGCAGAGGAAATTTATTGGCGTAATACTGCTGGCCAATCTGGAGGCAAGAATTGGAGATACCAAGAGGGAATATTAAGGTCTGCTCTTACCGTAGTTAGACAAGGTGGCGATCCATATCTGGAGGCCACTATTCTTTTTCACTTAGGTGCAAATGTCGTTGGACTTCATAAACAGGATCAAAAAGAAGCATATCAGTTAATACGTCGCGCGTCAGACATTTATAAATCTGTAGGTATTGAAAAGGAGTACCTGCGTGTAGCGAGTTTCAATTCTTGGCGAGAAGCCAAATATGGCGACATGCAAACTGCATATAATGAAACTAAGTTGGCTCTTGGGAGCTTAAATTACACTCCTATAACGCGTTTAAAAACCCAATTAGACCTTCATTATTACGCAAATCGGTTAGGTCGATCTGAAGAAGCAGAGAGGTTATGGGATGTAATCCAGCCTGAACTCAATAAGCGATTTTCATTACTTAAGACACCTAACGCATATTTGGAGGAAATAAATCGTTTAAAGTATGACGGCCAATATAATATTGGATTGCAGGTGTTTGAAAGATTGGAACAGAGGTTTTCGCCGCTTAATCTGATTGCGCGCCTTCGTGCAAATACACTATTTATAGATTACGCATTTCATTTTTGGACAGACTCGCGTTTAAAGCCGGACGTGGAAGCGAGCTCATGGGTAAAATCTTTACCAGAAAAAATAACCACGTTACACAAAGAAAATTTGGCACTATGGGATGCAATACCATTAGATGAACGTGACGCATATGCAGAAGTTTTGTATTCGGAAATGGCAAATGCGTGGTCAAATTCTCAAGTTGTTTTGTCTAAAAATTTTGAAGAAACATTTCAAATAGAGAAAGAACTATTCTACAAAGCCTTGGGGTTGCAGCAAAAGAAAATGAAAATAGAGCGAGCTTCGATAGAAGAGGTCATTGCCCATAGCTCTCAGTTAATCAAGGATCAAAAAATTGATTCTACCAGCAAATCCTATTTAGGCGCGGTTATCAATCACGCTAAAAATTATATGCATTTATATACAAATCCGATTTATTTTCATAATGACCAAATGCACCTTATTAGAACCACTATGATAGGTGTTTATGGTGCTCCATCTTTTGATCATTTATATACGATTTTATCTTCTGCGTATGATCGTGATAAATCTTTTGGTGCGCCATTTTACGATGCGTATTACTTACAAGTTTTATCCGTTGCTATGCGAAATTATGATAAATCATTGGAATACTCTGATGATGCAATTGAAAGCTTTAAACGTCATATGAATTCCACTATTCAGATAAATGAGGATCAATTTCTTGTTAGCCTTATGTTTCGAGCGAGAATTTTTGCCGAAACATGTCAAGATACCAAAGCCTTTGAAGCTGTGGATTTAATACATGAGATGTTGCCTAATAGGGTTGGCGACGAAATAAGAAAGGTTGTCGTTGGATTCGCAGACACAGCGCATGACAATGGATGCTCCTTTTTAAATGAAACTGGTGACTGAAGGTAATTTACTACCTACGTCTATTGATATGTATATATTTTTAAACTTCGCAGTACAGCCAATTACTTTGATGAAATGACAAGGTATTTTTCTTAAATTTTATCCTTGTGTTTCATGCTGTATAACCGGTGCAAGGATGGTGCATTGATGCGTTATGAACCGTGTCAGTGAATTTGGTATTTTTGCGTTACGCAAGATGTAGTTTGTCCTACAAACTCACTTGGCAAGGAAAACCCGCTGCGCGTTTTCCGTTGCATCCTTTCCGGCCTTTGGCGCAAATTAGCCCATTCATTCCATTCAGGGCCGCTTTGCACCAGCGAACCGCGTGGCCGGTTCATCACCATTTAGGGGAGCGTTCCTGCCTCCCCTAAAAACCCCAAGACCATTTCATGGGGCAGCTTTCAGCGCGACAACGTCATTGAGACAAACCGTTTCGCCGGTTGAACACTCGCAAGGAGACTTCGCTCTCCCTGCACCCATCGACTTAAGGGCGTTCCTGCCCTTAAGAAACCAGACCAACCGTACGCCGTTTGGATGCCGTCAGTGTTTCGCCGCTCTTTTGTGCAATTTCTTCCGTTATTTTTCTATAGTCTGATTCCTGTGTTTGATGGATAGATTGATTTTATACAATCTATAGGCCAATATGCTGAAGATAAATATTGAGAATGATATGGTCAAAATAACAAAAACTATAGAATACCGATATGTTGAGTGGTTTGCATCAGGAGGGCCGCTTGAATTGCGTGTCAGAGAAGCTTGGGGAGCGCTTGGCACGACTTTGAAGCGCTCAATAGAGCATGGTGATGGATATTGCATGGGAGTCGCTGCCAAAGATTTCGGGCAATCTGGTTTCGGAATTCATTGTGCAATGTTTGTGGATAAACAAGGGGTCGGGACTGTCCCTATGGAAGATGCAGTATCCGTTGCACTCGGCGAACGACAACCGGATGATGACGAGAATTTTTTAACTACGGACATTTTTGCTGTGATATCCGGCAATGATGTCATCACATTAAATGCGAGTATTAACGCCGCCAGACTACGCACTTATCTCTATGGGTTGTTCGAGAAAGCTGAGCTTCATGAAAATGCCTCTAAGTTCGATATTCTTCGTCGAGCTGATATCAACAAACTACGAATGATAGAGAAACGTGGAGTTGAGGAGATCGACCTTACGTGTTCTGTATCTGAAGCCACTTTGGATCGTATCAAAGAGCTTGAAGAAAAACCCAATTGGCTCTCTCAGGCAAAAGCAAGTATACTCAGTGCTGCCCGAGCAATTTCGGATAAGGATGATACTTCAAGAGCTTTGCTGGAAGCAAAAAAAGGACGCGTGAAATTATCAATTCGCGTGCCAGAAGGAGACTTGGAGAAAGCCAAACATGGGCTTAAAGCTCTAGCGAACGAAGCCGTTGGTGATACCGAAGACGATGAAGGGTTTGTAATACATTTACGGAACGGTGAAAAAATCAAATCCAACGAAATTACCGTAAGAAAGCGTGTCAGAATAAAAAAACATGCAAATACAGTCGATGTGAATGATGCATGGATTCGTATGCAGGAATACGTTATTGAGCTGCAACAAAATAGAGAAAACGAGGTTTAATTTGAATGGACAAACCCATTCACGCTCAGACTGGAAGCGCATAGCACTGTTATGTACTGCTGCTATTATATCTGCAGGTGTTGGTTATATCTTCCAACCTCTGATTTCGGATAACACGGAAGCGATAAGCACGATTGTCACTATCTTTTCTATCCTAGCAGGCTTTCTCATTGCCTTGATAACCTTGATTGCTGAACCCGCTTTGTCACGAGCTAAGGACTGGACAGAGCTTCAAACTCTAAAGCCATCCATTGAAAACAAGCTCACACGACAAAAACTTTTATTTTTTTTGTATTTGTTCACTTTGGGTCTAGCGCTTGCAATGTTTTTGGTTCCTGAAGCCGAAACACAAATGTTGCTCTGGTTAGAACGATTGTTTTTAGGATTAGCAGTTTTCGTTTTTCTCGTTTCTTTCGCCTTGCCCGGATCACTTATGAAAATACAAATGGAGAGATACGATAGTGCTCTTGAAAGTGAAGTTCCCGAAGCGTTGAGGGGCAAAGAGAAATAGGGCTTCGCGCCCTCAGCGCACTACAGCAAAAACAGACAGGGCCGTGGCTCCGCGCCTGCGGCTTGTGCGTCCGCACCAAAACCCCATCAATTTTTCCTTCCGTTTGCACACCCCGTTCTTAAGGCTGGCAACGGTTGCATACGCAACCCTTATCTGATGGAAGATTAAAAATAAAAAAATCAGGAGAAATCAGTCTCTATGTGACGTGTCTGGCCATCTACAATGAACACGAAAGAAAGAACATGGACGGTTACGGTTATTGCAAGGCTTTGACTCGCCGTGCCTAAATGGGCGGTATTGGGTGTGTTATTGGTTATTCTGCCAAAACAGACTGGATAGAATTATGTGCGCATAGCAATGACGTTATCCTTTTTAGTGGATTTAACGGCATAATAACGGCATAATAACGGCATGAACGATTCCGATAAATCACCGATAAATTTTGAGCCACATTATTCTATCAGCGCAGAGACAGCCTCAGCGCTCATGCAAATTGAATCTGTGCGCCGCGATATTGAGGGGCTGCCGATTACGCCGTCCGTATTGGCGTCATTGCGTGAAACTGCACGGCTCTACTCCACCCATTACTCCACCATGATTGAAGGCAATCAACTGATGGCGGATGATATTGCCAAAGTGATTGAGGGAAGCGGGCATTTTCCGGGGCGTGAACGCGACGAAAAAGAAGTAAAGGGCTATTATGCCGCTATTGAACAGTTGGAACGCCATGTGGGAGCCGATCAAGCAGTAAATGAAGCCGTTATTGGAAGGCTTCACGCACTTACTATGGCAGGTGGGCGTATTGTTAAAACGCCAACGCCTTATCGTGATGGACAAAATGTCATTCGTAACAGCGCCAATGGCTCAATCGTTTATATGCCGCCAGAGAGCAAAGACGTGCCGCGTTTAATGGCAGGATTAGTCGAATGGATAGACAATAACGATCAATTGCCTGTACCGCTCTTGGCTGGTATTGCGCACTATCAATTTTCCACAATCCATCCTTGGTACGATGGCAATGGTCGGACGGCACGACTTTTAACCACGTTGATTTTACATTTAGGTGGTTACGACCTGAAAGGGCTTTATGCGCTTGAAGAATATTATGCACGTAATCTGGATGCGTATTATACCGCGCTGACTTTGGGGCCATCGCATAACTATTATATGGGCCGCGCCGAAGCTGATATCACACCATGGATTGATTATTTCATTTTGGGGATGCGCACATCCTTCATGAAGGTGAAGACCCGCGCAAAAGAGGCCGCACAAGGTGGGCAAGTAGACCGTTCTACTGTCCTTCGCACGCTTGATCCAAAACAGAGAAAAGCCCTGATATTGTTTCAGGAGAGGGATGAAATTACATCCAAAGACATTGAACAGTTATTTGAATTGCAACCCCGTACAGCCCGCATCTGGTGTGCGAACTGGGTGGAGCAAGGCTATCTTGAAATGAGCGACACCTCACGCAAAGCTCGTAAATATCGACTAGCAGAAAAATACAGGAGCTTGATCAAATAATATCATGCGCGACGAAGGCTACGGCCTATCCCGCTGCCATGGTGGATTTCACCTAGTCCTCAATAGCGGGTATTGTAAATCATGATTAGTGATGTGCTCGAATCGAGTGAGATCTCGCTCTTCGCACACCATGCCCGATCCGATACAATTGCTTTAGTATTGTTGCCGCTAGGCCAGTAACGTTAAGGGGCGACCAACTCGGCGAGCTTGGCCGCGACGTCTGCCATTGGCTCTTCTGCAGTGTTTAGACCGCTTCGCGAGCCGAGCAGAGGGCTAACTTCACGCAGAGCTTCAAACGTCGTATCGTGCGCGATGGGGACGAGCAGGTCACGCGCTAGGAGGGCAGATAGCTCTTTGTCGGCAATGCCTTCTCCTTTGATGCGGCTCAAGAAAGCAGGGGTCACCAACACAATCCCGACTCGTGATTTCGCAAGCCCCTTGTCGATTTCGCGGAGTAACGGCGCGCCGAGGAGAACATCCTTCTCGCTGAACCAAACAGAGACACCAAGAGAAACGAGCAAATCGTGCAGCTCCCTGGCGACTCCTCCTCGATCGTCCCACGCATGGCAGAGAAAGACGTCGCGGGGGTCAGGCAGGGGCGGTCGCGTCTCGATTTCGCGTCGAACTGGCGTGAGTGCTTGCACTTGGGCAGGCGTGTACATCACGGACGAACCGGCTCGTGACCAGCTTGGCTTTACTCTACTGCCAGACCTGCCGCTGCCACCGCTTGCCGACTGAGTATAGTGCGAGTAGGAAGGGCTCGAATAGGATCGGCTTGAATACGAACTATAGCCGCGAGAGCCGCCACGGCATGCTGGGCATGCTGCTGCACCGCTCGATGTGCGATGGCCGTTTACTGGTGCTGTACATCTTGCCATGTGCTCACGATATCAGCCCACTTCGTCGCTCTCAAGTGCTAATTAAATGACATACCGCCCAATTATCAAACCCGCTTCCAGAGGGGTTTTAATTATATTGATACGTATATAGACGCTCTGCTGAACGCAGATGTGTTGTCTGGTGTTGCCGCCAAAACAGACGCACCAAGCATGGCATTTTGGCGGTTGTTCATTGTAAACATGGGTACGTGGAGCAATCACCGCTCTGGCCCGTCCATGCCGCGCGGTGTTTGCCCCTCGCGATTTCTCAAATTTTCTAGGCGCTCTTGATCCGTCTTGAGGGAGTGCTGAACCGCTTTGGGTTTCTCAAGGCTCCTTTCCTGTAAAGCGTTTAAGCGGGCTTGCGTATCTTGCTGTTTGAGGATGAGCGCGTCACGTTGTTGCTGGTCACGCTGCGCATTACGGAAGGCCTCAAGTGCATTTTCATGCTTTGTTTTGCCGTGTTGCCCCGTCACACGATCCACGACGCCGCGAACGCCTTTATTGAAGCGCTCTTTTTGCCTGATCGCTTCTTGTTCTTCTCGCCGCTTCTGCCAATCCTGTTGCAAACGACGCTGCGCATCGGCCTTAGCTTTGGCGTCTGCGCGTTCTTTCTCCTGCCCAGCCTTAAGCGTAGCGAGTTTTTCTTGCTGTTCACGCTGTATGCGTTCAACGGCAGGGGTGAGCCTGTCTGCTAGGCTCTCTTTGGCTTGATCCAGTGATGGCAGGTCTTTCGTATCGCCGAGGCGGGCTTTAACTTCTTTGACCTTTATCCCAACCCAGCGCGCTATCGGATAGACTTTGCCATGCATATCCGTTGCCACATAGCCGCGCCGATCACCCTTTGCCAGCATAAGGCCATGTTCTTTAAGTGCATTGGCAAAGTCGGCTTTGCTGTTCGAGCGTTTCCAATTATCCTGAAAAACGGCTTTGACTTCGCGCGGGTCTTGACCAAACCTTTTGGCCTGTTGCCATTCGGCGAGGGTTAGGTTTTTCGGATCGCGCAGTTTCGGGTCTATGAAACCCTTGGGCATATCCCATTCATGTTCAAGATAGAGGTCTTTGGCCAAATCCTTAAGTTTGAGCTTTGGGTAATCCATCGGGATCGCCTTCATGGCGTCCGTATCAATGCGGCTCCATACAACATGACAATGGCGGCGCGTATTGCCATCCATGCCAGATTTTTCATGAAAGACTACGGCGCGGGGTTGCCCTGTCAGGCCGAGCGTAGTTTCGGCGCGCGCTATCGCATCCTCAAACACATTTACGCCAACATTCTCATTTGCCGGTGGGTTGAGACTCAGCGAGTAAAGGTACTTCTTTGCTCTTGTCCCACGGCTATAAGCCTCGGCCTCTTTGAAAGCGCCGTGTAGATCATCAGAGGCAAAGCCGTTGACGCTGTGCAGTGTTACGCTCTCATTTTCTGCATTCATCAAATGACGGGCCAAGTCTTGGCCGCCCGCGCGGCTATTGCC
>JAJFFR010000053.1 GCA_021776555.1 Robiginitomaculum sp.
CCATCATCAGTCGCCAAAAACGCCTGCAACGCCTCTACCCGCGCCACAATTGCTACGAGGTCATCCGCGCCGTCGGTTAGCACTGCGTCAATGAGGTCATGGCGAATGCCTTGTTCGCGGAGATGGACTTTCAGGCGGTCAAACACAAAACTCAATAACTCACCCGGCACAGGCAATCGAACCCCATTTCCCAACAAAATGCGGATCACGCCCAACGCCGCGCGCCGTAACGCATACGGGTCTTTGCTGCCCGTAGGTTTTTCGTCGATCGCCCAGAAGCCAACCAACGTATCCAGCTTGTCAGCCAAAGCCACGGCAACGCTTACCGGGTCGGTTGGTACGGCATCGGTTGGGCCTTGTGGTTTGTAATGATCGCGGATCGCATCGGCGATTTGAGTGACTTCGACGCTGGTATATTCGTCGAGTTGCCGATCCTTCGAGGCTCCCTGCGGTCGCACCTCAGGATGAGGTAGGTTGTTGATATCACCTATTTCCTCATGCTGAGGTGGCGCGCCAGCGCCCTCGAAGCATCGGCCATCAGCCAGTGCGTAATAGCGTCCCATGGCCCCTTGCAAACTCGTAAACTCCACGACCATTTGCGTGGTCAGATCAGCTTTGGCCAGCCATGCGGCTCGTTCCGCCAGTTGCGGGTCAGCACCTACTTTTGGGGCCAATTCCTTGGCTAAGGCAGCCACCCGCTCGGCCTTGTCATAGACGCTGCCCAGTTTTTGGTGGAACACCACACCACGCAGCGCATCAACGCGGCTATCCAAAGTCTGCGCCCGATCCGTATCCCAAAAATGCCGAGCATCGGCCAAGCGCGCGGTCAGCACGCGGGCATTGCCCTGGGCTATGGCTTGGCCGCCATCGGGTGCGGCTAAATTAGCCACCACCAAAAAATGCGGAGCCAGCTGCCCAGTTTTGGCGTTATTCACTGAAAAATATTTCTGGTGCTTAGCCATCGACAGCGTGATCACTTCTGGCGGCAGGTCGAGAAATGCCTCGTCCATTTGCCCCAGCAACACCATTGGCCATTCGGCCAACCCGGCCACTTCGTCGAGCAGCGCCGCGTCTTCAACCAAAGTCAGATTATGCTCTTGGCAAATTTGTTCGATCTGTTCGGCGATCCTAGCTTTGCGATCCTCGGCATCCAGTACCACATGGCCCTCGCCTTCGAGTTGCTCACGATAATCAGCAAAGGACGACGCAGTAAACGGTCCGGGTCCCATTTGTCGGTGGCCCATGGTTTGATTGCCGCTGGCAATCCCGGCCACTTCGAACGAAACGATCTTGCCATCCAACAAGCAGATAATGCTGTGCAATGGCCGCACCCAACGAAAACTGCCACTGCCCCATTTCATCGACTTGGGCCACGGAAAATCCGCCATGATTTGCGGGATGCTTTCGGCCAGAACCTGCTCGGCAGCCCGGCCCGGCTTTTCTATTTTGGCAATCCAGAATTTGCCCTTTTTATCTTCGCGTTGCTCGCACTCATCCAGTGAGGCAACACCCGCGCCACGCATGAACCCGGCCAAAGCCTGTTCCGGGGCGCCGACCCGTGGGCCTTTGCGTTCTTCGGAGACATCTGGTGATTTTTCCGGTAGATCAGCAATGACCAGTGTCAGCCGTCTTGGTCCAGAATACGTCTGCATTTCGCCAAATTCAAAACCCGTTTCCTTCAAGGCTTTTTGCAAGCCATTGCCCAGATCGCGAGCTGCGCGCCCCTGCATCCCAGCCGGGATTTCTTCACAGAAAATTTCAAGCAGTAATTCGGCCATCAAATTCTCTCCATCTGCTCAACAGATCTCGCGGTGACCTCACCATCACCTGTATTCAACACGCTGGATTTTTCAAAAACGACAACTTTTGCTTCACCCTGATTGGCAACTGGCCGGTGTTCCGTACCTTTTGGCACCACAATCATTTCACCGCTACACAGGCGCTCAGAACGATCACGAAATTCCATTCGGAATTCGCCCTCGACCACCAGAAACATCTCATCAGCATCTAGATGGGAGTGCCATTCAAACTCGCCTTCAATACGAACCAGCCTGACGTCATAATCGTCTATATTGGCAATGATTTTTGGCGACCATTGATCATTGAATAATGCAAATTTCTCGGCGAGGTTTATCATGTTTCCCATCAGCCTGCCTCCTCAAGTGCAACCCAGCTTTGGGCGCAGCCTTTGGCTAAATCGCGGACCCGCTTGATATAGCTGGCTCGTTCGGTTGCCGACACAACACCGCGCGCATCTAAAATGTTAAAGGCATGGCTGGCCTTTAAGACAAAATCATAGGCTGGCAAGGGCAAGTTTTGCTCCAGCAAAATCCCGCATTGGCGCTCGGCATCAACAAACCAGCGGGTGAACATCTCGGTATCGGCATGGGTAAAATTAAAGTGCGAGAACTGTCGTTCGTTTTCCTGAAACACGTCACGGTAAGTCACGCCGTCATTGTTAAAGGCCAGATCATAAATGCTGTCCACGCCCTGCACATAGGTCGCCAGACGCTCTAACCCATAGGTCAACTCGCCGGAAACCGGATTGACCTCCAGACCGCCGACTTGTTGGAAGTACGTGAACTGGCTGACTTCCATGCCATCGCACCACACTTCCCAACCCAGACCCCAAGCGCCGACCGTAGGGTTTTCCCAATCGTCCTCGACAAAGCGCACATCATGCAAGTCCATATCAATGCCAATGGCCCGCAAACTGTTGAGGTATAATTCCTGCAAGTTATCCGGGCTGGGTTTGAGCAAAACTTGAAACTGGTAATAGTGCTGCAACCGGTTGGGATTTTCCCCAAACCGACCATCGGCCGGGCGGCGGCTGGGCTGCACATAGGCCGCATTCCATGGCTTTGGACCCAGCGAACGCAAAGTTGTTGCCGGGTGCAAGGTACCTGCGCCGACTTCTAGATCATGCGGCTGCAAGATCACACAGCCCTGTTCAGCCCAATAATGTTGCAGGGTCAGGATCAGGTCTTGAAAGCTAAGCGGCTGTTTCGTTGGGTTCGACATGGAATATAGGTTCCAGATTGCAGTGTTCAAACGGGTTGTACCCATTTTTACTCAAAAGACCAGAGCCTCTCTGCCCCGAAAGATCGCCTCGGCCCGCGCCGTATAGCTTTGGCCGGTTTCATGTAAGATCAATGGTGCCAGAAGTTTGGAGCCAGTCCGCACCCCTTTGCGGGCCTGCACCACGACTCGGTGGGCGTTTTGCCCGGCCCGGGGAGCTATTGGCAAAATCTGAATGGCTCCGCACGGACCTTGCAACAAGCTAACAATTTCGGCCAGATGATCGACCCGATGGATCAGGGTCACATGCCCGCGCGCTTTGACAACAACCAATGCCAACCGAATCCAAGTGGCAAGGTCGGCGCCGTTGCCCACAAAGGCGGTATCCTTGCCGGGTTTGGGTACGTTCCCGGCGCTGGCATGATCCTGAAATGGTGGATTGAAGAAAACCAGATCGAAGCTGTCTGGACGCAATTTCTTTGGCCGGGCGCTGACATCACCCGGCAAGACCGTTACCCGGTCACTCAGATCGTTACACCGGATATTGTCGGTGCATAGTTCAACCAGTTCCGGCTGTTTTTCCAATCCGGTAAATTGCGCGCCCGGATTGCGCCACGCCGCGCACAACAAGGCTGTGCCTGCGCCGCTGCCCAGTTCCAAGGCTTTTTTACCCGGCTCTATAGCAATTGAAGCGGCCAGCAATGCCGCATCCAGACCGGCCCGATAGCCCTGTCCTTGAGCAATGGACAATGCACCATCGAGGAAAAAGGGAATCGTCGGATCAGTCATACTGAAAAGTTCTTCATTCAATTTATTGTCATCTATTACTCATAATTCACGCATTTGCTTGGCAAGCAAACCAGCAATTTGTATGGTGGGGATAATTGTTGGAGACAATGCAGGGGTAAGCGGGTTGTCCATTACCGCAGAAATAGCTGAAAAGCCAGCAGGCAGACCATTGGCGCAAAGCCCCGGTGGACCAAACCCGGTTGAGCGACTGGGTGTGCTGCTGCATGGCGACATGGCGCGGGTCAACGATACTATTACCGCCCGGATGCAAAGCCCGATCGGCACAATCCCCGATCTGGCCTCGCACTTGGTCGATGCTGGGGGCAAGAGATTGCGCCCGATGATCACCTTGGCTACGTCCTCTTTGTTAGGCTATCGCGGTGACCATCATATTTTGTTGGCCACTGCGGTTGAGTTCATTCATTCAGCCACCTTGTTGCACGACGATATCGTCGATGGATCAGACTTAAGGCGTGGCAAACCACCAGCCAACCGGCTGTGGGGTAATTCAGCCAGCGTGTTGGTTGGTGATTTTTTGTTTGCCCGTTCTTTTTCCCTGATGGTCGAAACCGGCCATTTGCGCGTTCTAGATATTTTATCTCGCGCCTCGTCGATTATTGCCGAAGGCGAAGTTCACCAATTGGCGGTAATTGGAAATATCGAACTGCCGGTTGATGATTATATGAACATCATTGAGGCCAAAACCGCCGAATTGTTTGCGGCCGCCGCACGAGTGTCTGCGGTGATTACCGAGCGCTCCGAGGCCGACGAAAAAGCCATGGACCAGTTTGGGCGCTCATTAGGGCTGGCCTTTCAATTGGTCGATGATGCGTTGGACTATAGCGGTCAAAAACAAAAATTAGGCAAACGGGTTGGCGATGATTTTCGCGAAGGCAAAGTCACCCTGCCGATGTCACTGGCTTATCATGCGGGAAGTTCTGCCGAAAAAGACTGGTGGGAACAAATGCTAGATGCCGATAGTCGCAATGACGCCCAATTGGCCTTGGCTAACTCTTACATCGAACGCCATGACGCGGTCAGCAAAACGCTGAAGCTGGCCAAGTCTCATGCCAAAAATGCCAAAGCATCCTTGGAGCGCTTCGAGGACAATGAGCTACGCACCTGTTTGCGCGATTTGTGTGATTTCGTGGTGACCCGCGCTTACTAGGACAGTTTGCGGATATCTGTACTCTATTGTCATCACACGGCTTGTCCGGGCAATGACAGGCAAGGGTGATTTCTATTAGACCCGGTGCCCTAACCTTACTCGTGACGATCTTGTTGTCTGGCTCGCCAATGGACCAATGCGGCAAAACTTGCGGCGGAAGCAAATCCCAAAAAGGCACTGGTTGGCGACACTCGAAAAATGATGGCTAGCACCGTCACCGCAACCATTTGCAAAGCCAGCCCGATGGCGACGCGCAAATGAGAATGGCCCTTGGCTAGCGCCAATTGATACAAATGATCATTATGGGCCACTAGTAATTTTCGTTTCTTGCGCGCCCGCCAAAACATAGTCAGCAACACATCAGATAACCATGGCATGGTCAGCAAGGGCATAACCCAAACCACGGCTGGCGGACCTTCGGCAATCAGGATCAATGCGGTTCCGGCAATCCAAGTGCCAATAAACAGTGACCCGGTATCACCTAGGAATATCCGGGCGCGGGGCATGTTAAATGGTAAGAAACCAGCCAAGCCAGCTGCCAGAAACAACGCTGCCCCACAAGCGCTCCACACACCAAAAAACGCAGCCAACACGGCCAGCCCCAAACTAGCCAACAGGGCGCTAAGCGGGACTACGCCATCGGCACCATCCATGAAATTGACGGTATTGGTTAGGGTAAACACCCAAAGAGCCGTACCGGCCACACCGAAAACCCATGGGATTTCCAATGAAAAAGTATCAAATGGTAACGAAACCACCGGCCCCAATATAACGGCCATCAACAGCGATAATCCAAATAAAATCGCAAATTTGAAACCGGAGGATAGCTCGACTACATCATCGACCAATCCCAACACCGCAGCCAAGGCAGCCAGTCCGATCAATTGCGGGATCAAGTGCAGATCAATGTCGGTTACTTGCACAAACAAGAAGGCACTCGCCACCACCACCAGCGCTACGGCCAAACCGCCCGCAGTCGGAACCGGTTGTTTGTGGGCCGAGCGCACATTCGGCATAGCCAACAATCGAAACTTGACCAAAACCCTTGTCAACAAAGCAGAAACGGCAATCATGACCACCAAGGCTATACTGATCCCAAATCCGGTCGGCTCGAACATAAATCCTCGCATGGCAGTATCTGCCGTGGTCTCTATTGGGGCGGTATTTGTCCAATCGTCACCGGTTGGACCCACCAAGTTGGGTGCTGATCTTGCAAATCACGTGCCGCTTTTCGTGCGTTATTCTGGCTCGAAAAACCAGCCAGACAGGTCGCACCCGAACCACACATGAACTGTCGATCCGCCCCCTCGCAAATCTCTGAAAACGCCTGTAGCACATCGGCGATCTGGGGACAAAGCGAAATGGCTGCTTGGCTCAAATCATTTTGATGTTCAGTCGCACTGGATGGATCGCTTGCCGGCATTTGGTCAAACCGACCAAACACCTCGGCGGTGGATACAGCAAACCCCGGATTTACCAGCAGCGCCGCAAAAGACGGCCTTGGCGGTAAATTTTCGATTTGCTCGCCTCGACCACGCATCTGAAGCCAGCCGCCATGCAGACAAGCCGGAATGTCC
The DNA here is from genome assembly GCA_021776555.1 of Robiginitomaculum sp. Taxonomy (GTDB): domain Bacteria; phylum Pseudomonadota; class Alphaproteobacteria; order Caulobacterales; family Maricaulaceae; genus Robiginitomaculum_B. Next base: position 6,553 of record JAJFFR010000053.1, read on the forward strand.
GATCCAAACGATGCGCCGATTGTCGCCAGTTTGCTTACCTTCAACTGGCAATCCCATAGCCGGTTCAGCCCACGCAAAGTTGCCGCAGCGTCGGCGCTACCGCCGCCAATGCCACTAGCAATAGGTAGATTTTTGGTAAGCTGGATCCGCGCGCCCTTCAAAATTCCGGTGGTTTGGGGCAAAGCGCGCGCCGCCTGCAAGATCAAATTATTGTCGTGTACGGGCAGTTCCCCAGCAAACGGCCCGACAATTTCAAGCTGCAATTTATCAGCCGGTACAAACGTCAGTACATCCCCAAAGTCGGCAAAGGTGACCAGACTATCGATCGAATGGTAGCCGTCTCCTTGCAAAGGTCCGACCCGCAAAGACAGATTGATTTTGGCCGGCGCAAATTCCGTGTGCGTTGTCACAAATTATTCCGCTGACAGATCACTTGAGAGATCGCTAGCCAGCTTTTTGATCTCAGGCTCTGGCAAACCTTGTTCGATTTTCGCCTGAATAACTTCCAGATCGGTTTCCTCGTCCGGCTCCAGCGTTAACACCCGTTGCCATTGGTACTTGGCTTCGAGCTTGCGCCCGACCTGCCAATAGGCATCCCCCAGATGCTCGTTGATGGTTGGTTCGCCCGGCTCCAACATGACAGCGCGTTCCAGCTCGGCAACGGCTTCCTCGAACCGGCCCAACCGGAAATAGCCCCAGCCCAGCGAATCAACGATATAGCCAGCCTTGGGGGATAATTCGATAGCTTGGCGGATCAGGGCAAACCCCTCTTCCAAATTCTCTCCGGCATTGACAAAAGTATAGCCCAGATAGTTCAGTACATCGGCCTGCTTGGGGTTCAGTTCCAGACTTTTACGAAAATCCGGTACTGCTTCACGCCAACGATCCGTGCGCTCCAGACACACGGCCCGGGAAAAATAGAGCTGCCAATCGGCGTTATCTGCTTCTGCCTCAATTTGTTCAGTATAGAGCGCCAGCGCCGCATCATATTGCTTATCGATTTGCAACGCATTGGCCAAAGCTCGCTTCACCCGCAGGGTTGGCGTGGTTTCGGCCAGTTCGTGCAAATGATCCAGCGCGTCCTTCTTGCGGTCCATCCGAAACAACACATTGGCCATGTTTAATCGAGCCAACAGGTATTGTGGGCTGTCCGGATCAATTTCGGTAAACATCGCCAGCGCATCATCGGCACGGCCTTGAAGCTCAAACAATTGCGCTAATAAATCTCGAGACGCGTTGTGCCCCGGATCCAAATGTAAGGCTAATTCCAGATAGACCACCGCCAGATCATATAACCTACGTTCAGTCAAAACTTGCGCCGGACCAAACATCGCCTCGGCTGCGCCCTGATTGACGGTGGAAAACACCGCAACCGGCGGGCTAGCTTGGTCTAATTTTGCAGCTAGATAGAGCGCTTCGGCCTCACGTTCATTGTTTTCCAAGCGTTGCGCCACCAGAACTTTGGCCTCGTCCAACTCGCCGGAACTCAACCGGATCAACGCCATAGCGTAAGCGGTGCGTGTGGTCAGCACACCGGTGCCCAGCGCCAAGCCTAATGCTTCGTCGGCGGCCAAGGTCTGGCCGGATTGAGCCAAAATTAGCCCACGGTGGAACAGGGCGAGATCGCCCAGAACCGGCGCTTGCGCCACTTCGCCCAAAACCAATAATGCTTCATCGGTTTTACCCTGCCCATGCAAGGCCCAACCATGCAGCAAACCGCTAGCGACTTGATTTAGCGGACCCAGTTTGGCATCGCGCAACACCAATTCAGCCTCGGCATATTTGCCATGCCGGATTGCATTTGAGGCGATGATCAAGACGGCCAGCCGATTGTCGGGATCGTCCTCCAGTATCGGTTTGGCTTGCACCACCGCTTTTTCAACCTGACCAGAAAACACCGCGCTTAACATAGTCCGGTGACGCAGATCGGTATTGTCCGGGTCTTTTTTCAAGGCGCTGGCAAAATACGCAGCCGCCTTGTTCACATCAGATTCGGAGCTGGCATAACGCGCCGCCAGATAATCACCAAAGGCCGATTGCGGGCCGTCATAGGCCGCATAACGACCGCCATACGATGAACAAGCTGCAATCAACATGGCGAACAGCGGCATCATGAATAGTACTCGAAGGGATTTTTTTGTCATGGCCCCATGGTGGCAAGGCTTTAGTCTTCTGGCAAGCCTTGTCAGGCGGTGACCACTGCCGAGCGCAGGAAATTCTGTAGCCACAAGATCGCATTTTTTGACAAGCCAGGACCAAGCGGGATTACCCCCTCTTTGCCAATAATGATGATCTGTCGGCCCTGGCCGTTTCGGCTTTGTAGCAGAATGTTTTCGATCTGGCCCAAAGGCAGTTTGTCCACGCGGTTTTCTTGTTGCCCCTGCGGTAGCCTGTCTTTGATAAGAATGTGGGAGCGGGTGATGCGTAATTCACGCTTGTTCAACCGGTCAGCGATTAAAAATCCGCCGATAACCAGCATGAAAGTTCCGCCGACCAGTGGAAAAACCAACGGCACGCCTGCCTTAAGAAAATAGATGGCAACAAATACCAATGGCACAATTGGCAGGACGAACTTACCCAACTAGCTCACCCGATCAGCATTGATGCGTACAATTAGGGTTTCGCAATCTCCCTTGTTTTCCTGCCAGATACGCAATCCCTTTGGCGGCGGTTGATTGCGGAAATTCGAGTCGATGGCCGGTGCTTCACCGTCCATTGCTTTTTCCTGTAAAGTTTTGCCCAAAGACCCGGTCGCAGTAGCCAACACCCTGTCGCCATCTTTTTGCAAGGCTGGCACATTAAGTGCAGTTGCCAACTGCTTCCATTGCTCGCGAAGCGGTTTTTTGCCTTGTTGTTTGTAAAGCGGGATATTTAGATGTGTATCCTCATGGACCAAATTTATCAATTGCCATGTAATGTCGGAGCGCTTGTTGCGCCGCTCGATCTCGGTATCAATTAACACACCCTGATAGTCAGAATAAAAAACCTGTTTTTTTTGCCAGCCAGAGAACAGATTTTTACGGGCAATTTCAGCATAACCTGTTTGCAATAATATCAGGTATTTAGCCGTCCATAAATGTATCGCCAACACAAGGATCGCGCCGCCAATTAGCAAAAATACCGGCATGATAAGAAATGCCGGAAACTGGAAAAACCCGCCCTCGCGGACGGTTACAAAAATAATACTGCCACTGATCGCCAGCCAAAACAGGGAAAATGCAAGGAGAAACCACGCGACTTGCCGATTTGCAGCCATGTCCAGTTCCACAGGAAACTGCCCCAGATCAAGTGCAAGACCTTTGGAGCGGGTAACATCATCCATACGAATGGTTTTGCGGTTTTGGTCAAATGGCATATCAGCCCCCGATTGGACAACACCCGCCCCGTCATTGCGGCGCAAGCCGCAATCCAGCCAAGCTTATTACCTGTGGATCATTAAAAATGGATTGCGATCTACACCGAAATGCCGAATTTGGTTGGTTGGAAAACCAATGTGCAAGCAAAATTAGGCACACAAGACCAATCACATATTTGGATAATTCGGACCGCCACCGCCTTCGGGACAGACCCAGGTAATGTTTTGGCTCGGGTCTTTGATGTCACAGGTTTTGCAATGCACACAGTTTTGCGCGTTGATCTGGAACCGTACCTCGCCAGACGTTTCGTCAGTCACATATTCATAAACCCCGGCCGGGCAGAACCGTTGCGAAGGCCCGGCGAATTTGGGCAAATTAACCGACAGAGGCAAGTTAGGATCAGCCAATTGCAAATGCACCGGCTGATCTTCTTCGTGATTGGTGGCCGAAAACGACACCGAGGTCAGCTTGTCAAAAGTCAGCACCCCGTCCGGTTTGGGATAGGCAATCGGTTTGTGTTGATCAGCTGGCTCGGTGCTCATCGCATCGGTCTTGCCGTGTTTTAAGGTACCAAATACCGAGAATGTCCCGAACAACAAATTGCTCCACATATCCATGCCAGCCAACATGATACCGCCCAACAAAGTACCGTATTTGGACCAAAGCGGCTTGGCATTGCGGACGACTTTCAAATCCGTGCCAATCGGGCTGGCCCGCCACCCGTCTTCATATGCACTTAATTCATCACCAGAGCGATCCGCACCCAAAGCAGCAAACGCAGCTTCGGCCGCCTGCATGCCGGACTGCATGGCGTTATGCGATCCTTTGATGCGCGGTAAATTCATGAACCCGGCTGAACAGCCGATCAACGCCCCACCGGGGAAACACAATTTGGGTACTGATTGATACCCGCCCTCGGTCAAAGCGCGCGCGCCATAGGAAATGCGCTTACCGCCTTCGAGTATCTCGGCGATGGCCGGATGGGTTTTTAAGCGTTGAAATTCATCGTAAGGAGACAGGTACGGGTTTTTGTAGTTCAGATGAACCACCATGCCGATCGCTACCTGATTGTCCTCGAAATGATACAAGAATGAACCACCGCCGGTTTTGTTATCCAACGGCCAACCAAAGGAATGTTGCACATGACCTAGGTGGTGCTTGGCCGGATCAATTTGCCATAATTCCTTAATCCCAAGGCCAAACTTTTGCGGCTCGCTATCCGCATCAAGACCATATTTGGCAATGACCTGCTTGGACAACGACCCACGCGCCCCCTCGCCCAGCAACACATATTTGCCCAGCAATTCCATACCTGGTTCAAACTCGCTTTTTTCGCTGCCATCAGCCGCGCGGCCAAATACCCCGGCGACCACACCGCGCACCACGCCATCATCCGTATAGAGCACTTCGGATGCGGCCATGCCCGGATAGACCTCAACCCCCAAGCTTTCCGCCTGCTCGGCCAGCCAGCGACAGATATTGCCCAAAGACGCGATATAATTTCCATGATTGTGAATTATCTTTGGCATCACAAAACCGGGCAACGGAATGGCGCCCTGTTCGGTCAGCAGTAGGAACTTGTCTTTGACCACTTCGGTTTTTAGCGGCGCACCGCGTTCTTTCCAATCGGGCAGAAGATCGCTTAAGGCACCCGGATCAATCACCGCCCCGGATAGGATATGAGCGCCCACTTCGGACCCTTTTTCAAGGACCACCACCGAGACCTCTTTGTCGGTCTCCGCTGCCAATTGTTTCAGACGAATGGCCGCCGACAACCCGGCTGGACCTGCGCCCACAATCACCACATCAAAACCCATTGCTTCGCGGCTCATCAAGCTCTCCTCGCCCATCATTTTCCAAACGTGTTGGCGGCAATCTAGAATAGATTTTACAAGGCCCGCAACCGGTTTTGGTTCGGCAGGACGCTGGTTTGGTGAAATTTACCCAACCTGATCGGCCATAAAACTGTCCGGGGCGACCCACGTGTCTGGATAATGGACATTGGCCCATTGGCACATGGCGACCAATACCGGATGCAAACTCAGACCTTTTTCGGTTAATTGGTAGGCGTATCGCACCGGACGCTGGCAATACGGCGCACGGGTCACTAATCCATTTTTAGTCATGCGTTCGAGCCGAGCAGAAAGAACGCTAGGCGTGATCCCTTCTGGCGAATCTAATAATTCTGAAAAACGGGCTTTTCCATTGATCAGATCGCGCAACACAATCAAGGTCCATCGATCACCAACCAATTCCAATGTGGTGGAAATCGGACAGCCGGATCGCTGTTCTACTTCTCCCCAAGACATGTCGCACCTCGCTTGTTGCTCATTGGCTTCCACTGGCAATCGCCACGATTTGCCAGCTTTGGGATCCCAACCACAGCGCTGGCAAATCAGTTTGGAGATTCTATCTTGACTCACTAGTTAATTGCAACTTACTATTTACTAAATTTGAAACTGAAATCAAAATCGCCTCAAGCTCAAGCCACAAGCCATTCTGATCAAACAGAATGCGCAGTAAAAAAGAAAGAGAAGTAAAATGACCAAAGGATTTAGCGGAAAATGTCTATGCGGCGCGGTGAGTTACCAAAGCACCAGCGACCCGATGTTGTCGGCTCACTGCTATTGTGTGGATTGCCGCAAAACCAGTGGCACCGGCCATGGCACCCATGTGGTTACCAAGCAAGACAGCGCCAGCATTACCGGCCAGTTGGCAGCTTATGATCATCCAGCCGATAGCGGCAATGTGGTCTCCCGGAATTTTTGCCCGACCTGCGGCTCGCCAATTTATTCCACTAATTCGGCCATGCCGGGGATGATCTTTTTTCGGGCCTCCAGTCTGGATGATCTTGAAATTATCCAACCGGCGATGGCGGTCTATACCGATCGCGCCCCATCGTGGGACATTCGGGACGACAAGCTGACCTCGTTTGCCGAGGGCGCAACCGGCGGCCCCGAAAAAGTCATTGCTGAGCTGGACTAGGAAACCCGATGCCACACGATCCCCACCTTGCCGATCAAATGCGCGATGCGCTGGAAGGCCGCGCGGGCATCACCGAAAAGGCCATGTTTGGTGGCTTTTGCTGGATGCTACATGGCAATATGCTGTGCGGGGTCGAAGTGGGTCGCTACATGTTCCGGGTCGGCAAACCCCGCGAACCCGAAGCCCTAACCCATGAAGGCACGGAAGGAATTGCCTTTAACGGGCGGCGCATGGGCGGCATTATTTGGGTAGATGCAGAAGCGGCCGAAGAAGCAGGCCTTACGTTCTGGATCGACTTTGCAGCCGTGTTTGTTGGTGGGTTACCGCCGAAGTGACAACAAGCCACGCCATACAGCCCGAGTTCGTAAGTCCCCGGATTTAGTCCGGGGTCCAGGCAAGCTTGGTGCAAATGGCACAAAACTAAAAGACAAGGGAAAATCACATAAAGTCGTCATCGTAGCTGTTGCCCGAAAACTGCTCATAACCAAAAACGCCGTAATCCGACAAAAAGAACCCTGGAAAACATAAACCTGAAATACAATTGCTCAAAGGATCGGTAGTCCCAACGCACCCCACCCGAATCGGCCTATCCTCGCTCCCGAAAGGCCAATGATGTCCCAACGCCAACTAACCGACTCGCAAAAAGCTATCAATGAGGACCCCTACTATTGGGATCATTTCGATGCTTGGTGGGCACAAGATTTTTCGTGGGAAGGGTTGAAAGAGCACAAGATTGAGAGGCACCCCGGATGGTCATACCTTGCAGGATTATTGGCGGGAAGAAGAAGCTACTCAGGTTTTTTTTGGAAAAAGGAAATGGACTCGCTTTCATTTGCCGCCACATGACCGGCTGGGAAATAAGAGCCTAAAATCAAAGGAAGTTAAATGGGCAGAGGAGCCATGGAGGAACTGGCGAGAGGTAATATTGGGAAAATTGCTGGCTGGTACGGACAAGCAGGCCAGCAAACCTGATACGCGCGCACAGTTGCAAGGTATTTGTTTCCCGAACTGGTTTATATTATCCTTCCATCCATCAAAGAGTGAAGCTCTTCGACAAAAAAATTCTCAGAAAATTTATGTTAATGCGAACTGGGGTCGTTTTGGCGATTCCAATAAATTCTGGAATGTTAACTTTGGTGATTTAGCTTGGTTTCAGCACGCTTATTTTGGCGAGGAAGCAGATTTTAGTTCCGCTAGGTTTGGTTATTGGGCCGACTTTACGCATGCATATTTCCAGTGGTGTGCCGAATTTTCAAATGTTTGGTTTGGTGAGGATACCTCATTTGGATATGCTCGTTTTCAAGATTGGGCGATTTTTAAGAAATCTAGGTTTGGTGCTATGGCCCGATTTGAACATTCATATTTTTGTAAAATGGCTACGTTTGACAAAGTTTTCTTTGAAGGAACATCCAGTTTCAATGATGTCAAATTCGGTGCAGGTTCAGAATTCGTTGGCGTTATTTTTGAAGGCGTAGCCATGTTTGGGAATTGTCAGTTTCATCCAGATAGCCATTTTGACGATTGTATGTTTGCTTTGCCATCCAGTGGCAATCAGGCCGCCAATTACCAATCTGCTTTTCGTATCTTACGGCAACACATGGAGACTCTGCGAAACCATGGACAGGAAATAAAATTTGCGCGGCTAGAAATGCAGGCGCGGGAGCGGCGAGTCGACACGAAGGATGTACCGAATACGGTTCGTTGGTTATCGAAAACCTATGGGTTGTTTTCTGATTATGGGTTGGATCCGTTGCGGCCGGTTTTGTGGTTGGCTGGTTTGTTTGGGATGGTTGGCATCGGGTATTGGATGCTGGCGATTTGGAGCGGGTTTGATTCGAGGTCGGGATTTTTGCATGGCTTAGAAGCGGCCCTGCGGTTTTCGCTGCCGCCGATCAGCAATTCGATCTCTTCCGTTTTGGGAGAGCCGGAACCGGCATTTATGGTGGCTCTGATGCAGCATCCGTTTTTGGCGGGATTGTTGATGTGGGTGCAGGGGCTAACCTCGCCGGCTTTGTTGTTTTTGTTTTTACTGGCTCTGCGGCGGCGGTTTCAGTTGCGCTAGTGGTTCGTTGCGCCGCCAATGCTTCGAGGCTCCCTTCGGTCGCACCTCAGCATGAGGTGGGTGGTTTAGGAGCCTATCAAGTCCGGGGGCCGGAACCAAGCGCCAACCCTCAGGCGCATTTCACTCCATGCGAGAGCGGGTGATTTCGACGCCGGCGGCGTCGGCTTTGGTGATGGCGCCGGGTTTTTCGATGCGGACTTGTACGGCATCGACCCGGGGGTCGATTAGGCATTGTTCGGCGATGCGCTCGACCAATGTCTCGATCAATTGCACATGTCCGGCGGCGCACTCGGCTTCGATCAACTCGGCCACCCATTCATAATTTAAGGTTTCGATCAGCCGATCATCTTGGGGTGGGGGCAGCTTGCCCAATTGCAACTCAACATCGACCTTGATCAATTGCTTGGCTAGGTGTTCGTGCGGATGCACACCAATGCTGACCATGACTTTGAAGCCGCGCAGGAATATCTTGGTCTGGCTCATTCAGTGATCCCGGCATCTGTAGTGTGTTGCCAAGCCAAATGTTGACCACCATCGACGATTAGCGTCTGGCCGGTCACGGCTTTGGCTTGCAACAGGTATTGTACTGCTTGGATGATTTCGGTTGGAGGGGATCCATTTTGCAACAGGCTTTGGGATTGTTGCGCTGCAAAATCCGCCTGGCTCTGCCGCGCGCCTTGCAAGGTCGGGCCAGGAGCCACGGCGTTGACTTGAATGCGCGGGGCCAAGGCTTGTGCCATGGTCTGGGTGGCAGCCGACAGGGCCGCTTTGGACAAGGTATAACTGAAAAAGGACGGGTGGGGTCGGGATAGGCGTTGGTCGAGTAAATTGATCACATGGCCGAATTGATCGGTCGGTAATTGCGCCGCGAAGCCTTGGCTCAGGAACACCGGTGCTTTGGCATTGATCGCGAAATGCCGATCCCAATCATCAGCGCTCAGTTCAGCCAAATGATCATTTTCAAACCGGCTGGCATTGTTGATCAGGCCTTGTACCGGGCCGGTACTGGTGGCGATTTTGGGCAATAATGTGGTGCATTCCTGGTGATCTTCCAGATCGGCTTGGACCAATTCACCGCTGCCGCCCATGGCTTCGATCTGGCGCAAGGTTCTGGCGGCACCTTTCTCTGAGCTTCGGTAATGCACAATGATATGGTGCCCAGTTTTAGCCAAAGCGATGGCCAGCAATTGTCCGATACGCGCTCCGGCGCCGGTGATCAGGATGCGACCCATGGGCTATAACGCCTTGGACACGAGCCAGCTCAAATAGGCCACGTAAGAAGCAAACAGCAAAAACCCAGCCACGCGGCCAATCGGACGGCGGGCAAAGGCAAATGCCGCGACCAAAATCGAAGCGCCCAGCATGACCGGCAAATCAAGGCGCAACAAGGACGGCTCTACGGGAAGCGTTCCGGTCATGGCCGCCGCGCCACCCACTGCAAAAATGTTGAAAATGTTGGAGCCAAAGGCATTGCCCACAGCCAGTTCGGAATGTCCGCGAAATGCGGCAATGACCGAAGTGGCCAATTCAGGCAATGATGTACCGATCGCCACAATGGTCAGTCCGATAATGGCGTCTGAAATGTTGAGTGTACTGGCAATGATAACCGCATTGCTACCAACCAGGTGCCCACCAATGGGCAAACCGATTACGCCAGCCAAAATAAACAGGGCAATGGTTCGGCCGGTTTTGGGCAGGCCGTCCATATGTTCCACATCGGCTAGTTCGGTAATGTCGGCAGCGACTTCCTTGCCGCTACGGGCTTGGGTGAACAGATAGAGCAGATAGGCCAAGATCAGCGCAAACAGCAGCGCCCCCTGCCAAAACACGATCTGACCGCGACAGGCCATTAGGTAAAAGATAATCGCCGCAACAATGGCAATGGATACATTGCGTCTGGTGCCGGGGGCGGTGGTGGTGATCGGAATGATCATGGCAGGCACACCCAGCACCAACAGCATGTTGGCTGTGTTGGAGCCAATGACATTACCGATAGCCAAACCCGGCGCACCGGCTAGTACTGCGCCGACACTAACCACCAGTTCGGGTGCAGAAGTACCCAAGGCAATCACCGTCAAGCCGATGATCAAAGGTGGGATGCCCCAGCCTTTGGCCAAAGATGCAGAACCGCGCACCAACACATCGCCAGATATAATCAATACAGCAATGCCAAAAACCAGCCATAACAGAGGTACTATTATTTCCATGACGCGGTTCGACTCCTGACCGGTAGCAAGACCGGTAAAACTTCAGTGCAATCGTTTCCCACAACCCACTTCGCAAGACAAGCACCAAGCGCATATTGGTTTAGGAAGGTTGTTAACAGCCAAATAACCATTGGTTGTTATACAGTCAAAATATACACGAAAAAGTAGAGTAACGATATTACATCAATTTTGACCTGGATGAACTGCCAATACGAGAAAAGAGAATTCCTATGAACACTGTCGATGAAGAGACCATGCGCCAGCAAGGGCAATTTCTGGCAACCATTAGCCATGAGATCAGAACGCCGTTAAATGCGATATCGGGCATGTCGCAATTATTGGCGGATACGCCGTTGAGCAAGGATCAAAACGAGTTTGTGGATACGATCTTACAGGCTGGCTCGCATTTGCTTTCCATGGTCGATAATTTGCTAGATGTGGCCAAGCTACAAGCCGATGAACTGGTGCTGGCCGAAGATGTATTGGATGTCACCGATGAGCTAAAAGCCGCCATCTGTGAAATGACCGGCTTTGCCAAGGAAAAGGGTTTGTCGATCTCGATACAATGTACGCCGGACGTTGGTGGGCACAAGGTGATGGACCGGCGGCGGTTTCGGCAGTGCCTCAGTAATTTGCTCAGCAATGCCGTTAAATTTACGGCGAAGGGAAAGATCCGAATCTCTTCTTGGATGGGCGCGTCAGAGGCCGGAGCGGACATGTTGTATGTCTCAATTACTGATTCCGGACCAGGAATACCAACCGAGAGCATGGATCGGATATTCGAGCTGTTTCACCAACAAGACACCGGTATTGGTCGATCATTCGACGGGGCGGGCCTCGGCTTGCCGGTTACCCGCCGTTTAGCCCGGTTGATGGGCGGTGATGTAGAAGTGGCCAGCACGCCGGGGGTCGGTTCGACTTTTACATTGGCCTTGACGGTTCAGGAGCCAGAGCCACAAAGCGCAGACACTGAGCAGAGTGCGGGTCATATTTTGATCGTTGAGGACAACCGGACCAACCAACGCCTGATTGGGTTGGTGTTGGAAAAATTAGGACACAGCAGTGCCGTGGCATCAGATGGAAAAGAAGGGCTGGAGCTGTTTCAGGCAGAGCATTTTGATCTGATCCTGATGGACCTGCACATGCCAGTAATGGATGGATTTGAAGCCACGACACAGATCAGAAAATCTGGTTTGGCCAATGCTGATCTGCCAATTGTTGCTTTGACCGCCGATGTGCGGCCGGGCATCGAGGAAAGAATCAGCGCAGCCGGTATGGATGCCTATCTGGCCAAGCCCTTTGAGGTGCCAGTACTGGCGGCCACCATCAGTGCGGCTCTGGCTGAAAACGAACAGGTGCGCGTCGCGCCCGAAACTAGTCGAGGCGTCCGTACTCAATCAGGTTGAGGATGGCAAAAACAGCGGCAGTTCCCAACAAAGCCAACAAGGCAACCATGATAATCTCCATATCACAAACAGCAGTATTGACTGACCTATAATCAGCTTTGATTGATCTGACCAGTCATGATTTTGGCCCTAGACGCGCATGAGTTGTCTCGTGCAAGCTGTATTCTTCACTTGATGGAGAATTTGATATGAACTTGATCGCATTTGCTGCCTCTGTTGGTCGCAAGCTGGGCATTGGCAAGGGCAAGGAAAAAGACGAAGCGGCCTTGCGTGCAGAAGTCGAAAAACTGGGCCTAGCTACGGAAAATATCACGATCGAAGTCGATGGCGAAACCGTAAAAGTCACCGGCAAAACCACCAGTCAGGCCGAGAAAGAAAAAATCTTGATCGCGTTGGGCAATGTGCAAGGCATTGGCAATGTCGAGGATCATCTAGAAGTTGAAGAGCCGGCACCGGAAGCGGCCTATCACACGGTGATCCGGGGCGACACCTTGTGGGCGATCTCCAAAAAGCATTATAAGGCTGGGTCGAAATACATGCTTATTTTTGAAGCCAACACGCCGATGTTGGAGCATCCAGATCGCATCTATCCCGGTCAAGTTTTGCGTATTCCACCACTGGAAGCCAAATCAACCTAAGCACGATAATTCAAGATTATGATCTTGTGGCCGGTAGTATCTTTTGCGTAAAATGGGTGCGCCGGCCGCTCGATTTGCAGTACTGCCAAGCGTTGATACCGGCGCACCCAAGGACGCACGCAAGGTTTTTATGACAAAGCAAACCTGAACGCGCTCTGAATGTGTTGTTTTGCCGTTGTTCAGTAAATTTAATCCGGAAAAATTAGTCAATCAGAACATATATTCCAATTTAGTCAGAACTGAAGCTAGATTCGACCTGATATCCGGCTGGCCCCTTGCCCAAATGTGACGAGAACAGATGAAACTGGTCGGTTTGAAAGCGGATCGCTTCATAGCCCTCAAATTCTTCAAAATACTGCGCCACATCAGTGGACGTTGTGCCTTTGCAATAAGCCAAGGTCAGGTGCGGAGTGTATTTGCGCCTTGGCGCATCGATCCCGGCGCGCTTTGCAGCTTGGTGGCAGTCATCGGCCAGTTTGTGGAGCTGCTGATTTTCTTGTGGGCTGGCACCGGCAATGCCAGCCCACACAGCAAATGGTTTTTTGCCGCCAAAATGGCCTAGGCCGGTAATGACTAATTCCAATTGTGGAACCATAACGTCTTGTAGGGCGAGGCGCAGATCGTGGGCGGCCACCGGCTCTACATCGCCATAAAACTGTAAGGTGACGTGGAAATTCTCCTCTGGCCTCCAATGCGCCCCTGGCAATCCGGCTTGCAAGCGCGAAACCGCTTGGTGCAAGAGTTCTGGGATATGAATGGCGCTGAATAAACGCATGATTACTCCGGCAAAGTTCTGGGTGTTTTGCTCCGAAAGGGCATCGGAATTGCTGTTTTGGCGATTGTTTACCGTTTTGTCACCTGCAACCGGCAGACTTCCCCTTGATAAAAGGCCCCAAAACACCGATATATGGACGGAACGCCCTACTTCACGCGGGGCACAACAAAGGAAGAGTTGAACCAATGGACAACCAACACCGTACGATGTCCCATGCACCAAGCATGGATATGAGCATGGATCAGGGCTTACGCACCTTCATGCTGGGCATCTATAACCACATGATGGTTGCGATGGGCATTACCGGTACAATCGCCTATTTCAGTTCGCAATCCCCAGCTTTGATGCAAATGATTCATACCACACCATTGCGTTGGGTCGTGATGTTCGCCCCGTTGGGCTTTGTGTTTTTTCTGGCGACTCGTGTGTACAAAATGTCGCCCGGCGCAGCGCGCGGCTGGTTTTATGCCTTTGCTGCAGTGATGGGTCTGTCCCTGTCGTGGATTTTTCTGGCTTTTGCCGGCATTGCCATTGCTCAGATATTCTTCATGACCGCTGCCATGTTTGGCGCGCTAAGCTTGTGGGGGTACACCACCAAGAAAGACATTTCCGGGTGGGGTAGTTTCCTGATCATGGGCGTGATTGGCATTATCATTGCCTCTGTGGTCAATATCTTCTTGGCGTCCAGCGCCGTGCAGTTTGCTGTATCGGTATTGGGATTGTTGATCTTTGCTGGATTGACTGCCTATGACACTCAAAAATTGAAGCACACCTATTATGCGATCGGGGCCGATGCCACGATGGCAGCGCGGGTATCCATAATGGGTGCGCTAACTCTCTATCTCGATTTCCTCAATATGTTTATGTTCATGCTCAGCCTGTTTGGCGGTAGCCGGAACTAGCCTATTGATGGTTAAACGTGAAAGCGCCCCGCCTTGCAAAGGGCGGGGCGTTTTTGTATGGCAAGACGAGTGGATACACAAAGGCAATAAGACATGAACCTGCTGGACAATGGATTTAGTGGACTGGCCGAACTGGAATACGGTGCCGGCGAATTTATGGTGATCCGCCCGGGCGCTCATGTGCTCTGTGCGGAAACCGGCCGGCAAATCCCTTTGCACAACCTGGCCTATTGGTCGGTCGAATTGCAAGAAGCCTATATAGATGCCGATGCAGCCACTACGCGCTGGAAAACCTTGCAGAGCGACAAATGATCCGGGCCTTTTGCTTGTTGTTTGCGGTATTTGCGGCCCAACCAGCCATGGGTGAAGATCGTGCTCCGGCTAGCATGTCTTGCACCGGACCTCTCTTGCAGGGTGGGTTTTTGATCTGCGCTTTGTCCGCAGATGCTGGTGTCTACCAGTTGGAGACCTCCGACGGCAAACAGGCAAAGCTATCCTTCGACCATCCGGCATTTTTGCCGTTTTCACGTAATTCTCCCTTGGACATTACCATACAAGCCAAGGGCCTTTCGCGGCACTGGCAACCGACAATCGAGGCGCAGCAGTTCACCTTGCAGGCCGGGAATTGGGCGATTGAGCGCATTGATGGCTTGCCGCCGGGCAAGGTCACGCCGCGCACGTTAGAACAACAACAAAAAGTCGAAGCCGACTGGAAAAAGAAACAAACCGCATGGGCGCACCGAACAGCCGCCAGTTGGTATGCCGGTGGCTTTACCAAACCAGTAGAAGTTTCACGGACATCTGGGGTTTATGGATCACAACGCATTTTGAACGGCAAGCCCAAAAACCCGCACTTGGGTATGGATTTTGCAGCCCCAAAAGGTACAGATATTCTGGCACCGGCGGCAGCCGAAGTGGTGCTGGCCGAACCGGACATGTATTTTGAAGGCGGGTTGCTGGTGCTGGATCACGGGGCTGGCGTGATGAGTGTCATGCTGCACATGTCAAAGCTGGATGTGAAATTGGGCGATTGGGTGGGGCAAGGTCAAAAAGTTGGCGAGGTCGGAATGACCGGACGGGCTACTGGCCCGCATCTGCATTGGGGTATCAAGGTGCGCGGCACCTATATCAATCCCAAATTGGCGCTGGAATACACAGCCCCGTAGGCCGCAATACGTCTAGACTGGCTTCTTGTAGGTTTCTTTGGGCCAGCGGCGGTGGACCCAGAACCAACTTTCAGGATGGCGGACAATGCGCGCTTCTAAAAATAGATTGATCTGCTCGACGGTTTCGGCAATCGCCAAATTACGATCAGCATGGCTCGACACCTGAATGGGTGGATGAAAATTGACCCGGAACCGGGCTTTGGGCAGCCGGACAATCGACACCGGTAAAATTGGTGCATCAAAGCGTAAGGCCAAGCGGGCCGGGCCGGGTGCGGTCTTCAGCTCTTGCCCGAAGAAGTTGGCTTTGATGCCTTGATTAAACTTCTGATCATTCAAAAACGTAACGCTTTGCCCTAACTTCATGGCTTCCAGCATTTCTTTGGCACCTGCACCGCCCTTGGCGCTCAGTTCCGGAATGCCATAAGCCAGACGGATGCGGGTGATCGAGCGGTCAATCCATGGGTTGTTGGCATGGCGAAATGATACGCGAGCTGGAAGACCACCTTGGCAGATGGCAGCCGCCATCACTTCCCAATTGGCAAAGTGGCCAGAGATCAATACGGCCGGTTTTTGGCTGTCAATAATTGCTTGCAAATGTTCCTGCCCACAAACCTCCACCCGACCGTCTTCGTCAAACGGGCGCAGTTCGTTCAAGTGTGGAAACTCCCCGGCAATCCGGCCCAGATTGTCCCAACAGGCCAAAGCCAATTTTTGACTGCGCGCTGCGGAGAGGTCCGGGAATACCAGTTTGATATTGATCAATGCTGTCTTGTGGGCTGACAATAACGGGCCGAGCTGGCGCATGGCCCAGCCGCCTAGACCAGAGGCCCACTCAATCGGCAACAGACGAAACAGGCCCATCAGGGCAAACCACAATCCGGCTTCGATGACCCATTGCGCCCACAAAAAAACCGATGCTTGTTTTCTTACGTGCATGAGCGGATTACCTCCGCCAACAGGTTTTCAACATCATCTGGTTTTGCAAATTCCAACGCCACCGGCCAGACCAGTAGATCAGCGCACAATTCTTCGGGCCAACGCACTGCGTCTTTGGTGGTGGTGATCAATCTGGCTTGGGTTTGTTCGGCCCATTGGGTCAAATTGGCTACATCCTTTGCGGTAAAGGCATGGTGATCGCCAAAGGCTATTTCCTGCACCAGTTCAGCCCCGGCAGCGCGTAGGGACGAAAAGAATTTCTCCGGGCGGCCGATTCCGGCAAACGCTAGGATTTTGCCACTCGGCGGTTTGGCTTGCGATGTCAGCTTGGCCGACAACACCGCTCCAGTAAACGTGGCTAGTTCGTCATGGCTTTTGGCTTTGCCGTCTGGCCCAATCCACACAAGGGCATCGGCTCGTTGTAACGCCCGACTGACCGGTTCACGCAATGGACCAGCTGGAAAAACACGCCCATTTCCCAAACCAATTTCGGCATCAATTGCCAGCAAGGACAAGTCCTTGGCTAAAACCGGGTTTTGAAAGCCATCATCCATGACCAAACAACTGGCGCCGGCTTGAATGGCCAATTCGGCGCTGGCTAGTCTGTCCCGCCCCACAAAAGTCGGAGCAATATCGGCCAGTAATAATGGCTCATCGCCGACGTCGCGATGGCTATGAAGTTTGGGGTCAACCTGCAAGGCGTCTCGTTGTTTGCCGCCATAACCCCGGGTCAGAAAAGCCGGGTGCAGACCTTGCCCGATCAAATGCTGGGCCAGCTTGATGGCCAAAGGTGTCTTGCCGGTGCCACCCATATTGATATTGCCAACACAGATCACCGGAACAGACAGACGAATGGATTCTGTGCGTGAAAATTTCCAGTTTGAAACCGCACTATAGACCCAACTGATCGGGGTAAGTAAGGCGCGGGTGACCGGAGCCGCCGCCCGGCCGTGGCGGGTATTCCAAAACTCAGGAGGCCGCATGATGGCCTCCTTGTAACAGTGAGAGTAGTGGCCCAACTACCCCGTCGGCGATCTCGCTTTCCGCTTGGTTCAGCCAGCCGGTTGCCGCTTGTACCTGCGCCGGCGTAATGTCTGGTTGGCCAAGTCTGGTTAATACCGCCTTGGCAATTTCCGGTGCGGTGTTCAGCAATTGTACGGCACCTGCGTGTTCCAGTGCGTTATAAATTTCGGCAAAACTGATCACTTGTGGGCCAGATAATACCGGTATTCTGGCCCGAATGGCTTCTAACGGATTATGGCCTTTACCATTGCCCAGCGAACCGCCAACAAACACGATGTCGGCCAGATCAAGCCAGCTTTCCATATCACCAATGGTATCGGCAATGAGAATAGAAGCATTGGCGTGGCCGGTTTTGGACCATGTGGAATGGCTCAAATTGCGCCCCCCGGCCAATCGTCCAATGGCTTTGGCTCGTTCTGGGTGCCTGGGTGCAATGATCAACAAAGCGTCCTTGTGTTCTTGCAAGACCGGGGCATGGGCTTGCATCAAGATTTTATCTTCGCCCTCGTGGGTTGATGCACCAAGCCAGATCGGACGCCCGGCTAAGCTTTGGCGCAACTCGTTCAGCCAAGCAGGTTGCGGGGCAATTGGAACGGGGAGCATTTTCAAATTACCGGGCAAGGTCGGCACCTGTCCGGTCACTTGCGACAGAAAATCAGCACTTGCCTGATCGGCGGCACTGATCCAGTTGAACTGCCCAAACAAAGCGCGGCCCGTATCAATTCTCTTGCTCCAATTCCCACGGGAGCGTTCATTCATTCGAGCATTGATCAAAGCTAGCGGAATGTCTTTTTCTTTAGTTTGCAAGATCAGATTGGGCCATATCTCGGATTCGAGCAAAATGGCTAGGTTGGGCTGCCAATGAGCCAAAAACCGATTGATCGACCGGGGTGTGTCCACCGGCAGATACTGATGAAACTGGTTTTGGCCCAAGCGGGCTGCAATCATTTTAGCTGAACTAATGGTACCTGATGTAAACAAAAACGAGATGTCAGGACGTTGCAAGGCTATTTGGTGGGCTAGTGCCAGACCTAAGCCGCTTTCGCCAACGCTGGCACCATGGATCCAGATCAATGACCCTTTTGGCCGCTCGATTTCGCTATGACCAAAGCGTTCCCGGACCCGGGCGGCATCTTCCTTGCCCCGCCATTTTCGGAGGGTCAGGACCGGGTGATACAGCCAGCCGAATAGTTTTGACAGCAAAACATATAGACGAAGCGAAAAGGGAGCTTTCACGAGTTGGCCTCCGCGTCTGGTTTTATCGGCTCGTGACCACAAGCCTGATCGGCCCGCTGGGTTGCATAAATCAATTGATCTTCCATTTGTTGGCGTTTGGCTTCCAGTATTTGCTCATCTGCATCCTTCGGCACCCATATGGGTCCTTGCCAGACAATCACCCCGCGCCCAAACGGCAAGGGAAGGCAGAACCGGTCCCAACTGGAGAAGAATTTGGCGGCGCTGGTCGACCAAGCAAAACACAGGATCGGCGCACCGGTTTTGGCCGCGAGTTGCACCGCACCCATCGAGGCCCGCATCCGAGGGCCGCGCGGTCCGTCCGGGGTAATGGCCAAACAACCGCCAGTTTCGATGTGGGTCATCATTTTGCGAAACGCAGAAACGCCGCCTTTGTTTTTGCCTCTCTTTTTGCGGTTGGCGGCTGATCCTCTGATCACGCCAACGCCCAGCATGCGAGTGGCACGAGAAATAAAGGCTCCATCGGAGGAGAGGGAAATTAAAATGCTAGGCGGTTGTTTGGCGGGCGGGCGGGCGGTGGGCCATCCGGCAATGGTCATCAGAACTCGTGAGTGCCATAACGCCCCAATGACCCCTTCACCACCGGCCCAGACCGGCTCGACAATTTCCAACCCTTCGACCCGCCATTTGGTGGTGTGCTTGACCAGTTTCATATATCCAGCCAAAACCAGTGCCAGTACAAATTGTACCGGTCTGGATCGAAACAGTTTCTTTCCCAATGGCTGGCTCATTAGCGATTTGTAGCGTGTTCGTAGCAGAAAGGCACCCATGACCTTCGATCTAACCACAACAAAGGGCCGAAGAAAGGCTGAAGCGGATTTGATGTGGCGTGACCACGGATTTTTGCGGCTGCGCTTCCAAAACAAGCGCTGGATTTCCGATGAAATGGTGCGGACCAACCAACCCTCGCCAAAGCAGATTGAGGCGTGGGCCAATGCCGGTATTCGGACCATCATCAATTTGCGCGGTGGTTTGAATAGCGGGTTTCACGCGCTCGAGGTTGAGGCTTGTAAAAAACATGGAATTGTACTGGAAAATTTCACTGTAAAATCACGGGATACCCATCCGTCCGAAGTGATTTTTGGAGCGCGTGATCTGTTCAAACGTATTGAGTATCCGGCCTTGATGCATTGCAAATCAGGAGCGGATCGGGCCGGGTTTATGGCGGCGCTTTATATGCATTTTGCCAAGGGCCAACGCATCGAGCAAGCCATGCAGCAGCTTTCGCTTAAAACCTTGCATGTCAAAGCGGGCAAGACCGGCATGCTCGACTTTTTCTTTCAATCTTATCTGGATTTTGCTGCGCAAAAACACATCACCTTTAGTAATTGGGTGGAAATCGAATACGACCCGGCAGCGGTCAAAGCGGCCTTTATGGAAAACTGGTTGGGAAATGTACTGGTCGAAAAGGTCTTGCGCCGCGAGTAGGGGTATTCGCGATGTTTGCCCCCTCACCCCAGCCCCCTCCCCGTAGGGGCGAGGGGGTACTATTGCCCTGATATTACAGCTGCGCCCCTTCTCCCATGGGGAGAAGGTCGGGATGAGGGGATCGCATTGGTAAAAGAACTGGATCCCGGATCATGTCCGGGGACCGGCTTATATTCGTCCGTAAAAAAACCTTTAGCGTAATTGTGCCCCGGCCAGCTTGGTGTATAGGCCGCCTTGGGCCAGCAAGCTGTCATGTTTACCTTGTTCAACCACTTGTCCATGATCCAGCACGACGATCAGGTCTGCATTACGAACTGTGGCTAAGCGGTGGGCAATGACCAAGGTGGTGCGGTTTTGCATGAGTTTAGCCAAGGCGTCTTGCACTTTGGCTTCGGTTGCACCATCCAGTGCGCTGGTCGCTTCATCCAATAGCAGGATCGGTGCGTCTTTTAAGATTGCGCGGGCAATGGCGATACGTTGGCGTTGGCCGCCGGACAGCGCATTACCGTTTTCTCCGACCCGGGTTTCAAACCCGTGGGGCAGGCTTTCGATAAATGTCAAGGCTGCTGCGCCCTGTGCTGCGGCCCGGATTTGCTGGTCGTTGGCCTCTGACCGACCAAAGACAATGTTGGCCCGCACCGTGTCGTCAAACAAAACCGGATGCTGGCTAACTACTGAAATGGCGTGGCGCAAACTAGCCAGATCGCAAGTGGAGATATCCGTACCATCCAGCAAAACCTGTCCGCTTTGTGGGTCATAAAACCGCAAGAGCAGGTTAAAAATACTGCTTTTCCCAGCCCCAGATGGACCAACCAAAGCCAAAGTCTGACCCGGCTTGGCCGTTATGGAAAAATTGGAAAGGGCCGGGCTGTCTTCGCCATAGGCAAAGTTGATCGCCTCCAGCCGTACTTCGCCGGAATTTATGACCAACGGTTTGGCATCTGGTCGGCTGGTGATGGTTGGTATTTCGTCAAGCAGGGTAAAGGCCCGCGTAATTGCGGCCATGCCCTCTTGCCAGACCGCATTTAACGTACCGATAGCTCGCGCTGCCGGGGCCATGGCAGCCAGTGCCGCGATAAACCCCATGAGTTCTGGAATGGCCGAATTGCCGCTCATGGCGCGCCAACCGGCATAAGCGATCACTGCGGCCAGTGCTGCCGCACCCAGTACTTCTAGGAACGGATCAACTGCAGCTTTGGTGCGGGTTAATTGCATGGCCAATTGGTAGCGTTCGGCAAAGCTGGTCTTGGCCCGGGATTGCTCGCGCGATTCCAAACCAAATGATCGAACCATTTGGGTGCCGGCAATGCTTTCGCTGAGCAAAGCGGTCATCCGGCCGATTTGGTGCTGGGCCGCATCTGACAGGGCGCGCACCCGGCGACCCAACCAGATCACTGGAAATGTAGCCAGTGGATAGACCAGCAGAATAATCAGGGCCAGCTTCCAGTTCATCCAGAGCATGGCGCCCAGCAACCCGACCACACTTAACGCGTCGCGGACCAGATTATTGGACACTCGAACCAGCGCCTCCTTGGCCAAATTGACATCATTGGTAAAACGCGAAACCAGCAGACCGGAAGCATCTTGGTTCAATTGCGCGATATCCATGTCTTGCACATGAGCAAACATGGCACTTTGCAAATCGCGAACGGTGCGCAAAGCAAGGGCATTGGTCAGCAATATCTGCCCATAAAGCGCCAAGGCCTTGGTCAGGGCAAAACCGATAAACCCAAGCGGGATCAAGGTCAAAATCCGTGGATCACCTGCTTCCAACAATTTGAAGGCAAAACTGATCAATAGCGGATAGGCCGAAGTTGCAGCGGCGACCACCACCATCAGGGGCAGCGCCAGCAGCAACAAGCCTTGATGCGGTCGGACGAATCGTCGCCACAATCGCAAACGGGCGTCGGGTTCAGTCGTGGTCGTGATGATCGTGTTCCGGGTCAAACAGACGGTGGGCATGAATGATGAAATAGCGCATGTGGGCATTGTCTACTGAACGCTGGGCGGCGCTTTTCCAAGCGGTAAAGGCGGTTGCGTAATCAGGAAATGCGCCGACAAAGTCAATTTCAGATAAATCCTGGAACCGGGTTTTCTGCACATCCTCCAATTCACCGCCCAATACTATGTGTAGCAATTGCGGATCGTTTTTTTTCGGTTCTTTATTTTTTTGGCTCATGATGGTTGGTCTCTTTTTGGCTTTGTTTGATGCGTCTTCTTATCAAACCATGGATCGGCTTTCCAGCACAGATCACACCGGAATTTGTAGTTGTTTCCAGATTATACAAAAATTTCTGGCCCATTGGATCGCTGACTACGGCTCCGGCCTCGTTGGCGATCAGGTCGGCAGCAGCCAGATCCCAATCTGATTTTGGCTTTAGGGTCAGTGTTGCATCCCAATCACCACCTGCTACCAAAACCATGCGATAGGCCATGGAATTGCGGCTCGCGCACTCCATCTGGGGCCATTTTTTGGCCCATCCTTTGTGACGGAATAACCCTTGATGCGCCACCATGCGACAATCATCAAGCGCGGCTCGTGAGCTGGCCCGTATCGGTTGGTTGTTCAGACTGGCACCTTGCCCTTTAGCGGCTGAATACATTTCGTCAAAGGCTGGGTTAAACACCGCGCCAGCGATGGGCCGACCATCTTCAACCACCGCAATCGAGGTGCAAAAATGTGGTTTACCTTGCAGGAAAGCCCGAGTGCCATCAATCGGATCGACCACAAAAACCCGTTTGGCGCGCAAGCGGGATTGGTCATCAATGGTTTCTTCCGATAGCCAGCCATAATCCGGTCGAGCTTCGCGCAAAAATTTGTGCAGCAGGGTATCCACTGCCAGATCGGCCTCGGTCACTGGATGGTTGTCGCCCTTGTCCCAGACTTTTGCCGGTTGCCCGAACCATTGCATAGACAAGGCCCCGGCTTGCCGGGCGGCCGATTGCAAAAGGTCCAGATCGGTGTTTGCCATATTATTGCCCGGCGACGGCCAACTCCGGCACCAACAAGGTCGGGGTTTCCGTTGCATCTTCTAGTTTGAGGTCAGAGGCCGGGATCAGGCTTTTGAAAATATCCAACATATTGCCAGCCGCGGTCATTTCGGAAAATGGTTCGGTGCGGGTTCCGCCCTCAAAGCGATATCCAGCAATGCCGACCGACCAATCGCCGGTGCCGCCATTAAAACTAGCGCCAAACGCATCGGTCACCACCAATCCATTGCCCATCTCGGCCATCAATTGTTCCGGGGTTTTGTTGCCCGCTGCCAGATAGACATTGGACAATCGGGTGCCGGGCGGCGAACCCACTCCTACAGCGCCGTGGCCGGTTGGCGTCTGATCTAATTGCCGGGCTGACGCCAGATTATGAATCCAGCTGGTCAGTTTGCCATTTTCAATCAAATGCCGGGATTGCCGGGCCAGCCCTTCACTATCAATATATCCGGAACTACTGCCACGCAGCCGAAACGGGTCTTCGATGATCTGAATGTTTTGATCGAAAACCAATTGATCCATTTGGTCCTTCAAAAAGGATACGCCACGAGCCACTGATGAGCCGGTAATTGAACCCAAAAACATGCCAAGTAGAGATTTGGCAGTGCGTGGTTCAAACAAAACCGCCATGGTGCCGCCAGCGCCTTTGGCCGCGCCCAGACGGTTGATGGTCCGGGTACCGGCTTCCTCACCAAGTTCATCTGGCGCGCGGAGGTCTTCGAGCCAACGGGCGCTGGTTTGCGCCCAATCGCGCTCCATCGAGCCATCGCGCTCGGCCAAGGCCATGACGCTGGTGCCATGAAACGAGTTTACCCGGCTGCGGTGCAGACCATTGCTGGTCCGGTGTGCGACCGCACCAACCGTCCAACTGGCGCTGGCCGTTGCTGGTAAATTGATGCCTGAAACGTCCAAGGCGGCGGCCTCGGTTGCCAAAGCCCTTTTGGTCAGACCATCCAGATCAATCTCGGCAGGATCAAACAATTGTAGTTGTTCGTCGGCTTGCGCTTTGGCCAATTGATCCGGATCAGCCAAGCCGCAATAAGGATCTTCGGGTGCTTGCGCTGCCATGGCGCAGGCCCGTTCGGCCATTTTTTGCAAACCGTTTTTGGAAAGATCGGACGATGACACGCATGACTGCTGTTGGCCGATCAGCACTCGAAGCCCTAAATCCAGGGTTTCAGAGCTTTCCACATCTTCGATCACCCCCTCGCGCACACTGACCGAGAGGTTGCGTGATTCGACCAATATGGCTTCGGCTTGTCCTGCGCCAGCCTGTTTGGCTAGCAACAACATGTCCTTGACAATGGGGTCAAGACGAGTGGGTTCAGGTGCGCTGGGCGCTTTGATTTTGCTCATGACCTTGGCCTTACAAAACCAAGGCGGCAACAGCAATCAAAATCAGCCCATCAGCACATAAAAAAGTAGGGTCAATGCCAATGCCAAGGTGGATAACCATGTAAACAAGGTGCCAAAAAAGCGGCCCTTAGGTGCGCCGGACTTCTCGGCCTTATTGTTGAAATTAAAGGCGTGTCCACACCGGGCCAAGGTAAACACCGCACCAAATCCGTGGATCAGGACCACTGGAGCCGAAGTGGCGGCCAAGGCAAACAGGCCCAGAAAAAACATCGGGGCATATTCAATCAAATTCGCATGAATGCGGATGCGGCGTTGCATGCCCAAATCCTCACCATCGCCTAAACTAATGCTATCTTTGGCCCGCACTTGCACGACCCGATAGGCCAATGCTATCACCAAAATCATCTGAATGGCCAGATATAGGCTCGCCGCTTGAATTCCACTCATTTCTAACATTTATGTTTCTCCCCAAATGTTCATCACTGAACCATGGAGGAATTCTTTCGGCAAGCAAATACCGTTCACGCAGATTTGTTT
This sequence comes from Robiginitomaculum sp., assembly GCA_021776555.1. Classification (GTDB taxonomy): domain Bacteria; phylum Pseudomonadota; class Alphaproteobacteria; order Caulobacterales; family Maricaulaceae; genus Robiginitomaculum_B. The sequence continues at coordinate 31,575 of JAJFFR010000053.1, forward strand.
TGAGCCAGAAATTGGGCCAGATCAGCCGGGGGTAGCGCGCCAGAAATTCCGGTTTTTCGATTAACGATAAAGGTTGGGACACCGGAAATACCCATTTCCTGAAACACCTTTACCTCGGCTTCGATTTTGGCCTTGTCCTGCTGTTTTTCCAACAGCTCGACCACCAATGCGCCGTCCATGCCCAAACTGGTGCCAATTTCAGCCAACACTTGATGGTCGCCAATGTCTTTTCCGTCGGTAAAAAACGCGTGGAACAAGGCTTCTTTGGCGACAAGGCCGCGTTCTTGTCCCTGCGCCCACAGCAAAAAGCGATGGGCTTTGCCGGTATGGGGGCGACGTTTAATCTTGCCAAATTGAAAATCAATGCCGACGGCTCGCCCGGCTTGTTCCAAGGCGTTTAGACCTGCTTTGCGTTGATCTTTGTTGGGGAATTTTTTATCCATATAGGCGTGATATTCAACGCCGTCTTCGGGTAGGTTAGCATCCAGAAAAAACGGGCGAAACGTCAGCGAAAACATTTGGTCTTGATTGGTTTGCATAGCCAGCATCAAATGGCGTAAACCCACCCAGCACCACGGACAAACCAGATCGGAAACCATATCAATTTCGGTGATGTTGGGTTCCTGATTTGTCATGGCTCTAGCGTTTCTCAATCACGATGGTGCCAGCCGAATATCCGGCCCCGAATGAGCAGATCAGACCTTTGTCACCTTTGACGAAATCCGACTTGGTTTTGTGAAAGGCGATGATCGAACCAGCCGATGAGGTATTGGCATATTCGTCCAGAATGACCGGCGCCATATCATCGCTGGCGCCTTCGCCCATCACCTTTTTGGTGATGAAATTGTTCATGCTCAAATTGGCTTGGTGTAACCACATGCGTTTTAGCGATTTCGGGTCGATTTTCAGGTCTTGCAATTGTTCATTGATCATTTCAGCGACCAGAGGCACAACTTCGCGGAATACTTTGCGGCCTTCTTGCACGAACAATTTGTCATCTGCGCCAATGCCATCCGGTGCAGCGCGGTTCAAAAATCCGAAATTATTGCGGATATTGTTCGAGAACTTGGTTTTCAAGACCGAACCACAAATGTTGTACGCGCCATCCGGGGCCATTTCCTCGGCTTCGACCAGCACGGCAGTGGCGACATCACCGAAAATGAAATGGCTGTCGCGATCACGGAAGTTTAGATGGCCCGAGCAAATTTCTGGGCTGCAAACCAATACCGATTTGGCTTGTCCACTTTCGATCATGCCTTGGGCGGTGGCGATCCCGAACGTAGCCGAAGAACAAGCGACATTCATGTCAAAACCAAATCCTTCAATGCCAAGCGCGTCTTGCACTTCGATCGAGATGGCCGGATAGGCCCGTTGTAAATTGGAACAGGCGACCAATACCGTATCCACATCTTTTGCATCGCGTCCGGCGGTGGCCATGGCGTCTTTGGCAGCGGCCACGGCGATTTCGGCCAACAAGGACAGCTCAGTGTCTGGGCGTTCGGCAATGCGCGGTGCCATTACTTCCGGGTCCAATATCGGTGCTTTGGAAATGACAAAGCGCGATTTGATGCCGGATGCCTTTTCGATAAAGGCAGACGAAGACAATGGTTTGGCCTCCACCTCGCCGGTTTCGATGGCGCTTTGGTTGTCTTGGTTCCAAGCTTCCGCCCACTGATTATAGCTGGCGACCAATTCGTCGTTAGAAATACTATCTGTTGGAGTCCACAGCCCGGTTGCGGAAATGACGGCTTTACTCATGCCTGATCCAGTTTCTTGTTTTGCTGTTGGTTGAAACACAGCCCCGATCAATGTCTTAACCCGACTGGCTGGGCCATGTCAGGCAAGATTTGTTTCAAATTGCATCACGTTTCAGCGATTGGTGACCTCGCCCAACGCCCGCACAGGGCCATAGCAATGACAATCGGTGGCGTGATCGTTGATCATGCCGACTGCTTGCATGAATGCGTAAACAATTACCGGCCCGCAAAACTTGAAACCGCGTGATTTCAAGTCTTTGGTGATGGTTTCAGATAAGTCGGTTTTCACTGGGGCTTGTTTGAAGTCCGACCATTCGTTTTGTAAGGGCCGACCATCCATAAAGTCCCACATATAGGCTGAAAAATCTTCGCCCTTGTCGCGCATATCCAAAAATAACTTGGCACCATCAATGGTTGCTTGGCATTTGGCGCGGGACCGGATGATGCCGGTATCGCTTAGCAATCGCTCCATATCGCGTTCGTCAAACCGTGCGACTTTTTCCGGATCAAAATCGGCAAAGGCGGCGCGAATGGTCTCGCGTTTGCGTAAAATGGTGATCCAAGCCAATCCGGCCTGCATACCGTCCAGCACTAGCTTCTCCCACAGCGCCCGGCTGTCCCACTCGGGCACCCCCCATTCTTCATCATGATAGGCACAATAAAGCGGATCATTGGCTGGAACCCAGCCGCATCTATTGGTCATTTTGTGTCCTCTTTGGGCGGGTGTAAAATCATTTCCCAGCCATCGGCGTTGGGTTCCA
>JAJFFR010000054.1 GCA_021776555.1 Robiginitomaculum sp.
CGACGTACATTTCGCTGCGAATTCAATAACCGGCCCCCGCCCGTCGGCTCCGGTGTATTGGTCGCTGATATCCATCATGATCAGGGCGGGCGGGATTACAGCGGCTTCAACAATCGGTTCCGTAATGGTTTCTTCGGCAATGGCCACGGTGGTAATGGGCACGGTCGGTGCGGCTTTGGGTGGTGCAACTGGGCTGGATTCATCGCTTGGGGCCATTACGGGCGTGTCGGATGATATCTCGGTCGGCATTGGTTGCGGCGTAAGTTCAGCCTCTGCCTTAGGTGCAGAAGGGGTTGGTGTTTCAACCGGCGCGGGCTGCTCAGCGACTTGGGGAGTCTTGGCTTCTGCGACAGGTGTCGTCGTTGCTGGGCCTTGCGTGTAGGCACAGGCAGCCGTTGTCACAAAAAGGACAGGCAGCAGAGCAACAATTTTTACCTTCGGCAAAGCCATAGATAATTCTTTCATTTCAAAGGATTGAGCTTGTATCGTAGGTTGGCCACATCCCTTAATTTTGACCTCCGCAAGCGGACATACACCGGAAAAAAAAGCCCGACACGGGCCAATGGGTGAAGCTTCAAAATGTAAGAGCTTGGTTCTGAATGTCGCGTTTTCGCGCAAAAAAACCGATATGTTTAGCCGGTTGTTTCGCGATTCAATACATTCAGATTTCTCTGCGGTACGCTATCCCTCCTTCTTTTCCGGACAAACCCGGAGTTCAATTTGTAAAAGGAGGAAGGACTACAGTCCGTCTATAGGCCCGCCAGTTTGAAGCAACTCTCCTGCAAATATCGTTTTACCCAAGATAAAACATCAATTTATGGAGCTGTTGTTGTTACTTCTCTCTGTTCGATCCGCCTTCACAAGCATGAGAGCGTAATCTAGGCGCTAAAGCAGATATTGCAAGAGCTGGGATCGACCATACAGGTCAATTCAGATGACAATTTATGGCACTTGGTAACAACCTGCTTGCCGGGATTTGGGGGCATTAACCGCCTGTTTGCGTCTCTGCACCATGATCACTCGGATTACTTATCCACATTCGTTCTGGTTACGTTCGTGTGTAATATGTGGATAACGTGGGAAAACACCGGTTTTTGGGGAAAACTGGCGGTAATATGTTGGTTTTCCATTGTTTCCCATAAAGTCCCATGATATCCCATGAAGCACGTGACGAGCCAACTTTTGGCGGGTTCACAGGTCAGGGGGCCATTCGGACATGTTCATTTCAACTTCCGAACATGGTGTTGATGCCAAGAACCGAGTTTCGGTTCCGGCCGGCTATCGTGCGGTGTTGCGAAATGACCCTCATGATGCAATTTATCTATTCCCACATTTTTCCGGTGCCTACCTTGAGGGTGGCGGCGAATTGTTCATCCAGCAATATCGGGCTGACATTGCGCGATTGGGGCGCTATGACCCGTTGGGGCAGGTGATGGAAGTTGCTGTTTTGGGCGCGGCGCGCAGGCTAGATTTTGACAGCACCGGCCGGATCACGCTGCCCAAAGCCTTGATTGAACATGCTGGGATTTCCGGCAAAGCATCTTTTGTCGGCTGTGGTTCGCGCTTCGAAATTTGGGATGCCGAGGGCCAAGCGACGCGCGAAGTGGAAATGCGCCAAGCAGCTGCCAAAATGATGCAGGATCCAGAGCAGGTTGCCCGATTGGGTGGCGGGCAAGATCTGGCTGCATTGGTCGGTAATTCACCAGCCCTGTCTGATCTGCTGAAGCGGGGCGACACATGAGCCACTTGCCGGTCATGATGCCTCAGGCGCTGGACGCTTTGAATTTGCAGGATGGCGGACGCTATGTCGATTGTACATTCGGCGCGGGTGGATATTCAAAAGCCATGCTGGATGCGGCTGATTGTCAGGTTCTGGCGCTGGATCGCGACCCGTCCGTGCAAAAAGACGCAGACGCCTTGGTCAAAAGCTCCGGCGGGCGGGTTTCGTTTCAGTTGTCACCATTTTCCGGGCTGGAAGCTGCATTACAAGCCAACGGTTGGGATCAGGTGGACGGTATCGTGTTGGATATCGGTGTTTCCTCCATGCAGATTGACCAAAGCGAGCGGGGGTTTTCGTTTATGCGAGACGGGCCGCTCGACATGCGGATGTCGCAAAGCGGAATTAGTGCGGCCGATGTGGTCAATCAATTAGATGAGGCCGGATTGATCCGGATTTTCCGGGTTTATGGCGAGGAAAAGCGGGCGCGCCGAGCCGCGCAAGCCATTGTCGAGCGTCGGCAACAATCCGATCTTGAGACCACCGGGCAATTGGCCGACCTGATCGAAACCGCCATGGGCGGCAAAAAGGGACGGATACATCCAGCCACCAAAGTCTTTCAGGCCTTGCGAATTTTTGTAAATGACGAACTGGGCGAACTGGCCGCGCTTTTGTTGGTTGCCGAGCGCATGTTAAAACCGACCGGACGGCTGGTGGTGGTGGCATTTCATTCCCTAGAAGACCGTTTGGTCAAAACCTTTCTTCGTCAACGGTCCGAAGCGCCTTCCATCGGCTCGCGTCATGCGCCGGTGATGGATCGCCCTGAATTTCATCCGAGTTTCAATCTGGTCAAGCGCGGCGTAATTGTGCCGGACGCAACCGAGATCAAAACCAATGTCCGGGCCAGATCGGCCCGCTTGCGTTGGGCGATCCGTTCCGACGCGCCCGCCTTCGACCTGCTGCCCGAATTGTTACAAATGCCTGATTTGAATGCGCTGGAGGCCAGAGCATGATCCGGGCGCTGAACTTGATGGCTTTGATGATTGCTTTCGTGTTGGCTGGTGCGCTGTACGTCGCCAAGAACGATGTCAAACACACGCAAGCTAGGTTGGTCAATTTACAAACCCAAATTGCCGAAGCCCGTGAAGCGGTGCAACTACTTGAAAATGAAGAAGCGTTTTTGGAAGCCCCAGGGCGATTGGCCGAATTGGCCGAAACCCATCTTGGCGTGGCTCCGATGACCGCCACAGCGCGCTCCAATGCGCAAGAGGTGTTGGTCCAATTGCGTACAGAGCGCCCCGCGCCCTCGGGTGGCACCACTTTTGCTTCGTTACCGGAAGCTGGCCAGTGATTGGCAAAAGCTCCGACCGGCTTACGCCATTGGCGGATATGGAGGGGATTGAGTTGTCGCGTCTGTTCACCCCAAAGGGTGACGGTGCCGCAGCCGTTCAAAACACCAGACCCCGCATCGCTGCGTTATCCATGGCGTTGGTCGCGGCGGCATTTGTGTTGGCGGCGCGAGCGGCTGATCTGGCTATTTTCTCCAGTGATCAATCCGGTGCCATCCGACAGCAAGCAGCAGTTATCCAGCAACCAAGGGCGCGGATTGTCGATAGAAATGGCGTATTGCTCGCCGGGAATATCGAGACTTGGGATGTTTATGTGCGCCGGATGGACATTGACAATGTGGGCCGTCTGGCTCAGCGATTGTCGGTGCTGGACGGGGTTCCCGGTCGCGAAGTGCTGGCCCATCGATTGACCGGAACGCGAGGCCGGGCGCGCATTGCTAGACAAGTAACCCCCAAACAACGCCAAGCTATTTTTGATCTGGCCGAACCGGGTGTCGAGTTCGAACGAAAACTCAGTCGATACTATCCCAATTCAAGCTTGGCAGCTCACTTGTTGGGGTGGGTTGATGCGGATGGTTTTGGAGCGGAGGGCGCCGAAAAGGTTTTTGATGCACGTTTGCGCGAAAGTCCACAGCCACTGGAACTGGCCTTGGATGCGAGGGTGCAATTTACGCTTGAGGATGAGCTAGAAAAAGCCGTTGCCCAGCACAAACCTTTAGCCGCAACCGGGATCATTACCCGCATTGGCACCGGCGAAGTGTTGGCCATGGCCTCTTGGCCGAACTTTGATCTCAACCATTTTAACACAACAACGCCCGATCACCGCCGCAATCGTGCCGTGACCGATCCTTACGAACTGGGTTCAGTATTCAAGCCGCTGACATTGGCGATGGCTTTGGAATCCGGGATGCAGATGGACGACATTGAAATTGACGTAAAGCAAAAGCTGGAAATTGCCGGTCGGCAAATCCGTGATTTTCATCCCGGCCCCAGCCCGATGAACGGCACTGACATTCTGGTTCATTCCTCAAACAAGGGTGCGGCGCGTTTGGCATTGGCTACTGGCGGCGCTCAGCAACGCGAGTATCTAGACCAATTTGGTTTGCTCGACCCAGCTCCCATAGAGTTGCGCGAAAGTGCTGCGCCTTATATGGCATCAAACGAATGGTCAAAAATCAAAACCGCTACCATTGGTTTTGGTCATGGGCTTTCGGTGACCCCGGCCTCGTTTGTTGCCGCGTTGGGCGGCGTGGTCAATGATGGGTATAAAGTCCCGTTGACCCTGCTTTTACCAAATCTTGCTTCTCAAGAGCCAGTGCAAGTGGTTTCCAGTCAGACCTCGGCCCATGTGCGAAAAGCCATGCGAAAAGTGGTCACTGATGGTTCTGGCCGTCGGGCTGATGTGCCGGGCTACCATGTGGCGGGAAAAACCGGATCAGCTGAAAAGTGGGATAGCAAAACTTCCCAATACTCCCGAGATCGCAATGTTTCTTCTTTTGTGGCGGTTTTCCCATGGGAAGCGCCGCAATATCTGGTATTCATCCTGCTGGATGAACCGCAAGGCGGGCGTGCTACGTTTGGTTGGGAAACGGCGGGCTGGAATGCAGCGCCAACGGTGAAGGCCGTGATCGAGCGGATCGGGCCATTACTGGATGCACCGTTTGACCTTGAGGCTTTGACCCCAAACCCAGCCGATTTGGCGCAGGCGGAGACAGAACAGTGAAGTTGAACCAGTTGGCGCGCCGGGCCGGATTGCAAGAATTCTTTAGCGATGGCGCGGGATCAGACGTGGAAATTACCGGCCTGACTTTGGACAGCCGTGCGGTCAAACCCGGATTTTTGTTTGCAGCACTGCCCGGAGAAAAAGTACACGGCCGTTCGTTTTGCCAATCGGCATTGAGCCATGGCGCATTGGCCATTTTAAGCGACAAGGCGGACTCTGATTGGCCGGTTCCGCATTTGGTCACGCCCGACCCGCACATGGCTTTGGCCAAAATGGCGGCGGTTTTTTATCCCGGACAACCCCAAAATCTGGTGGCCGTTACCGGGACCAATGGCAAAAGCTCTGTGGTCGAGTTCCTGCGGCAAATTTGGGAAATGCAAGGCGCTAAAGCGGCCTCAATCGGCACCTTAGGCATTACCACCAAAACGGATCAGCAGACATTAGGCTATACCACGCCGGATTGTGTTCGACTGCATCAGGCTTTGGCCGGATTGCACAAGGACGGCATAACCGATTGTGCCTTGGAGGCTTCATCGCATGGTCTGGTGCAACGGCGCTTGGATGGCGCGCAGTTTACGGCGGCGGGCTTTACCAACCTGACTCAAGATCATTTTGATTATCACAGTAGTTTCGATGATTATTACCGGGCGAAACAGCGTCTGTTTTTAGATATGTTGCCCAAGGGCGCGCCGGTGGTGATCAATGTCGATGACAGGTATGGTATTCGGCTGGCGGACGAATGCGAGACGTCCGGTCTGGATGTCTGGCGCATTGGCTGGGCAGGCCGCGAAATGAAGCTGATCGAAGTCCAGCCTATGGTGCATGGGCAGAAATTTCAGGTTCGGATCAATGGCTTAGAGCGCACCATCAGTCTGCCATTGGTTGGTGAATTTCAGGCGGCCAATGCCTTATTGGCCTTGGGGTTGGTCATGCAAACCGGGATGGCCTTAAATACCGGCATTGAAGCTTTAGAAAAACTAGCTGGCGTGCGCGGGCGTTTGGAATTGGCAGCAACGACCCAAAAACAAGTTCCGGTGTTTGTCGATTTCGCCCACACCCCGGACGGGTTGGAAAAACTGCTGCGTTCGGTGCGTCCCCACACCAGACGCGATATGATATTGGTGTTTGGTTGCGGCGGAGATCGCGACCCGTCA
>JAJFFR010000055.1 GCA_021776555.1 Robiginitomaculum sp.
GCTTCCGCTCGTGCATACGAACGGGCAATGGCTGCTTCCATCCAGGTGAAGCACAGGGAATGTAAAATAGTTGTGGCAGAAAACACCAAGCTATAGACCCCGAATTGTTCCGGAGTAAGCAATCGTGTTAACAGAAATATCCCACCAAAGCCGACAACTGCTTGGGCGATATTCAAGGGTAAATATCCAAAAAGATGGCGCCAGAGCATGGGTGGATTTCCAAAATTATTGTTTAACTGGTTTAGTTTACGTGTGTTCTTGCTAATCTCTCGTGAAGATCAGCGAGTATTTTTACTGTCTCCCAACAGACAGGGAGCCGTTTTAAGCATGATCATAATATCCTGCCAGAAATTGGCTCGGTCGATGTATTCAACATCAAGTCGCACCCGCTCGCGTACATCTTCCGCATTGTGCAGTGGTCCGCGTGAGCCGTTAATTTGCGCCCATCCAGTCAGCCCGGGTTTGACCCGGTGGCGGTGAGCATATTCAGCCACCAGCAGGCGACTTTCCACATCACCAGTATGCATATCAATGGCGTGGGGGCGGGGACCAACCAAAGACATAGATCCCATCAGCACGTTGAATAATTGCGGCAATTCATCCAAGCTAGTCCGGCGGATAAATTTACCAACAGCAGTAATCCGGTCGTCTCCAGCCGTAACTTGCTGCATGTAACCATCTGTTTTTGCTGCGCGCATTGAACGAAATTTGAAAACTTCAATCACTTCATTGTTAAAGCCATGGCGTTTTTGTTTGAACAGTACGGGGCCTTTGGAACTAAGTTTGATGGCCAGCGCAACAACGGCCATCACCGGCAAAAAGGCGACCAGCATGGTACTGGCAAAAACAATGTCCTGCACCCGCTTTGCAGCCACCCGCATTTCATTTTGCGGACCACCTGAAATGTAAGCCATTGGCGCATGGGCGATTTCAGCCAAGCTGGTTTTTTGCGGGTTGAAATTTCCCATATCAATGAACAACACCAAATCTTGTGGCAAACCGCGCAGGCGGTCGATCATATTGCGGACCCGGGCGTTGGCGGTTGAGGTAACGGTGATGATGATCCGGTCGATCTTCGGCAAATGCTCCCATTGCAACAAATCATCTACACTACCCAATACAGGAATGCCGCCTATATCCTGAGGCGCGCGGTCGGCCCGGTCTTCAAAAATGCCGGCCACATGCAGCTCACCGGTCCGGGTGTTTTCTTCGATCAATTGTTCAGCATTTGCCGTAGCGCCCACCATGATCACATTGGTCGATAGGGCGCCGGAACGAGTCCAAGACGCAATCAACGCCATATAATTGGCATGCAAACAAAGCACGGCAATGGAGGCAACGGCCAACGCAACAAGCAATACAATCATTTCTTCGGCTGGGAGACGGCCTAGTGTGGCAATCAATGCGATTAAGCCAGTGCCAACCAACAAGCCGCTTATGGTTTTGCCCCAATGTGAAGTTAGGGTTTCACCATGGGCAAAATTATAAGAACCAGACATAATAACCCCGCCAGCCATCAACAGCGGAACCAAAACGAAAGGTGCGCTGATCGAAAATGGTGCCGTACCCAGCGATAAAGGCGAAACGGTTGTAAAAGCAAACAGAGCCGCAGCGATCAAGACAATGAAGTCGATGGTTTGAAAAATACGCAAAGCCAGTGTTTTAGCGACTTTTGATGAGCGCGGTGGTGGTGCAACGCTTGTTCTGGCTGCAGGGACTACCTTTCCAGTGAAAACGGGTGGTTGCGCCAACACGGCAGGAGCAGCTTGATCGACTTTGGTATGGGTTTGTTTGACTGGCGCGGGTGACTCTCGTAAAGCTGGGCTTTCCGCCATATTCTTTGTTGCTGTTGCCACCATGATCGTTTTTCCGATTCTTGAATTTGATGCAAATATAGGCGGTCGTACCCAATATCCGGTTAAACAACGTACTTAATTTTAAGTAAATCTGTTGGTGTCTTGCTTTGATCAAGCTTCGTATCACGCGAATAAAAAGGGTGGCTGATCCCGGTAGGTCTCAATCACAACCGGATCACCAGATTGATCAGCCAAAGCCACGGCTCGGCGCACCAATTCAAGCCGCGTTTCGCCTTCCTTCAATCTGACATGCTGGACGTTTTCCATCGAGAAACCGTATCACAATTAGTTGGGCCGGGGATAAGTCTTAGGTTAGCCGTGAACCAAGAAAGAACATCCTCCCCCAGTCTTTCCCACGCTTTTGCCGCATGTTCTGGCAATGTTCATACTTTTTACGACAAAAAACGATAAAACAAGCAAATCTGTAATTAGTCAAAATATCGCTTGAAGTCCTATATTTTCAGGGCTAAACCCCTCCTCGGAGAGGTGGCCGAGTGGTCGAAGGCGCTCCCCTGCTAAGGGAGTAGGCGGTGCTCCCGTCTCGAGGGTTCGAATCCCTTCCTCTCCGCCAGCCATCCCGGTAAATTTACCTTCTCACATACAAGCCCCTAATTCTTCTCGCAATTCCGGGAGTTAGGCGGCTCTGTTTGTCCCTGAGGCTGCTGTGAGCTTGGAGAATAGCCACATATCTGACAATGCCTGTGCAGCAATTAATTTTTGAAAGAGAGGCCGCGTAAAGGAGTGCCTAGAGCAACACTAAAGCGGGGCAGGTCCATTCGAAGCTACAGACATTATCTGGTCCCAGATAGATTGAGCCACAATTCCAACGCCCTTATCGCGTCTGCGAATTTGAAACAGAAGCGACTGTCGTGGTTGATAGCCTTCAACATTCAAGGGCACCAACTCCCCAAAATCGAGTTCCTTTTTTATCAGATGACTGGGCATACCGCCCCAACCCATTTTTGCGAGCAAGATTTCTTTCTTTGCAGCAAAATCTGAAACCGTCCAGCGAAGGCCGCCAGGCAAGAGATCTCTGCTTTGCGCAAATGCCCCACTGCTGCTATCTGCAACAACGATCTGGGTATAGCTTTGCATCTCACTAACGGTTTTCATGTGAGAGCTGTGCGCTGGTTCAAAATCCGGATGCGCAACCGGGAGAATGGTTACTTCAGCAAATGGAATTGCTTCAACCTGATCGACTGGGACGCCATCCATTGTGGCAATGATGATGTCTGCATCGTCACGTAAAAGTCGCTCTAGCGGGCCTCCCATGCTTTCCCCAGACAAGCGGATATGAGTTGTTGGATATTCAGTGGTAATGGTTCCAACAATCTCGAGAAGCGACTTCAGGGGATATGTGGCGGTGACAGCTAGAAAGACTTGCGCTTCTTGTTTGGCACTCAAGTTTTTTGCTGTGCTGCCGAGCTGTTGCATCTGTTGCATCACCCGTGTCGCTTGACGGTAGAACACTTCGCCTGCTTGGGTCAGCGACGGTCGATATTCTTCTCGCGACAGCAGAACTATATCAATCTCGGTTTCAAGCTTCTTAAGCATATGACTGATAGCAGATTGGGATTTGTTTAGCTTGCCAGCAGCGCCCCGAAAGGTTCCCTCAGTGACAATGGCGTGCAAGACGATCAATTGCTCATAGGTCATTTGCTTCCCTCAATATCCAATTCATAACAATCTATATTTATGATCGTTATGGTGAATAAACAATATTATCAATGGGGCATGATGGTTGTTACTTTTCTCAAACACGGGTGATGAACCCTAAATGAGAAGGAATTTCCAAATGAAACTGTTTAACAAACCAGGCGCCTGTTCTTTGGCGAGCCATATCGTTTTGAAAGAAGTTGGTGCGACGTTCGATTTGGTCGAAGTGGATACCGAGGCGGGCCAGACCAAGTCAGGTCTGGATTACAAGAAAATCAATCCAAAGGGATATGTCCCTGCGTTAGAACTTGATTCCGGTGAGATACTCACAGAAGGTGCGGCAATTCTACAATACATTGCTGATCAGTACCCACAGAGTGGTTTGGCGCCCAAGGCCGGAACCGTGGCCCGCGCTCGGATGCAAGAATATCTAAATTATACTGGCTCGGAACTGCACAAAGCATTCAGCCCGTTCTTCTCCGGCACGGCTACGGAAGATCACAAGGCAAAAGCGGGCGTGAATGTGGCCGCGAAGTTCGACTATCTTAATGATCTGCTAGCTGATGGTAGAGCTTATCTTTTGGGTGACAATTTTTCAGTTGCAGATTCCTATCTCTTCGTTGTCAGCAACTGGTCTAATTTCGTCGGAATTGATCTGAAGGCATGGCCCAACGTTGCTGCATTTGTTGAACGCGTCGCAAATCGCCCAACAGCGCAAGCCGCAATGAAAGCTGAAGGATTGATCTAATGACCGATCCCAAGGCATTCGCAGAAGTAACTGAAGTCTTGCAGGGCTATTTCGACGGTCTATATCATGCCGACACAAAGCGACTTGCAAATGTTTTTCACCCCGATGCGCGCTATGTAAACATGATTGACGGGGATTACATGAACAAGTCACTCATGGAGTATTTTGAAATGGTGGATGCGCGAACACCGCCTGCCAGCAAGGGCCAGCCGCGCGAAGATCGCATTTTCTCCATAGAATTTGGCGGTTCAAAAATGGCATTCATCAGGGCATCCATGACGATGATGGATCGGGAATATCTCGATTTTCTGACGTTAACGCATGATCATCATGGATGGCGGATCATGGCTAAAGTATTCACTTATGTTCCAAAAGTACAGGAGGCTTGAATGCCCTACGTTAATATCAAAATTACCAAAGAAGGTGGGCCACGTGGTACTGGCCCAACGCCCGAAGAAAAGGCTGAGTTAATTCGTGGCACAACCGAACTTCTCGCGCGCGTTCTCAACAAAAGCCCAACCACTACTGTCGTTGTTATTGACGAAGTTGCATTAGAGGATTGGGGAATTGGTGGTTTACCAGTTCCAGAATTTCGCAAACAGCAATCCAAATAATCGTTCAGACTGACTGTAAGGGTGAGGTATAAGAAGCTCATCCTTACAGGGGCTTTGTCAGATTAAAACACCCATGTGCGTCAAACCTATATTGCATACGGTTTGAGGATGCAAAATCCATTTCGTTATTTCAAGACATCACCCGAGATTATCTGTCTTTGGCTAATGATGTATGTCTGCTTTTCTCTTGCACTACTCAATATTACCTGAAGCGTTGATTGATTGGTAGCTGTTTACCGCTTAAATTAACTCCAATCTGCGGCTTTAGAAACCGCTTTGTTTTAGTCTGACAGCGCCCTGTGGCCGAAGAAACAGAACCAGGAAGTAAGAAGTGGTTTAATTGATACCACCAGTATTTTTGAGATTTTGTGCCAATCTCACGCCGCCCCAACTGCCAGCTCTGGCACCCAACCCAGGGGGGACAATCATTTGCTTCACATCAGATTTACTTTGCCCAAGATAATTATTTATCATGTGCAAATATTGGTTTTGAATTTTAGCAAACAAATGAGTGGTACGCATAACACCGCCACCAAGCATGATAACTTCGGGCCTTATAGTTAGCGATAGTGTAACACAGGCTTGCGCCAGATAATTGGCAATTATTTCCCAAATAATATGGTTTTCAGGCAAGTCTTTTGGATCTCCGTATCGCGCCCATAGTGCTGGCCCACTAGCCAAGCCCTCGAGGCAATCGCCATGAATACTGCACACACCGCCAAAATTCCGATCATCATGGTGGCGCTCAACTCTGATATGACCAAACTCGGGGTGGGCAGGTTTGCCCAGTAACAACCCATTGCTCATTAACCCTGCACCAATTCCGGTTCCAACGGTTATATAGGCTGCCGCTGCACAGCCCTTAGCATTGCCCCATGCCTGTTCAGCCAGCAGCGCCCCATTCACATCCGTGTCGATCGCAACGGGAATGGTTAGCGCTTGTTCGAAAATTGTTTTCAAATTTGTCCCGGCCCACTCTGACTTTGGTCCGGGCAGAATCAGGCCAAAATTGGGGGATTTGGGATCAACGTCCAGCGGGCCAAAGGAGGCTATTCCAAGCGAGTGCAGAGTCTGTCCACTAGTTTGAGCATTGTGAAAAAACTGGATACATTCCAAAAGCGTTGCATTCGGTGTTCGGGTCGAAAATTCTTCTTCGGCAATGATGTTTTGTTCCGATGACACCACTATACATTTGAACGCGGTGCCGCCTGCATCAATGCCTCCGTAAACCTGTTCCATTTGCTTCTCCACCGCCCCCCCTAAAACGTGATTGATATTACGCAAATATGGGTTTGCCAATGGAAAGAACAATTAAATTGCAATCGATTGTATTTCCAGTTATGTTTTTCAGATATTGGGGAAATATATGCCATCTACTCACAAAACCGACAAGCCATATAACCGTGGTTTCATCATGGCGCTAACCAGCGCCATGTTTTTTATGTTTGCCATGACAACGGATGCCGTTGGCGAAATTATCAAAATTGCCAAGATGGATATGGGCCTGACCAATATACAGGCCAGCGCTTTTCACTGGGCGACGATGATATCCATTGCCGCCAGTGGGATTTTTCTAGGGTTTCTTGCTGATAAGCTGGGCCGCAAAACAACAATTATCCTAGGGCTTTCTCTTTATGGAATTGCCAGCGCCATGTTTTTCCTCGGCCAGGATTTCTACCTTTATCTCACGCTGTTATTCATTAGTGGCGCTGCCATTGGTATTTTCAAAACGGCTGCATTGGCCTTGATCGGAGACATTTCGCACTCAACCACACAGCACACCAGAACCATGAATATGCTGGAAGGTTTTTTTGGCCTTGGTGCCATTGTTGGCCCACTTTTAGTGGTTTTCTTTCATTCACGCGGCGTGTCTTGGACATATCTTTATCTGATTGCAGCAGGTCTTTGTGCAGTTATGGTTTTGGCGGCGTTTACGTCTCAATACCCACCCACGGCTCATGCAGCAGATGAGCCGATCAACATGCGCCGCACTTTTGGCATGCTTAAGAATAAATACGCCCTTGGATTTTCAATGGCAGCGGCCATGTATGTTTCCAGCGAAGTGGCAATTTTTGTCTGGCTCCCCTCCTTTTTGGAAGGGTATGAAGGCACGGAGATAGCCATGTGGTTTGCAGCATATGCGGTGATGATTTTCTTCGTATTACGGGCAGCGGGTCGCTTCATGGGCATGTGGGTGCTCAAACATGTCTCGTGGACGATTGTGATCGCCTTGTTCTCTGGGATCATTTTTTTGTGTTTTCTGTTGAGCACCATATTTGGCAAAAATGCGGCCGTATTTTTATTGCCTTTATCGGGGTTATTTATGTCGATGATATATCCAACCATAAATTCCAAGGGCATTAGCTGTTTTCCAAAATACGAGCACGGTGCCATAGCTGGCCTTATCTTGTTTTTTACTGCCGCCGGCGCGGCCATAGGCCCACTATTGATGGCCTTTGCAGCTGATATATTTGGTGGCGGGGATATGCGGGTTGGCTTTATGCTAGCCACCGGTTTTGCCGGTATGCTATTTGTGTTTGCATTATATAACTGGAAGGTAGATCCCGCAGGCAAGATTCTCAGTCAAGCTGACGATACGCAATACTAGCCATGGATATGACCCTGCAAGCCAACGCACCGGTTGTCCCGGTTGCTTACGCGAAGCCATTTAGCAATGGCATAGTTCACCCAGAACTCTGGCTCTGGGACTCGTGGTGTTATTCTGAAAATGGGCAAGCGCACCTTTATTGTCTGGCGTTGGGGCGACGGACCATTGCTGGCGATTTAATCCGACCGGAAGATCGCAATCAGTATCCTTTCCATATTCGACACTTTATGTCTCGTGATGACGGTGATACTTGGCAAGATCAAGGCGTGTTTCAATCCCATTGTTCCGATGTCAAAAGTTTCTATTCTCACAGTGTCTGGAGCGGCGACGTCAAACCGATTTCAGATCGCCAAAAACTGGTCGGGTTTACTGGGATCAGAAGGCCTGATCCCGCCCACGAGTTTTTGCAAGCTATTGGTGTTGGGCTAACCGACGATGGACATACGGTTCATTCTTTACAAAACGAAGCGCTTTCGTGCCCACAGCGCGATTATGACGAGATAATCGCCGCTGGGTATTATCTGGGTCCAAGGGATGACCTTGGCGCGAATGCTGGCGAAGGAGGGGGGCCGATTCTGGCGTGGCGGGATCCCTTCATTTTTGTTGATGATGATCATGAAATCCAGCTTTTCTGGTCTGCAAAAATCTCACCCAAAGAAGGGGCTATTGCCCACGCCAGCCTAAAGCGGAACACGCGCGGTTTTGAAATCAAAAAACTTCATCCTCCAATGCCACTTCCTGACGGGCAGAGCATTACTCAAGCAGAAGTACCCAAAATCTTTTATGACAAACAAGCAGGGGATTATTATTTGCTTATATCAGCCTGTGACCGCTTGTATGAGGGCCAACCCGATGGGCAGGTGCATAAAACGCTCCGGCTTTACAAGTCCAAATCACTGCGTGGCCCGTGGGTGACATATAGGCACAGTGGATCCATCATTATGGGGCTAGATCATTGTTTTGGAGCCAGCGTTCTGAGTGCAGATTTTTCAAAGGGGGCAATAAGACTTATTTGCCCGATTACCGAAATGGCCAAGTCTGAATTGCAACTGAGTATTTCCCCGATCAAAACAGTTTCGGTTCGTAGCTAACCACCGCAGGATTTACGAACGATCAGTCGGGTGTCAGTAAAACATGATTGCACACCTTCACCGGCAATTTGTTTTAACAATAAATCGACCATGATCTCACCGCCTTGCATAATGCTCTGGTCAATCGTTGTGATGGGCGGCGTAGCCATGCCAGCTACGCTGGTATTGTCGTATCCGATAACCGAGATATCCTTCGGCACTGATAATCCGCAATTACGTAAGGCATTGATGGCTGACATGGCCAGCACATCAGATGAAGCAAAAACCGCATCAAATTTTAGGCCCTGTTTGCAAATGTATTGAATACCTGCCTCGACCGCCTCGCCGCCAAAATTTGTTCGTACGATCAACCGTTCATCATTGGCAAAACCGGCGGTTTTATGAGCTTTGAGAAAACCCTTATAGCGCAACGCTACCTCGGGAAGTTCAATATCGCCCAGAAACAAAATCCGGCGCCGTCCAAGCTGAAGTAGATGCTCCGCAGCTAGGCGTCCGCCCTCTATATTGTCACTGCCCACAATTGGGTATTCCTGATCTTCAAGGCGCCCCCCCCAAACAACGATACGGCCCTTAGCAATTTTTAATGCATTCAGCCGATGCATTCTACCCGCCTGTCCGATGACGATCAGGCCATCCGCTTGTCCTGTCTGCAACAATCTTCGTTCAGCAATTTGTTCTTCTTCACGCGGGACGCTGAGGATGAGATCATAATTTCGTCGCGACAGCGCTTGTGAGATGGCCCCGACCATTTCAAGAAAAAATGGGTCAAAAATCGTCTGTCCGGATTCAGGCTTCATCGGGATGACAATTCCAATGGCACCGCTTGATTGGCGCCGCAAATTGCGCGCCGAGGCGTTGATGGCATAGCCAGTGCGCTCTGCAATCGCTAGAACTTTTTTCTTGGTGTGCGCCTTGACTAGCGGGCTGTCATTCAAGGCTCTCGAAACTGTTGAAATATCAACATTGGCGAGGTTGGCCAATTCCGCCATTGTAATTTTCTTGTTCTTGATGTCTTGACCCACCTATCTTAAAAAACGACCCGCTTGCCAGCCTAACGACACGTTACAAACTTGCCAACCAGGTTTCATGCTGGGGAAGTCGCGCCAAACTTTTGGCAATGGCTTCCGATAAATCCGGGATATCACCTGCTCCTAATTTGGCGGGCATCGTTTTCGATCCGGCTCCCATCCCAAATAAAATATACTCGTAACTTTGCAGAGAAAACAAATGAAGTGGCAGCTCAAAATCCATATCACCCGGTGGTTTTAACCTCCAAAGCGCTAGTTTTTCAACCAAGCTGTCCAAAATATGTTCAGGTTTTTGTACTTCGCGCCAAAACGCCGTATCGGTGCGCGTTGACAGGCAATAATGCAGATTTAGAAACTCTAGGACTTCGGCGTAAATAACGTTCATCTGTCGATTAAAATTACCGGCAAATGGCACTGTGTCATCGCCAATAAAAGGTATCATTTCGCCTAAGGCTTGCGCTGCAAATTCGATTAAATAAAGACCGGAAGACTCCAGCGGTTCAAGAAACCCATCCGACAGGCCAATGGCAACACAATTACCGGTCCAGCTTGCCTGACTTTTTTGGCTCTTGAACGCAATATGCTGTACCTCCAATTCATCTGAGTGCGGACCCTCTAATGCGCGAAGTTCTGCCTCCGCATCTTCGGCTGGCTGGAATGCACTTGCATAGACATACCCAAGCCCGCGTCGGCCTTGCAGCGCAATATCCCAACTCCAACCGGCACTGCGGGCGCTAGAGGTTGTATACGGTTTGATTGTATCGGGTTGATAGGTTTTGTAGGGCACACGCATTGTTGCCGCACGATCGCACAACAGGTATTTTGAAAAATCTTGTGTTTTAACTTTCAGTTTTTGCTTGTGCAGCACAGACCGAAACCCGGTGCAATCAATATACAAATCCGCCTGATGGGTTTCGTCTGTGTCGGTATTGACTGCACGTATGTGGCCACGCTCATCAACCTGAACGTCGGTAACATTGGCTAGACAATGTGAAATGCCGTTCTGGCGACCATGTTCAGCCAAATACAGCGCTAGTTTTATGGCATCAAGGTGATACGCATACGGAAAAGGGGAGCCGTATTGCGGCCAACCCACGGCCTTGGGCGCCAACCCAGCATTGGCAATATGCGAGAGTAAGGAAAAGGTTTTCGCAAATTCGTTTTTCTCAGTATGAGCGTTGCGCAACCACGCCGAAACACTGGCATCACTTTCGGGGCGGGCGCGCCGGTCAAACGGATGATCATAAGAGGTGCCTGTATTCCAACCTTCAAACCGGATGAGGTTTTTGAACG
The DNA here is from genome assembly GCA_021776555.1 of Robiginitomaculum sp. Taxonomy (GTDB): domain Bacteria; phylum Pseudomonadota; class Alphaproteobacteria; order Caulobacterales; family Maricaulaceae; genus Robiginitomaculum_B. Next base: position 10,895 of record JAJFFR010000055.1, read on the forward strand.
TTGCGTCGGTTGCGCGCATAAATTCCTGTTCATCCAACCCGATAATTTGCAAAGTTCTACGGATACTGGGAACCGTTGCTTCGCCAACGCCGATTTTGGGAATGTCAGGAGATTCAACCACCGTTATTGTGATTTTATGATCAGCAGACTTGCTCAAAATTGCATTGAGCAAATTTGCCGTTATCCAGCCGGCGCTTCCCCCGCCTACAATGAGAATTGATTGTATCAAGACAAATTTCCACCATTAAACCCTGAACTTAGCCTATCTTTTTCCGAGCCATTGATCAATGCACAAGTCGTTCAGGCATTACATTTTAGATTGCGTCATCACATAGGTTTGGTGTAAACTTTACTCATGCAAAAACCCTTCGAGATTGTAATTGTCGGCGGCGGGACAGCTGGCTGGCTCAGCGCTGCTTTCCTCTCTCAACAACTTCCCCAAACATCGGGAAGGTCAGTCAAGATCACCTTGGTTGAAGCCTCTGATATTCCGACCATAGGCGTCGGAGAAGCCACCACACCATCCTTGCGTCAGACCTTGGCTGCCTGTGGTATTCATGAGATTGAACTATTGCTGAACTGCGATGCCACATTCAAGCACGGGATCAAATTCACCCAATGGCGCAGAGGTCCAAACGAAGACCCGGGCGAACATTATTTTCATCCCTTTGGTGACCCTATTGAAGTTGCTGGACAAAGTGTTGTGCGTCAGTGGGGCCAACTGCCCGTTGAGGAACGTGGCGAATTTGCCGATGTGTTTTCTGTCCAGTCAGAAATGGCACAAAGCGGGCGAGCGCCCAAACATGCCAAGGATGCGCCCTATGACGGAGCTTTGTCCTACGCCTATCATTTGGATGCGGGGAAGCTGGCACAATTTCTAAAAGAACGGTTTCGCAAACTTGGTGTCAATCACATCATTGGTACAGTCGAAGGCATCAATTTCAAGCAAACGGACGAAAACACAAAAACCGATATTCAATCGGTCAGCCTTGCCGATGGCAGAACCATCTCGGGTGATTTGTTTTTGGACTGCACGGGCTTTGCGGCACGGCTGATCAATCATGATAAGACCAATCATTTTCATGACAAAACCGATATTCTGTTTGTTGATCGGGCCGTCACTACCCGCATCCCTCATGACGGCATCCCAAGTATTAACGGGTACACCACTTCAACCGCGCAAGATGCGGGCTGGATTTGGGATATAAATCTACAATCGCGGCTTGGCGTTGGGTATGTGTATTCATCGCGTTATACCGATGACGAAACGGCACTTGAAACGTTGGCACGCTATTTAGGCAAGCCAGCAACAAGTTTAGAAGCCCGGAAGCTCTCCATGCGCATCGGATATCACCAACAACAATGGCGCGGAAACTGCGTTGCAATTGGTCTTTCCAGTGGATTTTTAGAGCCGTTGGAATCAACCGGTATTTATTTGGCAGAAATGGTCAATTGGGCGCTGGCTGAATTCATTCCACGCTATATGTCAGGCCATAATCCACAAACTCAATATAATGATGCGATCGCGCATCATTACGAAAACATCGTTGATTTTCTTAAACTCCATTATTGCACAACTGGCCGAACAGATACGCCTTTTTGGGTCGATAATACTGATCCTGATACGGTGCCCGAAACCTTGAAGGCAAAACTGTCAGCATGGAAAGCAGACTGTCCGTCGGTCTATGATTTTGATCGGCGCATACAATGCTTTTCCGCACCGAATTATCAGTTCGTTCTTTATGGCATGGGCTGGAAAGGCCATCAGGCTTGCGATCCAACCGTAAAACCTGAATACCAAGCGCTAATGGAACAGGTCAAAATACGCCGGGACAGATTAAGACAGTTTGTTTTGCGCGATACATTAAGCAATGTTGATATTTATCAGGCTTTGATGAACACAACACTGCCCAAAGATGGAATTACCATGACTCCGGGGACACCACCCAGTTCAAGTGCATCCAATTTTCAACTCCGATAAAGATTATTTTTCTTTATATGCTCACAAAAAAACCCGCCATGAAGGCGGGTTTTCAGGGAAGCAGGTTGATGAGTGGAACCTGACGTCCGGTCTTTACTTAAAACCGATAACGAATGGAGGCCGTCGATGTCCGGCCTAGAATTGAACGACCGATCGTTGTGTCATTGATGCCGTCACCGTTCGTATCAAATATCCGACCATCATTCAGGCTTTCTGTAATGCCCGTCACATCAAACAAATTGTTGATATTGAATGATAATTCCAAGTTTTCCATAAAAGTATATGTGGCAAACAGATGCGTGGTCATATACCCGTCTTGGGTGAGCGTGTTGGCAAAATCAGAGAATGAATCGGTGGTACCCACAAAGCTGGCCCCAAATCGAAACTGATCATTCCAGTTATAAGATGGGGTGACCGTCCAGATTAAATCAGCTTGTCGCTGTGGCGTATTGCCGATCGTTGCGGGTGCGCTGGTACTATTGGCAATTTCCGCGTCAGTCCACGTTGCAGTGGCATTCAGGTTAAATCCGCCCAAAGTGTAGATCGCCTCAAGCTCTATCCCTTTTGACTCGTAGGCATTTTCGATCCGTGCAGCAACACCACCTGCGGTCAGATTGGTATTTGATTCTTCGGTTTCCGTATAAAATCCGGTCACGTAGAAATCAAGATCGCCACCGCCAAGCTCGGCGTCTTGCCATTTCAAACCAACTTCATATTGATCAGCAACATCGACATAGGTGTCTTCGCCACCAGGAATAAGACCGCCACCGGTCACTTGGGAATTACCAAGCTGTCGCTCACCGTTAAAGGACGCGCCACTGGAAACCCGGGCAAAAACGGCAAAACCATCACTAACCAAGAAATTGGCGCCCACTGAGTAGGCCGTATTGGTTACTTCAAAATTTGCCGTTGCGCCAACCGTATTAGTTGCCAGCGAAACATCGGCTTCCGGTGGATCAATTATTCCATCGCCATCGACATCAAATGCGCCGCCAACTGCTTCAAACCGGTTGCCTCTCTGGCGCATGTTATCGAACCGGATACTGCCGTCGAGGGTTAGTCGGTCATTGCTCCAACTTAACGCAGCAAATGGAGCTGTGGCCTGGTATTCAAGGTCATAATTCCGGTTGTTGCCGTTCCAACCAAAGGCCCGATTAAAGCCGAGAACGCCATTGTCCGTAAGACCGGGCACATCAATCAATGCCGCTTCATTCTGGGTCGTGGTTAAATACGCGTTCCAGTGCCAGTCTTGTTTGAAATTCTGGTTCATGAAGAAATAACCGGCGGTCACATCCAATCTGGAATTGGTCAACTCGAAGGTTTTGGACAATTTCAATTCATTGGCAAAATTGCTCATATCATCGATATCAGTATTAAAATATGCAACTTCGGTAACCAAGTTATTGCCAGTAATTGCAACCAATGACGCATCGCTGACGGCTGAGCCAGCATTTCCACCATTAAAGATAGTTGCGCCACTTGCCGTGCCAAAGCGGTTTTCAAACCCATTAACATTATGGGTGAAAACGCCATTAAATTTACCGGAGATATCTTGATATCTAGCTTTATTGCTAAAGGTAACTCCGTTTCCGATATCAAACGATATTTCGGCGCCGATCGCTTTGACTTTGGCCTGAATACCATCGGCGAGATCAAAATTGTTCACTGTGTTTTCGCCATCAACATCTCTGCCGAAGCGGGTAAAAGAGCTTTGCAGGCTTTCGGAGTTGGCAGAAAGACCAGGCACGCCATCGCCAACGGAATTGCCGACAATGGATATTGCTTGCGGAAAGTATGCAGCGTCTTTTTTGTCGAGCCATTTGCCAGTTACCCGAACATAGCCATTTTCAAATTCCTTAGTCAGTGTGCCCCGAAACTGTCCACCGCTAACGGTATCAAAGCCGGAGTCACGATAGTCGCCACCCTGTTGGAAATGCCCACCAACATGGAAATACATATCCTCACTAAGGCTTCCACCGTATTCTAGGTCGGTCCGGTAATCACGAAAATCCACACCGGTGGAAAATGAAACACTACCACCTTCACGGCGACCGGTTTTGCCGATCAAGTTGATAATCCCGCCAGCGCCATTGGTGGTTAGGGTGGAGGCCGTGCCCCCACGAACTGATTCCACCCGTTCCAGCGTTGAATCAGCTTTGTAATACCCATCGGCTGGAGCAAAATCAAAATCGCCAAATAGCAAAACAGGCAGCCCGTCTTCTTGGGTTTGCAAAAATTTTGCACCACCGGTTGAAAGCGGCAGACCACGTACCGCAACATTGGAATTACCACCACCTGAAGAAGATTCAGAACGAATGCCCGGCAAATTGCGATAAATTTCCGCTAGATTGCGAGGCGCAACATCCAGAATATCATCAAGACTGACAGAACTGACCGAAATACTGGTGTCAATTTTATTTTTACCCTTGGTGCCCGCAACACCAGTAACGATAATTTGGTCTTCTTGAGTGCCTGCATCGGATTCTTGCGCAAATGCTGCGGTATGCAAAGTCGTTGCCATGGCGGTTGATAATAATAGTGTACTGATATTACGTTTCATTGAAATTCCCCTATTTGAAGGCATTTTGGCGTCCCACCTGTATGCTCCAAGAGCAGTGTAAAAGCGGCTTCGTGTATTATTCTTCCCCTTCATGCGCCAAAATACAAACGATTGCAATACAAAAATCCAATCGTTTGTATTTTGGTGCGTACGGGTACTTGTAATATCACAAAAATACCGTTTAATGTTTAGAACAAGTGTACCGCACCCTTCAGAAATAAGGCGCTCTTCCATCTCGGACGCACCGATGAGGAATGGCGATGTTAACAATGCAAGCCAACGAACATAGCGCCGGATCAAAACTTCTTCCTGTCGATCCATTTGACATTGTGGTTTTCGGGGCAACGGGTGATCTAGCCATGCGCAAATTATTGCCTGCACTTTTCCACCGTTGGCGCGACGGCCAAATTTCTTCAGATTGCAAAATCATTGGTGCCTCGCGAACGCCCATGGATCGCGCCACATTCGTCGCTGAGGTCGAAGAGCGCTATCGCACGTATTTTCCAGAAGAAACAAATGGTGCGGGCGATTGGCAAGCCTTTGCCAAACATTTGCATTATTGCACCTTGGATGTGGCCAGCAAAGATGCAGATTGGCATGAACTAGAAGCCTTGCTTGCCGACGGGAAGGATAAAATTAGACTGTTTTACTTGGCCTTGCCACCGGTGCTTTTTGGGCCAGTCAGCGCCAATATCGGCAGTAAAGGGCTAAATACACCGCTGGCGCGTATTGTGCTGGAAAAACCCATTGGGCACGATCTGGTTTCCGCCCGGCAAATTAACGATGCGGTTGGCAAGGTGTTCCCGGAGCGCTCTATCTTTCGCATCGATCACTATCTGGGCAAAGAGACAGTCCAGAACCTTCTTATCCTGCGTTTTACCAACTCTTTATTTGAGCCGATATGGAATGCCAATGTGGTTGATCATGTGCAAATCACCGTGGCCGAAACTGTGGGCGCTGGAATGCGCGCCAGCTATTACGACACCTCTGGCGCTCTACGCGATATGGTGCAAAACCATATGCTGCAATTGTTGTGTCTG
>JAJFFR010000056.1 GCA_021776555.1 Robiginitomaculum sp.
TGGCCTATGGCTATGCTGACGGCTTACTTCGGACCACTAGCCCAGACACAAAAGGCTGGTTCAAAGGCATTGCAGTCCCACTGCTGGGCCGGGTATCGATGGATTTAATCGTGGTCGATATCAGCCATTTGGATCAGCCGCCACAAGTCGGTGAATGCATCGAATTTATGGGCGATGATCTGGATCATTTTGCCCAAAGCTGCGGCGCAGAACCTTATGAGATATTGACCAGTGTCAGCCCACGAGTGCAGCGCATCTATCAAGGAGGCAATTCATGAACCCGTTGGCATCCATTGGCCGCGCCAGCTTAGGCATGTCGCGCACCACGGGCCGGCTTGCGCTGTTTGCTTGGCGCTGCATTTTGGCGATGATCCGTCCGCCTTGGTTTTTTGGACAGATCTGGCGGCAAATCCTGAGTATCGGGTTTTACTCGCTGCCGGTCGTTGGGCTAACCGCCGTATTTACCGGGGCCGCACTGGCGCTCAACATCTATACTGGCGGGGCTAGGTTCAATGCGGAAAGCTTTGTGCCCAATATCGTTGGCATCGGCATCACACGAGAACTGGGGCCGGTTCTGGCCTCGTTAATGCTGGCCGGGCGGGTCAGCGCGGCCATTGCCGCAGAGATCGGCGCCATGAAGGTGACCGAACAAATTGACGCCATGCGGACCTTATCGACCGATCCATTTCGTTATTTGTTTGCGCCGCGCCTGATTGCTGCGCTGATTGTGGTGCCATTATTGGTTTTGATCGCCGACATTATCGGGGTTTTTGGTGGCTTTGCGGTAGCCACTCAAAGCCTTGGCTTTAATGGAGCGCTTTATGTTCGTAATACCATGGATTTCATCACCAGTTGGGATGTGGGATCAGGCCTGATCAAGGCGGCGGTGTTTGGTTTCATCATCGCTTTGATGGGTTGTTATCATGGCTATGTTTCCGGACGAGGCGCACAAGGGGTGGGCCGCGCGACCACCAATGCGGTGGTCAGCGCCGCCATTTTGATCTTTGCCTCCAATTACCTGCTGACCTCGTTATTCGTATGAGCAGCGATCCTAAAATTTCGATCGTGGGCTTGCACAAATCCTTTGGCAGCAATCAGGTACTGCAAGGGGTCGATCTGGATATCGCCGCCGGTAAATCATTGGTGGTGATTGGTGGCTCCGGCACCGGCAAGTCGGTGCTGCTCAAATGTATCCTTGGCCTGATGGCACCTGATCAGGGCAGCATCCGCATTGATGGCGAAGAAACCACTCGGCTCTCGCAAAAAGACCGGGCGCGCGTCGCCGGAAAATTTGGCATGTTGTTTCAAGGTAGCGCGCTGTTTGACAGCTTGTCGATCTGGGAAAATGTGGCGTTTCGCCTGATCCATGCCGATCACATACCGCGCGATAAGGCCAAGGAAATGGCCTTGCAAGCCATGGCCCGAGTGAATCTGGCCGAGCGAAATGCGGACCTAAGCCCAGCCGAACTATCGGGCGGCATGCAAAAACGAGTTGGGTTGGCCCGCGCCATCGTAACCCGTCCGCAAATCCTGTTTTTTGACGAGCCAACCACCGGGCTGGACCCGATCACCGCCGATGTAATCAACCGCTTGATCCGCGAACAGGTCACTGATCTGGGTGCCACAGCGATCTCAATCACGCATGACATGGAATCAGCCCGTCATATCGCCGACGAGATCGCCATGATCTTTCAAGGCAAGATCATCTGGCGCGGACCAGCTAAAGACATAGATAATTCCGGCAATCCGTATGTAGAGCAGTTCGTGACCGCCAGCGCCGACGGGCCAATTGACGTGATGGGTGGCTGAGCCAACTTCACTTTTTCACTAGCGATCCCCTCACCCTGACCTTCTCCCAATGGGAGAAGGGGCGCGTTCATAGAGTAGCGCTTATGACTCACTCGTCTGTCATTGCACGGCTTGTCCGGGCAATCCAGCCGGCTTACTTTCATTAAATACAATGATGATTACAACATTTACTGGATCACCCGTACAAGCCGTGTGACGCCAACAAATCGCTGGCCCAAACTATTCCGCCGACAACGCTTTTACTTGTTCTTCTGCCTTGAATTTACGTCTTTGATCAGTGTCCGAAAAATGGCCAAACGGCGAAGTCTCATCGACAATGGATTTGAACAATACCAGAGCTTTGGCCCGATCTTTTTCAGCCCGGTACCCATCACGATAGGCCTCTGCCAAGCTCATCCGCGCCCCTAAATGCCCCTGATCTGATGCTTGGCTCAGATACTCAATGAACTTGACGTCCGACTCCGCCACACCCCGCGCTGACCTATATGCGTAAGCCACGCTTGCTTGTGCATCCATCAAACCCTGATCTGCCGCCAACTTCATCCATTCGAAGCGTTTTTTCAAATCTCTGGCCGGGTAGCCCTCTATCTTGTGGGTATGGGCATTGGTTGCCAGCATTTTTCCGTACAAAAACTGGGCCGGGCCATAGCCCTGTTCAGCTGACAATTTGGCCCATTTTACTTTATGTACGAGTGGTTCGTCATACGTTTCCGCCCAGTCATAACTATTTGCCCAATTATACGCGATGTCAGCCATTTCATATTGGGCCATGGCATTACCCGCCTCGGCATTATTCTTGATAAATTCTATCGCATTGGTTTTTTGCTCATCGCTGCCAGCATCAAGAATTAATTTGGCTTGCTCGATTTGTGCTTTGAACATGTTTGCTTGCAAGTATGGCTGTAATACAGACTCTGCTTCGCGATAATACTTGTACTTTTTGAAGCCTTCAACGGCCTTTATATGCCAGCGCCACGCCTGATCTTCGGATGCATCGACACCCATGCTGCCTAGATACATATTCCCCAACACCTGTTGGGCATTAGGATATTCTTGCTTGGCAAAGGGTAGCAAAATTCGATTTGCATCGGCATAGCGTTCTTCCTGATAGGCCTTGATGCCATCTTCCACCGTGACTTTCGTCTCAGCAATTGCGCCATTGGCCAGCAAAGCCAACATCAACCCAACCAAAGCGGATTTTAATCCCAGCGATAGCCTCATGGATCGTTCTCCTGTGCGTTTCATCTCAACACACAATACGAACCAATCAAGCCCCGCCGCATCACCCAAATGGACTATGTAGTCCCCCTTAGTCTATCCAACTTGTCGCCGAGAACCCAGACTCATTCAGTTTTCTGGCTTTCAGGCTTTGAAGCAATATCGCCGTCATACCGGTGAAAACCGGTATCCAGTTCTTAAAGCTGGACACCGTGGAAAAATCTGGACTCCGGCCTGCGCCGGAGTGACGGAGTTTGGGGCGTTGTTCATCACTTTCATCCAACGTTGAATAGGTTTTCGCCCTAAATCGGATTGCCATCCGCACCCAGTTCAACAATCGGATGCCCCAAGGCTTGCAAACCCGGTAGGATTTTTGCCTTGTCGCCGACCACGACTAGGATCATCTGCTCGATATCTAGATATTCCACCGCCAAAGCATTTAGCTCCTCACGGCTGATATTGACTAGAATATCGTTCTGCTGATCGACAAAATCATCGGGCAA
>JAJFFR010000057.1 GCA_021776555.1 Robiginitomaculum sp.
TTATCGAAGCAGCATTGATAAAGCCCGCACCATCAAAATAATCCGGCTAGTTCTTCGTTAGTTTCCAGATAGTACACATGCCCTAATTGCCGACAAAGGGTGCGTGTTCGACACTGTACATTGAAAATGGGCGCTTAAAGCCCAAAGGGCGCACGCGACGCTTTTTCAATTATGGATTGTCATTGGAGAAATCAAATGAACCAGATATTCACCGCCTTGGTGGCTTGCTTTGTTATGTGTTCTGCGGCTGCTTTTTCACAAGATAATCCTTCGACAGATGCTGATGAGTCCGGGGCACCGGATTTGCTTTATCTAATATACGACAGTTCGAATTCGATGTGGGGCGAACTTTCCGACAAGTCGCGCAAATATGAGGCTGGCCGCAATGCGATGGCTGGGGTGCTTCGCGGCAATGCTTTGGATCGAGAATTGGCCTTGCGGGCCTATGGGCACCGCGACAAAACAGATTGCCGTGATTCAGAATTGATCGTAGCGGCGGGTTCACCTGCACAAAATTCGATGAAAATTTCCAAAGCGGTCGCCGGAATTCGGCCCACTGGCAAAACACCAATTACCTATTCGCTGCGCGAATCCTTAAAAGATTTTGACGGCCGCAAGGGCGATATTTTGTTGATTAGCGATGGGATTGAAACCTGCGATATTGACCCTTGCACCTTGATGGATGAGTGGCGCGATGCGGGCATTCAAATTCGGGTTCATGTGGTCGGAGTTGGCTTGAACGAGATGGAGCGCAATGCGATGTCTTGCGTGGCTGAAACTTCTGGTGGCAAGTATTTTGATGTTGGCTCCGAAGGCGAATTGCAAGAAGCCTTGAACGAAGCGGTGGAAATCCCGGCGGGCGCGCCGGATCCAAACCCGCAAGGAGTACGGTACGCATTACGGTTGCAAGGTGTTGATAAAGAAGGTCGCTCTTTTGTTCTGGGTGGCAAGTTGTTCAAAGGTGGTGAAGAAGTTTCCGAAGTCAGTTCTAGCGGCCGCAACTCACTGGAAGGACCTGGGGATTATGCGCTGGAAGTCGGGCCGATCTTAAAAGACGGCACATTGTACAAAACAGTTCGCCAGACCTTCTCGGTTTCTGAACCCGGTGATACGACTGTATCCGTGTTGATCACCCGCCCAGCGATTGTCAGTGCCAATTTTTCGGAAGATGGAGAAGAGCATAGAGGTAGCCACGTTTCTGCCTATCAGGATGGCAAAAAAGTATTCAGCTTTCGTGCCTTTGATGAAGCCTTGGCGCGGCCCGGAGTTTATGAATTTCGCGCAACGCCAAATGATGACAATGAGTTGCGCGTCACTGCTGAGCTTGTCGAGGCGGCACACACCGAGCTTGATTTTATCTTGGTAAAAACGGTCAAGACGCTGGTGCGGTATCGTCTGCCAAATGGCGATGAAATCCGCCGTGGTGGTAAATTGTTTAAGGATGGCAAAGAGGCCTACAAACTTTATTCCAGCAATTGGTCAGAAGTCATTCCAGGGCGCTATGAAGTGCGCTCGGAAGGGGCCAAACTGGCCTTGCCGCATGGTGTTTTTATTGACGTCGCCACAGATGAAGAAACGATCTTTGTCGATATGCCTGCTGGCTTTTTGACCATTACATATGACGGCGATGAGGCTGATTTCTTTGGCAAACCGAAAGCCGCATTTTACTTCCCATTTGATCAGAAAAGGGGAGAATTCTATGCCAGCAATTATGGCCGAGCTGATGTGGTAATTCCCATTACGCCAAACCGCTATCAAATTAAAGGCCATAGTGGAAATGGATTTTTTGAACCAGTAGAAATTAATGTTCCACTTGGTGAATCGATCACCGTGACTTTACGGCCAACCAAACTTGGCAAGGCGGTTGTCTCATATGCGCCGTCCAGTTTGTACACCAAACAACCAGACCGCGCCTTTATCTATCCACTTGATGGACAGGGTATAAAAAATGGATTTATGCGACCAGGCATTGCCAAGAAATTCCTACCTGGGCGGTACTCCGTCAAAGGATCGACCAAGGGAACTTCGGTCGCTCCGCAAGAGTTTGTCATAACAGCAGGCGAAACCACTCAAATTTTGTTAGCCCCCATTTCCGAATAGGAGAATTCGATGAAACTTATGATAATTCTAATGGCCAGTAGTGCTTTGATACTGGGGTTTTGTGAAAAGAAAACCGAAGTGTCCGACAATGAAAATGCGACACAGAGCGAGCAAAGTAATAACAAAAACGCCGCCAAAAAAGAAAAGTTGAAACCCAAAAAATCGACCGGTGGTGGCGGGTTGAAATTCCACCCGCTCAAACAGTTTTGCGTAGAATATGCCCATTCCGGTTCCATGATGAACGGCACCTCCAAAATGTGTTCTCGCAAATATGGCCGGGAGACATTTACCATCAGTAATTTTGAAATAGGGATTGCCGGAATAACTCAATCACAAAATCAACATGCCATTACGATTGAGGACAAAATCTACAATATTGATCGGGTTAAAATGACTGGGATGGTCGCTGAAAACCCGAATTATGATCTGATGAAAGGCAGTCAGGGTCAAGATCTTGCCCAGTCATTTTTTCAGATTATGGATTACACCGACACTGGAGAAATTAAGACCATTGCCGGGACTAAATGTAACGTATTCATTTCCCCTTCTGTCGGCACGGCTTGTTTAACTCCAGATGCGGTTATGCTGGAGCAAAACTTTATGGGCATGGGGCAGGTCGCCACCAGTTTTACCAAGAGCAATGGCGGCGATAATGCCGATTACATGCTCTACAAAAAGATGACCATTAGTGAAGCTCCCAATCTGGAAGACATTATGGGAAAAATGGGTCAAAACTAGCTTTATTGGTGCCTCACTGACGTTAAAATTAGTGGAAAACTTCTCAACTCTTTGGCATAGATAGTCATCAAGCGTTGGGTGAATTCCGGCGTATGGACCGGAGAGTTTCGATCGTGAGTGCCAAAATCAATGCGATGGCGAAATTTGCCAACCTACCGGCCTTGGCTGATTTCCAGTCAACGGCGCATTGGTTGGCATTGCGAGGTTGGTCAGAGGCTGCCGGTGGCAATATGTCGGCGCGCCTTGATGTGCCGGACGGTTTGCCAGAAGGTCCGTATGAAGACTTGCCGTTGGCCGTGCCATTTTTGGCAGGAAAGGCGCTGCTGCTGACTGGCTCCGGCACGCGCGCACGCGAAATTGGTGTGGATCCGACCCCCCATGTGGGTCTTTATAAAATCAGCGAGGATGCGAAACATTATTGTTGGCTGGCTGGAAACCAAAAACCCACTATGGAACTGCCAACCCATTGTGCCATCCATAACGCTTTGGAGCAGTTTCGCCCTGATGATAAAGCCATCTTACACACCCACCCAGAGCGCCTGATTGCTTTGTGCCATGTGGCGGGAATGGAAGATTCTAAAGCAATTTCAGACAAAATCCTATGCCTGCAAAGTGAGGCCCGGTTGATTCTGCCCGAAGGCATTGGCTTTGTTGAACATGAATTGCCCGGGTCTTTGACATTGGGCTTGAAATCCGCCGAGGAGGTCAAGCTACACCATCTGGTGCTGTGGCAATTTCATGGATGCTTGGCGACGGGCACAAGTTTGGCCCATGCATTTGATTTACTTGAAGTCTTCGAAAAAAGCGCGCGTGTCTATTGGCAATTGCACGCGGCTGGTATTGACCCTACTGGTATTTCAAAGCCAGAAATTGAAGACATTTTGTTGGCGTTCGACTGTCTTGAGCGATACCAGTCGGTCCAATCGGACGATTAGATAACAAACTCTTCGGCTGGTTGGCGCATATTATAGCTCGAACTCATCACAGCCCCATAGGCTCCGGCGTCAGCAATCAGCAAAATATCACCCTCTTGTGTGGGGGGCAGGTGCCGGTCAACGCCCAGAACATCCGCAGACTCGCAAATGGGTCCAACCACATTGACTGGGTGTGGTTCTACGACTTCATCCAGTCGAGTGAGGTTAAAAATTTCGTGACGGGCGCTATAGAGCGCCGGGCGAAGCAGGGAGTTCATACCGGTTTCCACGCCAACATAACGGATGTGCTGCTTGGTTTTGGCTTGGGTAACTCTGGCTAGCAATACACCGGCTTCGGCCACCACATAGCGGCCTGGCTCCAACCATAATTCAATGTCGGGGCAATGTTTTTTGATCGATAACAAGCCTGCATCCAACGCTGCCATGTCGAGGCTGGGTGCGCCGGGGCGTTCGGGAATGCCCAAGCCGCCGCCCAGATTGATCTGGGTTAGTTTCGGGAAATACTCTTGCAGTCGGGTCAGATAGGTACCGATTTCTTTCCAGTGATCTGGGTCCAGAATACCACTACCTGCGTGCGCGTGTAATCCATCAATAATCGCCCCGGCATCACCGACCACTTGGCAAATTTGTGGAATATCCGTTGACGGTATGCCAAATTTGGCGCGAACACCGGCCGTATGAACATGGCGGTGATGACCACGCGAGCGTTCAGGATCAACCCGCAGGTTTAGCTTGGCGTTTTTGAATAATTCCGGCCATTGGACGATCGGGTGCAAGCTATCCAATGTGATCCGAATGTTGGATTTGCGTGCAAATTCGTATTCGCTCCGACTGGCAAAGTTGGGTGTGAACAATAATCGGTTCCGATCGATATTTGGGAAATACTCGAATATATATTCGATCTCGCCGCGAGATACGCATTCTATGCCCATTCCGGCATCCAGCACTCGCTTCAATATCGCCGGGTGACCATTGGCTTTCATCGCGTAAAAACTATGCGCAACTGATGTTAACGCAGCAAGAGATGTTGCTCTTTTATCAATAGTTTCAAGGTCATAAATAAATGCAGCGCCTTTGTCCTGCATCAGGTCAAGCAGGTGCTGCCGTTTGTCTTGCCACCAGATTGGTTTGGTGGTCGTTGCCGCTTTGGGTTGATCACTGGAATCACTGGCCGGGCCAAATACCCGGTCATCCATTTCCACTTCGACCATAAGATCGTGCAGTCGAGCCGCCAAAGTGTGTGCCTGTTCTTCATCCACAACCACGGTGAAATTCAAATCATTTGCCGCTTGGCTCAACAGCCGAACCGGGTGCTCGCGAAACAATTCAAGGGCCGGGGTCAGTTTGTGCAGGATGGTGCGAATTTCCCGGCCCACAAGTGAAACGGTGGCGCATCCTTTGATGATTTTAACCCGGCAAATGCCTTCTAGATCGGCGATCAACCGAGTTAAATTTTCAGCTTCTGATTCTTGTTGGGCATCGAGTGATACGGTTACGCTGGTTTCTGAGGTCGAGACCAAATCAATCGACAAATCATTGTCAGCAAAAGCAGTGAATGCTTTGGCCAAAAACCCGGGTACATTCCACATTGCCGATGAAGTCATCGATACCAAGGTTATGCCGGAGCGAACCGCAATGGCTTTGACCCGTGGTGATGTATCCAGCGGTGTTCCGGAGATCAATGTGCCACCACTATGGGGCATTCCAGTGGATTTGATTAAAGCAGGAACTCCAGCCCGACGAACTGGAGGAATAGCCCGTGGATGAATGACCTTCGCGCCCATACTGGCAATTTCCTGCGCTTCGTCATAGCTCAAGTCTTTGAGCAGGCGGGCCGAAGGGATGCGTCTTGGGTCTGCACTGTACATTCCTGGCACATCTGTCCAAATCTCAAGGAATTCAGCTTGTAATTTGGCCGCAAACAGCGCGGCGGAGGTGTCAGAGCCACCCCGACCCAGCAGGACAGTCTCGCCAGCTTCATTGCCGGCGATAAATCCTTGGGTCAGCACAATCGGCGCATCAACATCTTGTAGTTTTTGCTGAAGGTCGGCATCCGGTTGATCATCGCACAAGGCTGCGCTGTATTGGTAGGGTTCGTTTTCCCGCGTTGTTTTCGAGGCAATTAAATGCTGGCGGGCATCAACCCATGTGCAAGATAGGCCGCTTTGCTGCAATCGCGCCGCGCCCATTCGAGTTGCCATCAACTCGCCCAAGCACATCACTTTGGCTCTCACGCGAGCGCTAGCTTCGCCAGTTAGCGCAATGCCAGAGAGCAATTGTTTCAGCCGGTGAATATCTGATTTGAGTAGCGTGCTAAATTCGACGCCTAGGGCTTCGCCCAATTCATGGTGAATTGTCCAGATACGGTCAATTGTTGGCGCATGATTGCCCGAAATGGCTTCTTGGATGGCGTTTTGCAGCAAGTCAGAAACCAACGCCAAAGCCGAATGAACAATAATGATCCGCTTGCCGTCTTTACGGTGCTGACGGATAATTTGTTCAATCGAGTCCCAGTTTTTGGCGGTGGCTACGCTTGTGCCGCCAAATTTTAGGACGACCCAAGGTGTGTGAGATTTGGTCATTGGAAATCTACAATTTTGTGCTTCAAGTATTGTTCAGCCAATGTTGTAATCGGGTCACAAGGTAGCCGAAGACTACTATTATGGATCGTTGAGATCAACTGGCAACCGGTTATCTGTCTTCATGCACTAAATATCGCTTTGCTGATGTTTTCTTGCCGAGCATTGTGTGACAGTTTTATGACAGAAAGCGTAACCAGATACCGGCTGCTCCCTTGAACCAAAATCAAACCCACGTATACCTTTTGTGATTCCAATTTTGCTTTGTTTCGGCAGACATGAATCATTTCTACAATCTTGCTTGGGGAGCTGTGGGCATGGAATTCAAGAATTTTCGGGAAATCGAAAAAGCCACGTCTATTCACCGGGGGGAATTGTTCCGGTTGGGCACGGCCCTTTTGTTTATTGTCGGAATTATGCTCTATGCCAGTCAGAGTTTGGCCTCGGGTCCGCAAGGGATGTTGTTGATTATAGCGGCAATGATCGGCGGCTATATGGCGATGAATATCGGGGCCAATGATGTGGCCAACAATGTTGGTCCAGCAGTTGGGTCACATGCCATCACCATGACCGGTGCTATCATCATTGCAATTATCTTTGAAGCAGGCGGCGCTCTAATAGCGGGCGGGGATGTAGTTAGCACAATCAAGAAAGGGGTGATCGACCCCGCAATGATTGCCGACAGCGATACCTTTATCTGGTTGATGATGGCCGCATTGCTGGCCGCTGCGATCTGGTTGAACATTGCGACAGTGGCCGGGGCGCCCGTTTCAACTACGCACTCGATCGTCGGCGGTGTGTTGGGTGCTGGGATTGCAGCAGGCGGTTGGTCAATTGCCAATTGGCCGACCATGGGCAAAATTGCCGCCAGTTGGGTGATTTCGCCGGTTATGGGCGGACTGATTGCGGCCGGGTTTTTGTATTTGATTAAGCGGACAATTGTTTACCGAACCGATATGGTAGAGGCGGCCAAACGTGTGGTGCCCTACCTAGTATCAGTAATGACTTGGGCGTTTGCGACCTATCTGATCTTGAAAGGCCTAAAAAGGCTGTGGAAATTTAGTTTTTTAGAAGCTTCCGGCATTGGTTTTATCGCCGCCATCATTGTATTTTTTGCGGTTAGATCGGTGATTGCGACCTCCGCCGACAAGCTTGAAAATACGCGAGCTAGCATCAACACCCTGTTTGTTGTTCCACTGGTCTTTGCGGCTGCTTTGCTCAGCTTTGCGCATGGAGCCAATGACGTTGCCAATGCGGTTGGGCCGTTGGCAGCCATCTATGATGCCGTAATCAATGGCGGCGTGGCATCCAAAGCTGCGATCCCGATGTGGGTCATGATGGTTGGAGCCATTGGTATTGCCCTTGGCTTGGCGCTATATGGACCCAAGCTAATCCGGACGGTTGGCAGCGAAATTACCGAACTGGACCAGATGCGTGCCTTTTGCATTGCCATGGCTGCCGCCATAACGGTGATCATTGCCTCACAGTTGGGCTTGCCAGTTAGCTCCACGCATATTGCGGTTGGCGGTGTGTTTGGCATTGGATTTTTGCGGGAGTACTTGGAAGCCAACTGGGAGCGTACGCTGGACGAGATCAGGGATCACCATGATGGCGAAGATTCAGACGCCGTAGATGAGTTTTTGGATCGGTATGAGGCGGCTAGCATGCATGACAAAAACATCATGCTGCAAGCCTTAAAAGCCAGAAGCGCCAGTGCCAATTTATACAAGAAGGAACGAAAAAAACTACTGCGCTACTATCGCAAGGAATTGGTCAAACGTTCCATACTGCTTAAAATCGCCGCAGCTTGGCTCATCACAGTGCCCGTAGCTGGCGTGATGGCTGCCCTGATCTACTTTATGATCCGAGGTATGCTGGTCGCATAAGCGTTTGTCTGTAGTAGGCTTATCGCAAGCAAAAAATAGCTGGAATATACCGGAAAACCCGGTTGCATCGGATTAGCCCTTGCGGCAAGTTGCACCCGAATTTTGTGGAGCCTATTCTATGAGTATTGTACGTTTGGCTTGGGTCTTTCCCAGCTTGTTCCTGTTGTTATCTGCCTGTGAAATCGTGTCGCCATCGTCCGGTGATTCCAGCATATGGGCCCATGAAAATAATTCGCTTCCGGTCGTGCAAGGCGTTCGATACGGGCAATTGGCTAATGGCATGCGCTATGCCATTGCACAGAACAAAACGCCGCAAAATAACGCAACTATTCGGTTTCAGATTGATTTTGGTTCCATCCATGAATCGGACAATGAACAGGGCTTAGCTCATTTTATCGAGCATATGGCATTTCAAGGATCTGAAGGTCTGCCGCAAGCCGAATTTGCTCAACTGCTGGCTGAACAAAAGCTGGATTTCAAAACTGACTTTAACGGAAGCACGGATGCCGAACGGACCATATACCGCTTGAACCTGCCGGATGCGCAGCCTGAGCAATTGGATACTGGCTTGTTTCTCATGCGTGAAATCGCAGATAAATTAGCTTTTGAGCCAAATTTACTGGAGCAGGAACGGATTAAGGTCTTCGGCGAAAATAGAAGCCGCCAAGGTCCGGATTGGCAATCGGTGCGAGCGAACACTCGTTTTGCTTTTCCCCATTTGCGTTCGACAGTCCGCGAGTGGATCGGTGACACCCAAGTGCTAGGTACAATCACGAGAGACGATATTTTTAGCTTATATGAGCGATATTATAGACCAGAGCGATCCATCTTAATTGTTGTCGGCGATTTTGGTCTGGATGAAATGGAAAGTCGAATTCGGACCAAATTCAATGACTGGGAAAAGGCAGGATTTGGTTCTGCAGAGCCTGACCGGGGTCGAATTGAAGAAAGAGGGTTGGATGCAGAGGTATTCGCTCACGAAACGCTTGAAACCAAATTTTCAATCTTGAAGTTAGTCAAACCAAGAATTGTACAAGACAGTGATGAAGCGCGACGCGCGGTTATGGTGGGCGCAATTGCCAACAATATGCTGAATCTACGACTGGATCGGATCGCGCAAAGTACTGGCGCGCCATTTACCTCTGCCCAAGCCTATGGGGTAAGCCAAAGTTCCAATCCGGCCGCATTGGTTGCTGGGGGCAGCATGATTGTTGAAGCCCCGCCAGAAACGTGGCGTCAGGGTTTGGCCATGGCTGCATTAGAGTTGCGCTATGCGTTGGAATTTGGGTTTAGCCAAGCAGAGCTTGATGCGGCCATTATTAATTTTCGAACGGGCATGCAAAAAACAGCGGAAGAAGCTGAGAACCAACATTCAGCAATTATTGCCGATGAAATTTTGCGCGCTTATGCCGGGCATCTGGTCTATACGTCAGCCCAAAGTGAACTGGATCGTTTCAATGATTTGGCGACAGAACTGAACCGGGAAACTGTCTTGCAGGAACTACGTTCCTATTGGGCGGATGGCGATCCACTGATCTTTATGTCTACCAACACCGATGCCACAGCCGAGCAGGTGAAACAAACATGGTTGCAAGCCAAGCAGGTTGAACTGGCTGCACCAGTAGAGCCAATAAAGCTGGAATTCGCTTACACCAACTTTGGGAAGGCAGGTCGCGTAGTCTGGCAGGACCATGTGGCAGATTTTGATATTCATAGGTTCCGTTTTGCCAACAATGTGATGTTGAATTACAAGCACAGCGCCTTTGAACCCGGTCGGGTACAGGTCAATGTCTCACTCGGTGCAGGTCGCTCGTCACAGCCGCAAAATGCTCCAGGTTTGAACGGGTTGGCGCAATACGCCCTAATGGCTGGCGGTTTGCAGAAACATGATATTGGCGAGATCAGACAGATATTGTCGGGACGTACAGTGGGCGTTTCAGCCAAAATGAATGATCATAATCTCAATCTGTATGGCGTAACGGATCTGGATGACTTCGAAATGCAGATGCAATTGAGTGCGGCGTACGTAACAGATGCGGCTTGGCGCGAACAACCAACCGCCAATTTTTTCAAATCCGTAGATGACATGTATGCGACCAAAGACGCGAATGCTAGAAGTGTCAGTGACTGGAAAGCACCGATGTTGATCCGTTCCAACGACAATCGCTTTGGCTGGCCAGAACGTGATCAAATGCTTTCCTTGAAAGTTGCAGACGCAAAAAACTGGATTGGTGAGATACTAGATCACGCTTCGATCGAAATTTCGATCGTCGGTGATATCGATCAAGATCAGGCTCTACAGATTGTTGCCAAAACCTTTGGCGCGCTGGCGGAGAGAGAGCGGTTGCCACGTGCTTCTGATGGAGGCCGGGCGGTTGTTTTTGCGACTGACGAAAGCCCGATCACTTTGAATTTTTCGGGCGAAGATCCATTAGCCAGAGTGCGAATGCATTGGGCATTACCGGGTGTTTCACAACCGGGTATTACGGCTTTAACTCGTGTGGCAGATGCTATTTTGGAGAGTAAAATTGCGGCCAGCGCCAAAGTGGCTGGTATTCGGGCGTACCCGATATCTGTATTTTGGGAGTTGCCAGAAGCCTTTACCGATTTTGGATATATCGGTTTGAACATTGATGTAGAGCCTTCAAAAATCCCGGAAATGATCAATGTTGTGGATGAAGTCATCGCACAAATGGCCCAGGGCCAGATTTCTGATGAAGAAATGCTGGTGGCTAGATTGCCAATTTTGACCCAGAACGAAGACGATATTGACAACAATATTTTCTGGTGGAAATTGGCAAGTTACGCTCAAACAAACTCGCAGGAAATGCAAAACATGCGGACCCGTCAAGCTGATTTGCGGGCGATTACCAAAGCCGATTTGCAAGGGTATGCCGCTAAATATATGCAGAAGGGTAAGGGCTACCGAGTGCTGATTTTACCCACTGATTCCAAATAGTTCCACCAGCAAAGGGTCATCCACATGAAACGCTTAGGACTGTTGATTGTAGGTTTGTTGGTCCTTGGAATAGTTTCGTATGGGTTTTGGGTTCGTCCACAACCGTCCCTTACTCCAATTGGCGCGCAGTCTTTTGTTGAGCGCCCGGATGGAGCGCGTATTGGCTATTACAGCTCCGGCACCGGACCAAGAGTGCTGCTTTTGGCTAGCCTTGGGCGCTCGGTTGCAGATTTTAATCCGCTTGTCGGCGCGCTAAATACGGCTGGGTACCGAACCATTGCCGTCGAGTCCCGTTTGGTCGGAGTTTCGACCCAAAGGAGCGATGGTAAGCAAACGGACCTGTTTACCCTGGCCGATGATGCGGTAACCGCAATGATCGCCGATGGCGCAACCGGGGATGATTTGGCATTTGCGATTGGGCATGCTTTTGGCAACCGCGTAGCGCGGGCTGTGGCGACCCGATATCCGGACAATGTGGGCGGGTTGGTGCTGATTGCGGCGGGGGGAGCGCAGAAACTGCAATCCGGGCAACGCGTAGTCGAGGCTTTGCAGAATTGTTTCAAATGGTTCTTGCCACCGCCCAAGCGGTTGGCCGAGATCAAATATGCCTTTTTTGCCGACCCAAACCCCGTGCCCCCATCCTGGGTGAACGGATGGTATGCGCCAGCTGCTGCATTGCAGGTGGCGGCGGTACAATATACGCCTCTGGCCGATTGGGAGGCAGCGGGTGATCGCGCGCCTATGTTGGTCTTGCAGGGCGCGCAGGATCGCATCGCGCCGGCCAAGACAACGTCAGATTTGCTGAAAGCGTCATATCCAAATCGCGTGCATGTGGTGTCGATTGGCCCAGCTGGACATGCGTTATTGCCTGAGCAACCGGATCAGATTGCCGCAAGTATTATTGAATTTTTGGGCGCTCAGACTGCTGGCATAGCGGATGTTGACGATTGAAAACGTGTGTATTCAAGCATTTTGCTTTGCTTGCCGCGGTAAGACCTATATATGGTAACGACTGTTACATTTGAATTTCAACCAATGAAAAATAGGAAAAGACAATGAAACTGGCTTCCCTAAAACATGGACGAGATGGTCGTCTCGTCGTGGTGTCGAATGATCTTACGCGCTGCACTGATGCTGGGTTGATTGCACCGACCTTGCAGGCTGCATTGGATAATTGGGCCGAGGCCGGACCAAAATTGGCAGCTCTTTCGCAAAGCCTTGAGGCGGGCGCAGTTCCGGTTGAACGGTTTCATGAGCGCGAGTGCGCTTCACCGCTGCCACGGGCCTATCAATGGGTCGATGGCTCGGCCTACGTCAATCATGTGGAATTGGTCCGCAAGGCGCGGGGCGCTGAAATCCCGGCTTCTTTTTGGACTGATCCTTTGATGTACCAAGGCGGATCAGACAGTTTTTTGGGACCGCGAGACGGCATTGAAATGCCGCAGGACGAAGGGTTTGGCATTGATATGGAGGCGGAAGTCACGGTTATTGTCGATGACGTGCCCATGGGCGCAGATCCGGCGTTGGCGGCCAGCAAGATACGGCTGATCATGTTGGTCAACGATGTATCCTTGCGGGGATTGATCCCGGCCGAATTGGCCAAGGGGTTTGGGTTTTTGCAATCAAAGCCTTCGTCGGCGTTTTCACCCGTGGCGGTAACACCGGATGAGTTGGGCGAGGCTTGGCGGGATGGCAAAGTGCAATTGCCGATTTTGGTCACCTTGAACGGACAGCCGTTCGGGCGGGCCGATGCCGGTGTGGATATGACCTTTGATTTTGGTGTTTTGGTGGCGCACGCGGCCAAGACCAGACCTTTGTGCGCCGGGACTATTGTTGGCTCGGGAACGGTATCCAACAAGAAAGGCGACGGTCCGGGCAAACCCATTGCCGAGGGCGGTGAT
>JAJFFR010000058.1 GCA_021776555.1 Robiginitomaculum sp.
CCAAAAGCCTGTTTATGGGTTGGTTTACGACCACCTTAGACGCAGGAGCGACAATGTCGGCCACTCCAACTTTACGTGAAGTGGTGCCGGGGCGAGTGTTTTCTGTTCATGGCTTCGGGTTTTCCGATATTTTCTTTGTGGTCTCGAATAATGGTAATGAACTGATCATGATCGATGCAGGTACCCAACCCGCATCCTTGCAAGCCGCACATGAGTTTTTGTTAGTCCATCATACTGAACTGCCACCGATCACCACAGTGATCGCGACCCATGCCCATTGGGATCATATTGGGGGGCTTTCATATTTAAGAGCGCTCAATCCTAACCTGAAAGTCTATGGTCGCGAAAACTATGCGGGAACAGTGGATCGGGTATTGCGCAATCATAGTTATCAACAATTTCGTGGCGCGAACTTCGACCATGCATGGGTTGAAAACTATCAGCCCGATATCACAATTTCCGAACGCACGGATGTTGAGATTGCCAAGACCCGGGTCGAGTTGATCCCGGTTGAAGGCGGTGAAACCGAAGATGCCATGTTGATCAACTTTGCCGAATTAGGCGTAATTTTTGTCGGCGATATTTTAATGCCATATTATGGCGAACCGTGGGTGGAAGAGGGCTTTATGGATGGGGCAATGGCCACCATGGATGAAGTGATCAAACGTCAGCCCAAACACATTCTGCACGGCCATTACCCACTGACTGAACTATACGGGCCAACCCAGATCAAACAGTTCAGGACTGCATATCAATGGCTGGTGACCACGACCCGGCACCATATTCGCAACGGGTATTCGGCCAAGGATATCATGCGCCTGAACTTGATCCCACCGGGTCTAGAGGCACACCCGGAAGTATACCTGTCCTATTTGGCACCACGTGAACATATTATCGCGCGAACGGCTGACCACATGGTTGGTATCTGGCAAGAAGACAAAACCGGGCAAGAGCCGGGTGGCCTCTATAATTTGACTTCAGTTGAATATGGGCGGCTGCTGGCGGTTTATCTGGACCTGTCACCCAAACAGGTGGCTAAGGCCTTGCAAAAAATAATTGCCAATGGTGACAATGAACTAGCCCTACATTTGGCAGTCGCCGCCGAGCAGCGTTTCCCGGCTGATCAAGAAATCATCCAGATAAAGCAAGAGTCCGCTGACCGCTTGCGCAGTTCAATCCAGTTTTTTGATCCGTTCAAATTTGTGACCTATTCAGAAATGATCAACAAGGAACATAAACCTGTGTTGGCTGAGCCAGTCTCAACCAAATGATGGCGCAAACGAAAACCAGCTCCAGGGGGCAACTTCTCTTAGTTGCCCTTTTGGGGTTGGCTGTATTCTTGTTTGGTTGCAGTCCTGTGCAATTGTCAGATCGTTCTAAGTTTGTTGAACGTCATACACAGCAATTCAATCAAAAAATCACTTATACGGAACATACCATCAAACGCCCGGATGGGTTTGGTATTTATGTGCGAGAATTTGGCAGGGCATCTTCAAAATCTGGCCCCACCATCATCTTGATGCACGGGTTTCCTGATAATTTGCGAGCCTATGATTTGATCATTCCGCACCTTACCAAAAACCATCATGTAGTGGCTTTTGATTTCCTTGGTTGGGGGCAATCTGACAAGCCGGCAGCGCATGTTTATGATGTTGCGAGCATGTCTGTGGATCTGCAAGCCGTCATTGAGCAATTGGGTGGCCCAAAGGTTACATTGGTGGCTCATGACCTGTCCGGTTTGCCCGGGATTGATTGGGCACTGAACCAGCCTGAGCAAATGGACAAATTGATCTTGCTGAATACGGTCTATGGGCCAAGCAACGCTCTGGTTTCGCCTGATTACATTCAAAAGTTTGCAAGCTCTGGTGAAGAGCAAAATGCGATCGCCACTCAAGCCAAGACAAACCGACATTTCTGGCGAGAGGTCTACATGAAACAGATGACCAAATTTTTCACGGACCCAACGATTAAAGACACATATGCAGAACTTTTTCTTGAACAATCTTACGATGCTAGAAAAGCGCTTTCTAAGCGCGGCTGCTGTTTTGCGTGCCGAAGTCAGAGCGCGTGCCAAAAGGATAGACGACATGCGCAACTATTCAGGATCCGTGCGAGTTATTTTTGGGCAAGACGACCAAACTTTGAATGTAGGTGTAGCTCAGGAGTTCCATGATTTATTTGCAAATTCGACACTGCACATCATCAAAAATGCCAACCATTTTGTACACTTGGAACAAGCAGATTTGGTGGCCATGATCATTTTGGCAGAGGGACCCTAGTCAGTTGTGTCGAGTCATTCCAGTCTAGGGAAATAAATTATGGCCGGGGTCAGGATTTAGGTTCCAGTGTCTTACGACATGGAGGTTCGAGTCCTCTCGGCCGCACCATTATACTTTCTCAAATACAGAATAACCTATTGATAATAGGCGGTTATTGTCACGGAGCATCCCACGCTCCTGCCGTTTCCTTTGTTTTGTGTAACATCTTGTGTAACAAATTGTGGTACTTTTGGACCCTGATGAGAGATTTAGACCAGTTTTTGCTCAATCGAAATGGACGCTGGCACTACATACGGCGTGTTCCGCAGTGTTATGCTCATTTGGATACCCGCAATATAATCCGAACATCCTTGCGAACAGCGTCATTGGAAGTAGCCAGAGCGAGACGAGATGCGCTGGTAGAGGCTGACGATCATTTTTGGGTCAGCTTGGGCGCTGAAAATGATTTAGGCTTGTCGGAGCTGTTGGTCGGGCAAACTGCCAATGCTCTTCAACGATATGAAGTAGCCAAGCGCCGCGCCATGGCTAGAGGATATATTTATACGCCTGTGAATGAGCTGGCTGAAACAGCGCAATTACAAGAACTCATTGAGCGGTTAACCCATGTCGGGAAACAGACAATCAACCAAGGGGTAGAAGCCGAAGCCGTGTTAGGTGGTGCCCAAATGCCAACTGTGTCTATCACAGATGCCCTGAATATCTATTGCGAGAAAATTGCTTTGAGTGAGTTACTGGGGAAGTCAGAAAACCAGAAGAAATCCTGGCGCAAAGTCAAACAACGGGCGGTGAATTATTTTGTGGAATTATATGGCGATCTGCCGATGGATCAGATCACCCGCAAGCAAGGCCGTGATTTTTATAATTGGTGGGGTGAACGGTTAACGCCAAAAAAGGGAAAGCCGGGTTTAAGTGCCAACAGCGCCAACCGGGATTTGGGGAACTTGCGCAAACTGTACCGGGTGTATTGGGAGTATGTGGGCGAAGAGGGGCGAGAGAACCCGTTTCGCAATCTTCATTTCACTGATAACAGCATTAGGGATGTACCGCCGTTTGCCGATCAATGGGTGAGGTCGCGTATTCTTCTGCCAAAACTATTCGAAGATTTGAAGCCAGAGGCGGTGCTTATCGTCTTTGGTTTGATCGAAACCGGGTGCAGGCCCAGCGAATTGGCCAATTTAAGATCAGAACACATTATTCTGGATCACGAGGTTCCGCATATCAAAATCAAACCAACTTCTGAACGGCAATTAAAATCCGCATCTTCGATCCGGGATATTCCTTTGGTTGGCGTATCGCTTGAAGCATTCAAGCAAGCGCCAAATGGGTTCCCGCATTATCAAGATAAAGGTAATTTGCTGTCAGCATCGTTGATGAAGGCATTTCGAGCCAGGAAGCTGTTTCCAACGGACCAGCACCGCATTTACTCGTTTCGACATTCGTTTGAAAAGCGGATGCTGGAGGCTGGCCTGGATTACGGTTTGCGCTGTTTACTGATGGGCCACAAAAACTCCAGACCCAATTACGGTGATGGCGGCTCAATGGTATATCGCCGTACCGAGTTGATGAAGATTGCGCACCCAGTTCCCATGGGGTTTGCTCGAGATTTGAAATCTATTTGTTGAACGGTTGAAACTTGGCTAGTCGGTCAAGACGTGACTTTCGATCTTTTAGTTCCTTCTCCATACGGGCAAACACTGGCCAATAGACATCACCATGTTTCTTGACTATTTGAGCAGCGATCCTCGTGGCGGCTTCGATGTCTGTGATGGGTATTTGATCCAAGCAAAAAGCCTCTCTTTGCGGAGACTTGATCATATCAAAGTAAGTGCCCAAAACTCAAACAAATAAATAAAGGAAGTTATGAGGTTGTGGGGGGGGCTTGGTGAATTTCTGTGCTCTGTTTTGAGTGCAATAAATCTTTCAATCAACAGCCAAGGCAGCAACCACGTTGGCGATGCTTCGTCTTATGTCTGATCGCTCAATTTTGTCAAAATTGATACTGAGTTTGAGTGCTTGGCCAGATACTTTTCTTAACTTCGATATCGTGTCCGTTTCATCGGTTTTCTGGTCCTCAAAAGGAAATGGCAGATCGTCGTAGAAATGGCTGATGGGGAGGTTTAGTGCCTGACAAACGATCCAGATTTTATCGGCGCTAATCCGATTGTGGCCGCTTTCATATTTTTGAATTTGCTGGAATGTAACGCCAAATACCTCGCCGAGTTTGGCTTGCGATAGCCCGCGAGATATCCGGGCTTGGCGTAATCGGTCGCCTATCAGTTTAATCAGGGTTCTATCCATATATGCATAATATCCACATGTGGATAAAACTCAATGGCATATCTTTTGAGGTGAATCGCTTTCGAAAAAACTTAGCGGCAAACTTGCGTGCCCTTCGAGCCAACCAGACTCAAGTTGTATTTGCTCGCCGGATCGGCGTTGGTCAATCAACATTAAACCGTCTGGAACAGGGGATGCAAAATATAACGATTGATACGTTGGAGACCATTTGCGACCGGCTGAACTGCACCACGGGTGATCTGCTGGAAAAATAACTCTTGGGTTTCATCTGTGATCAAACCTGGTCAGGAAATAATCCCGGCATCCATCTTGATGCAAGTGTCGCTGGAAAGGCCAATCGCAACGGCGCTCGAATGCTTTTTGATGACAACACGCCCTTGTCCAACAGTGCTGAGGTGATCCGGCGTGCATGGCGGTCGGTAACCCCGAGCAGGCCACCAACCTCACCACGGGGCAATTCGCCTCGATAAAGGATCGCTTCAAGAAGTTGGCCCGATTTGATGGGCAGGGAACCTGTGCGTATTTCTTCTTCTGCCCAGATCAATATCCGGCTGCGAAGACGATCTGGCTGGACCAAACCCTCCATGAAAGTGACTTGATCAATGCAGGCTTCCAAAAAGAAGCGAGCAAAATTGGCTAAAGCTGCTTCACTTAAATTACCGCGTCCATCCAGATCTCCGCGCCGTTCAATGTCGCAAGCCGCCAGATGTTGTTTATATGCCTGCTCTTTGCGGGCCAGTCCACGGGCAATTGACCAAATGCCGCCGGTGTCCAGTACATCATCGAGCATGGCATAGGACATCAATCTGGCCACGCGGCCATTACCATCCAGGAATGGATGTAGCCAAAGCAGACGATGATGGGCGGTTGCTGCCGCGAGTATGGCATCAACTTTGCCCAACCCTGAATAAGCACGCTCAAACCGGGCCATGAACCGTGGCAACGCGCCAGGGCTGATCGCAACATGCTGGCCGACTTTTACATATCGGTCACGGGTTTGACCAGGAATTACGGGTACAAG
The DNA here is from genome assembly GCA_021776555.1 of Robiginitomaculum sp. Lineage (GTDB taxonomy): Bacteria > Pseudomonadota > Alphaproteobacteria > Caulobacterales > Maricaulaceae > Robiginitomaculum_B. The sequence continues at coordinate 5,599 of JAJFFR010000058.1, forward strand.
CTTTTTAAGTTGAGGGTCATCAATCCAGAGTAGCTCATCAGGTAAAAGTTCACAGAATTTTTGATGCAACTCCAAAATCCCGTCAGTTGATGCCGCACGGTCTTTCAGAGCGCCGGTATCAATCCATGCCTGTACATTGATGTGGGCTTTGGCTTCCAATTGCAAATTTCGTTGTTTTGGATCATTGCTATAGTTTTCGGTCATCGCCCGTTCAATCTCGATCGGGTGGGTATCATGCCCTTCAATAAGGTTGCTATAATAACAGTTCATCGAACGAACCAGATCAGATAGCGCCGTGACAATGGGGCTGGGAAGACTTTTTCGCAGACCAGTTGATTTTGAGGCTAATTCCAGCGCAAGATCAGCCAAGCGGCCATGATGCGGGCCAGAGGAGCTGACAAGCAGGGGTTCCATCAAGGATACGTCCTCGCCATCATCAATGACCGGGTGAATGTCCTCTTTTATGTCCGCTTTTTTATCACTCATAAACGTATGTATAACACATAAAACACTACTAAACTACCTTCAAATCGTACAGTGATATGTCCGCATTTTTGTCTTGTGTGTAATGCGCTGATCTTGGTTGCGAAATGCGGGCTTTTCAGGCTGGTTGGTTTGTTCGTGTGGTCTGCTTACGTGTCCAGACCAGATCGGCCTTGCCATTTTGTTCAAAGAGCGCGGCATTGACCGGTCCGGTAAAGCTGGGGTCGTCAAGCAGGACACGGATATAATTAGTCGGGTTCTTTGTCTTTGAGGTGTCGCGCCAGGCAACACCCAGATCGCATTGGCCGGTTTTGATGAAATAGTCTGGCGAGGCGTCTGATTTTTTGTTGGTGTTCGAAATAAACTGAACTTTACGGGCCAGACTCAAGGTTGAGATGGTGCCCTCAAACCCGTTTTTTGTCTTATGAAAATGTCCTATGGTTGCCATGACTGGCTCCTTTTCTCTGTTGTGTCAGGATTGGTTTTCTACAAATTCGCGGCGGGCCTTTTTGAAGCTGGCATCGCTGTCGATAAAGGCGCGCAGCATGAGCGGGATCAAAACGGTGATACTGGCTTTTTGGCCATAACTTGCTTCATAGATTTTGGCGTAGGTTTTAAGGTCCGCCGTTAGAGGCGGATCCAATGCAATGCTTACTTTGAGCAAGGTAGTGTCGGGCATTTTGGCGATTTTAAGTTTGGGTCCAGACATGGGTCATCCTCCATAGGGTGCTAAAACAAGGTCTTGATTGACAATGACGCGCAATCGCCAGCCGGGTCGGATGGTGATGGTGGGTTGCACATCCAGGTTCAGTTCAACGATTTTCTGGCCGGCTTGGTTAATCGTGCGCTGCCCACTATCACGAAGTGCATTTACGATCTCATTGTCATTGGAATTTCGACCAAGTTCGGCACTGGCACCCAAAAGGGAAGACAAAACGGCCGCCTTCATCAAGCGCCAGGTGTGAAAATCAACCTTGTCTTTCAGTCCAGCATAGCCTCTTGGATCGACACCGGGCAGGTTTTCGATCAAAATGGAAGAGCCATCCGGCATGATCAGCCGGTTCCAGACCACCAGTGCCCGGGATTGGCCAAAGGCGATCACATTGTCATAGCGCCCGATCAGCCGAGAACCCTGCGGGATCAACAACACGTCGCCGGTTACTGTGTCATGGACGTTTTCAGTGACCTGCGCGATGGTTTGCCCCGGCAGGTCAGAGTTGATACCCGTGATCAGACTGGCCGAGATAATGGTCCCTGCCATCACCTGAAAAGGTGAAATGGGGCGCTGCAATTGGTGGGGATTATAAATCGCCTCCTCAACCTTCGCGCCCAGAAACGCTTCTTTTCGTTGTTGGTGGTTTGGGTCATCACCGTATGCATTTACGGCTTCTTGCACAGAAACGCTTGAGGGGTTCTCTTTGTACCTGATATCGAAGGGTGATGCATTGATAGCACTTGCTAAATCCGCCTTTGCGAAACTGGAGCTGGCTTGTGTTTCATTTTGAATAAAGAACAAAGGTGCAGAACGAGCTTTGGTGGCCATTTCGACTGAGGGTGACACCTGCACTCGTGTGCCTCGTTGTGAACTCGGACCCGGCGTTTGAAACCCTGCCGGACGATAGGCAAATGGATTATCAGGGACTTCCCTAGTCCGTCCATTGGTCAAAAAAGCCGCACCCAGATCGCCGGGTAATGGTGGACCCAATCTTGGTTTAATCTCGTCGTA
>JAJFFR010000059.1 GCA_021776555.1 Robiginitomaculum sp.
GATTAAAGTTGCCGCGCCGACCGTGGCGCTGGATGTGGTTGATGAAGCCATTCAGATGCATGGCGGACTAGGGGTTTCGCAAGATACCCCGCTGGCCAATATGTGGACCGCTTTGCGAACCTTACGATTTGCCGATGGTCCCGATGCGGTTCACCGGATGCAAGTGGCTCGAACAGAGTTGCGTTCATACCTGAATGCCAAGGTTTAGTTTTAGATGATGAATCCATTGGAATTATTTGATATAAAAGGAAAAACAACCCTTATAACAGGTGGCGCTAGCGGTATCGGGTTAATGGCGACCCGGGCGCTAGCCGCTGCGGGTTGTCGGGTATTCATTGCATCACGCAAGGGCAATGTCTGCGAGGAAGCCGCCGCCGCCATCAATGCAGAACTTGGCGAAGATCGCGTCACCGGCATGTTGGGAGATTTATCATCCGAACAGGGCGTGGCTGATTTGGTCGAACGCGTGGCCGGGCAAACGGATCATCTAGATATTTTGATGAACAATGCCGGGGCCACATGGGGCGCGCCATTAGGCGAGTTTCCTTGGAAAGCGTGGGACAAGATCAATACGGTCAATGTGACCGGCGTGTTTGCGCTGACTCAGGGGTTGTTGCCGATGCTGCAAATCAATGCCAGTGCAGATGATCCAGCGCGCATTGTCAATTTGGGTTCATTTGTTGGCAGTCGAGCCGTTGGTAATAGTGCGTATTCCTATGCCGCGTCGAAAGCAGCCATACACCATCTGACCCGTATTTTATCCAACGAATTAGCAGCGCGCCATATTACGGTGAATGCACTGGCACCCGGCCCATTTCCATCCCGGATGATGGCTTTTGTCACCGAAGACGAAAAACTGGCCGATATGATGCGGGCTGAAGTTCCGCTGGGCCGGTTGGGCCAGCCGGAAGACGTTACCGGTGCCATGATGTTTTTGTGTTCAAAGGCTGGATCATATGTAACCGGAGCTATTTTACCGCTGGATGGCGGTATGGCCGCGAAACCCTAATCCTCAAGGAGAAAAAAATGGCAGAAATTACACTCGAAGAATTCAAGGGAGCCACCGGGCTAGATCTGGGCACTTCCGACTGGTTGCAAGTGGATCAGGATCGAATCAACGCATTTGCCGATGCGACACTGGATCACCAGTTTATCCACCTTGACCCGGTCGCGGCCGCCAAAACGCCGTTTGGCGGCACGATTGCCCACGGGTTTTTGAGCCTGTCGCTCTTGCCGTATTTGATGCAAGATCTGACGTTGACTCCGCCCAATGTGATGATGGGTGTGAATTACGGTTTTAATTCCCTGCGGTTTTTGACCCCAGTGCCAGTGAACTCCAAAGTTCGAGCCAATGTGCAGGTCAAAGAAGTGGTTGAGAAGAACCCGAACCAGTATCTGATTACCTATACCGTTGCTTTGGAGATTGAAGGCGTGGCAAAACCCGCTTTGGTCGCTGAGTGGCTCACCATGCTTTTTACAGGATAAGGATTTGAATTGATGGAAATTTCTTTTGAAGGTCGCGTGGCGATTGTAACCGGTGCCGGAAACGGCCTTGGACGTTCGCATGCCATGGAACTAGCGGCGCGCGGTGCCAAAGTTGTGGTCAATGACCTCGGCGGAGCCAGAGACGGCGAGGGGGCTTCGCTTTCTGCGGCTGAAACTGTAGTTGCCGAAATCGAGGCGGCTGGTGGTGAAGCCATGGCTAATGGCGCCAATGTCACCAATATGGACGAAGTGCAGGCCATGGTTGATGCGGCCATGGCAAAATGGGGCCGGATTGATGTGTTGGTCAATAATGCCGGTATCTTGCGGGACAAAACCTTTATCAAGATGGACTTGTCTGACTTTCAAATGGTCATAGACGTTCATTTGATGGGGTCAGTGAATTGCACCAAAGCAGTTTGGCCGATCATGAAAGAGGCCGGATATGGCCGCATTGCCATGACCACTTCTTCGTCAGGTTTATACGGCAATTTCGGGCAAACCAATTATGGCGCGGCCAAATTGGGATTGGTTGGTTTTATGAATACCTTGTGCCTAGAAGGCGCAAAATATGACATCCGAGTCAATTCATTGGCTCCGGTCGCAGCAACCCGGATGACCGAAGACCTGATGCCCGAACAGGCATTGTCCGTTTTAACTCCGCAATCCGTAACGGCTGGTTTGGTCTATCTGGTCAGCGAAGATGGACCCAATCGTACCGTTTTGGCGGCTGGCGCGGGCGGATATGCCAAAGCACGCATCACAGAAACACCGGGTATCTATCTAGATGATGCAGATCAAACACCGGAAAATGTAGCCAAAAACTGGGACCAAATTGTGGCTCCAGAAGGTGCCGAGGAATACACGGCGGGTTCCAGTCAATCGATCAAGTTTCTAGGCAAAGCCGCTGCCGCTAAAGGCATTCCGTTAAGCCGATGAAAGCGGTCATATGCAAAGTCTATGAGGGTTGGGAAAAGCTGGAGCTTGGCGAGCTACCCGATCCACAAGCCGGGCCGGGACAGGTCGTTATCGATGTGCAGGCCGCAGGATTAAACTTCCCGGACTTGTTGCTGGTCGCGGGCAAATATCAAATGAAGCCACCTTTACCGTTTGTTCCCGGCTCTGAGTGTGCCGGTGTAATTTGCGAGCTTGGTGAAGGGGTAAAAGGCTGGAATGTGGGTGATCGCGTAATTGCTTACACTATGAATGGCGGCATGGCCGAAAAAGTAGCGGTTGCCGCAACCAATTTAGTCCCATTGCCGGACGAAATGCCGTTCGCCAATGGTGCGGGGCTAACCACGACCTATGCCACTTCACACTATGCCTTGAAACAACGGGCCAACTTGCAAGCTGGAGAAACCATCTTGGTATTGGGCGCCGCTGGCGGTGTGGGACTAGCAACAGTGGAATTGGCCAAGGCAGCCGGTGCAACAGTAATTGCGGGTGCCAGCACGGATGAAAAATTACAAACGGCCCGCGATCATGGGGCTGATATTTGCATCAATTATTCCACTGAAAACCTGAAAGACCGAGTGAAGGAAATCACTGAAGGCAAAGGTGTCGACGTCATTTATGATCCGGTTGGCGGAGATCTGGCAGAACCAGCCTTTCGCAGCATTGGCTTTAATGGACGATATCTGGTGATCGGGTTTGCTGCCGGAGATATTCCGCGTATGCCGCTTAATCTGCCTCTCCTGAAAACGGCCAGTATTATCGGCGTGTTCTGGGGGGCTTGGGCGATGCGCGATCCAGCCGGTCACGCCGAAAACATGGCGGAAATTTTAGACATGTATCTGGATAAGAAAATCCAAGTTACCGTGTCCAAGCAAATTCCTTTTGAGAATTTTCTGGAAGGATTTTCTGATCTTCACGAGAGAAAAGCCCAAGGAAAACTAGTGTTGGTGCCGTAATTTAAGGTCTTGGATAGCTAAAATTTTAGAGAATAATTAGGCCTCTGAACCTAGCATTTGACCGAATCTCTCTTGTTTTCAAAGTGAAAGCAGAGTGAAGGGTGGTAAAATGCACGGTATTTCAAAAGCTTGGCAGTCGATTTCTCGATTTAGTAGAGAAAAAGGCGGCAATGTCGCCATTATTTTTGCACTTTCTATTTTACCGATCTCCATTGCGATCGGCGTTTCGGTTGATTTTCAACGGTCTTATGTTGAACGATCCAGATTGCGCGATGCACTAGACGCTTCCGTTTTGGCGGCGGGCCGGGCGCATTTGTTGGCTGCAAATATGGACCAAGCTGATCGTGAAGCTCATGCAACTAACATTGGCACACAGTTTTTTAATGCCCAAATTGCCCAACGCGGAACCCGGATCACCAATCCAACAATTGCGTTCACCTATACGCAGGAAAATGAAATTCGAGCGACAGGGCAAGGTGCCGTTGCGACCATGTTTGGTGGATTGCTCGGCGTAAATTCAGTAGATGTGAATTCAGAAGCCAGAGCTATGGCGGGTGATTTACGGGTGATTGAAGTCGCATTGATGTTGGATAACACGGCTTCGATGTTTTCCAGTAATCGCTTTGTGACCATGCGCGATGCAGCGATGAATTTCGTCGATACCATGCACGATGAAAGCCCCAGCCCGGATTTGGTCAAAATATCGGTGGTACCTTGGTCCGTGATGGTCAACATCAAATCCGAAACGGTGGCGGCCCCAGATGGTGCGGCCTATTCGTGGGGTGGGTTGCCAGCAGCAGGCTCACGTAAAACACCAAAATCACCTAATTCAAATCGAATTAGCAACATCACGCATCCTGACTCGGGCAAGCCGATG
>JAJFFR010000060.1 GCA_021776555.1 Robiginitomaculum sp.
CGCAGATCAGTATCGGTTTAGCGCCATTGGAAAATGGCACTTGGCCGATGATGAAAACGGATCAGATCAAAATCCAAACTTGCAAGGGTTTGATCATTTTGCCGGAACACCACGCCAGCATCATACCTATAAGTACTATGATTATGATTGGGTGGAAGATGGCAAATTAATGGGCCGTGAAACCACCTATAAAACCACAAAAATTGCTAACTCGATCATATCGGACTTTGAAAAGTTTGCGGATAAAGGACCGCAGTTTTATTGGGTTGGATTTGTAAATCCACACATGCCGTTTCACACACCGCCCGCCGATTTGCATTCCAACCGGGAGTTGCCGGTGGATTTTATGTCAAAAATGGTTCGGCACCAAAACACACAAGGTAATGAGTTCAAAATTAATCGCAGAGAGCCAAAACTGGATCCATATTTTGTGGCAATGGTCGAGGCACTGGATACTGAAATCGCTCGAATTGTAACTACGCTTACAGCGCAATCGGATCGTCCGGTCGTGTTTATGTTTTTGGGGGACAATGGCACCTCGGCCGAAGTATACCCTGGCGATCGTTCGATCGGATACCGGGCCAAGGCATTTTTATATGATGGGGGAACCCGAATTCCGCTGATGGTTTGGTCGACGGGCAACGCAGATATGTCTGCATTGATACAGCCCAAGCGGGTGAATGATTTGGTGCATTTGGTTGATTTACTGCCGACCTTGGCCGACTTGGTTGGGGCCAAACCAATTGAAGCAGCCACTGGCGCGATCCCGCAAATTGATGGGAGGAGCTTCATTTCAAAATTATCGGCCGAACCGGAAACCGCATCCCAAAACCGGGAATTTCTGTATGTGGAGCGCGGCAATGCGGCAAAAATTCCGTTTGCCTATGGGGCAGTCAACCAAGATGGCCTGAAGTTGATATTACGGGATAAAATCCGTTATGTGCATTGGCCGTGGAATGCGCTGATCGAAGTTTATGACACCAAAGTGGACCTGCAAGAAGCGGACAATTTGTTTGGAAGCTCGTGTGCGGTGGCGGCTGATGACGTGCGGGCGCTTTATGCATTCATCCGAGCAAAACTAGCGAGCGAGCCGGAAAACCATACCAGCTTTACCGAGGAAGATTATCGCAAGGAATTTGCTGAATTTTATCAGGTCTGCGAAGGTTAATCTGTGACGGCTCGGTACCAATCGGCATACGAACCGTCGCCCATCGCAAAAGATTGAATTTTGGCATGGGTCTGATTGGCCATCTCTGTCAATTGGGTATTGGTGTGTACCGGACGGCGCAACGGGCGCTTGCCTTGCGGCAGGCTAATTAGCTCATAAATGGCCCGCGCTACATCCATTGGATCGGTTTGATATGCGCCACTCATCAGTGATCTGGACAGTTGCAGATGATGATCATACGCCTCAACTTTGGCGCTGGGTGAGCGTTCGAGAAGATCTGAAAAATAAGCCCGGCCATTGTCCCAAATTTTGGTCGGATAGCCCCCCGGTTGGATAATGCAGACATCAATTCCATGGGGTGCCAGCTCATATGCCAGCGCTTCAAACATGGCTTCCATACCAAACTTGGTAGCACAATACATGCCGATATTCGGCAAAATGATGCGGCCCAATTGCGAAGATATTTGAATAAGCTGACCTTGGCCCCTTTTACGCATTTGCGGTAGAACCGCATTGGCCATTCGGTGATAGCCAAAAAGGTTGGTTTGAAACTGTAATAACAAGGCTTCTTCATCGTGCATTTCAACTGGGCCGCCAAACCCGATGCCAGCATTATTGACCAATACGTCGAGTTTTCCATTGGTGATTTCTTGCGCTTGGGCGACACCAGATGCAACCAATGCAGGATCAGTGACATCGATCTCGACAACCGACAGTTTCAGGCCTTCATCCGCTGCAATATCGCGTAATTCTTGAGCTTCCAATCGTTGCCCGTTTTGGAAGTTTCGCATGCTTGCAACGACCCGTGCACCATTGCGCGCCAAGTGCAGGCTGGTTCTTCGGCCAAATCCTGAACTAGTGCCGGTAATCAACACAGACTTGCCAGCAATGTCATTAGTTGTGTTTTGACCAGATGCAGGTTGGGCGGATAGCAACGCGGCGGTGGCGAGGGCCGAGGTTCCGCTAAACAACTCACGCCTGTTGGGTTGCGGGTTGTTTTTCTTTTTTGATTTGGGCATGATTTTTTCCGTTGTGATGTTGGGTCTAGGGAACCAGGTTATAGAGCTTCAAATGCTTGGATCATGCGTAACCGTAAAACTTGGTCGGGTATGGGGCCGGTCAGCGCTCCCATATTTTCACGTAAATGATCAATGCGCCGAGTTGCCGGGATCGCCATGGTTAGTGCTGGGTGGGAAATAATAAATTTGAGTAGGAATTGCGCCCAATTCCGGGCGCCAATTTCAGCGGCCATTTTGGGTAAGGGCTTGCGTTTCATTTTGTCGATTAGATACCCTTCCTGAAATGGCCGATTTGCAATGACGGCAATTCCTTTTTCTTGGGCGAGTGGCAACAATACGTCTTCGGCTTGGCGGGTGGCCATATTGTAGGTCACTTGAATAAAATCGATCGGATGTTCGTTCATGATCCGGGCAATCTGATCATACCGAATTCCGGCATAACTGGTGATGCCGACATATCGCAAATGCCCGTTCGCTTTCATGGCAAAAAGCGTATCTAGATGTGAACGCCAGCTAACAAGATTGTGGACCTGTAACAAATCAAATTGGGGTATGGCCCACCGCCGAGTGGTTTGGTCGATTTGGCTCGGCCCGCTCCGTTCGTTTGGTATCCAGACCTTGTCCATGGCAAATAGTTGTGAAGGGTGTTGCAGTTGCGAAAGAGCGTGGCCAACCACAGCTTGTGACGATCCGTACATTGGCGAGCTATCAATGGCTCGGCCGCCAAGCTCAAAAAAAATACGGACCAGTTCGGTCCTTTGGCGGCGTAAAGCCACATTGGAACCAACATCAAAAGTTTGCCATGTGCCCAATCCAATGGCGGGAACTTGCTGATTGGAAGCGGGGATTGTTTTTAACAGTACTTCACTTTGGGCCAATCCGGTGGATGGAATTAGCGCCAACGCGGCCGTGGCTTGTAGAATACTGCGTCTATTGAACGTGCCGCCCATCGTGTTGCCATCCCGGTTTTTCCAACCCATCGCAGCAAGTATCAGTGGTTCAACTGATTTTGGTCAAATTAAGGATTGGACAGGATCGGCGCTTTATTCAGCCAAAGACCACCCACCTTTGCCAGAAATTTTACGGATAATGAGATACAAAGCGAGGCCCAACGGACCGAACATAAAGGTCAGTAACAAACATGGAATACACCAAAGATGGGCCACATTCCGGCGTCCGGCATCGCGGACAATCCACGCGCCAACAAACAAATCAAATACAAGGTAATGAGTCCATCCGGCCAACATGGAAACCGGGCTGGTAAACAGCGCCATGACTTGTGACAGGCTGGACATTCCCGCGCCTTCTGCTGCGCCGCCAAATGCCATGCCCAACACAACGAAATATCCATAAACCAGTGCCAACCCCAATGTCAGGAAGGATGCTTGCGCCCATTGCCGCGTAATGGACGCTTTGGGCGCGAGTAACAACAACGCCCAAGCTGGCATGACGGATAAACTGATCAGCGAAAAGGCGGTTTCGTAGGACATTCTGAACTTCCAATTGTCGTTGTTCTGGTCGAACCCAAACGATTACACAGCAATGTCGGTAATGTCACCGAACCTGAACCACTTTGTCCAAATAATCTGCCCGGATATCGGGACATTCTTCATCATTGTCTTAAGGCAATTGCAGGGAGTTTGTAGGAAGATCAAACTGTAATCATTGGGAATTCGTATTATGGCCGATTTTGGCTTGCCACCAATCGTGGGCGTTGGCTCCGATTTATTGCTCGGTAGCTTTCAGGCATCTAGTGCCCGGCGGCAGGTCCAGCAATTGTCATTGGGCAATGCTAGTAATCTTGCAGCAACGAATACGGCCAAACCGGATACATCGGTTCCTCCACCATGGGAAGCAGCTGCCAAACCATTGGGCCAACAGGAAATTTTGACTAAAGCACTGGCTAGCGGTCAGTTTTTCTTTGAAGATCTGGAAGGTTTTTCCGACACCAAAGCCCCGGATGATCAGAAGAAACTGTTTGCCCTTTACCAAGGGTTACGACGCTTAACGTCCTTAGGCATTGATGCCGCTGACAAAACAACTACTGACAGCGCACGAAGGTTGTTGAACCGCCGCTTGGGCGAAGGCATTGTTCAGTTAGAGAGCTTTTTAGCCAAAACCGATTTTGAAGAATTGTCTTTTTTGAAGGGCGCCAAAAAGACCGAAGCCAAGAGCACATTGGCTATCGAGCGCAATCGGGCTGATTATGTAACTGGAACCATCCATGATGGCGCATTTGATGATGTGATCCCGGGTTTTGCCGGAGACGTGCAATTTACCATTACCGCGAAACGAACAACCGGTGATGTGGTGGTCAATATCGATTTAGCCGGGATGGGTGCAACCACCAGGACGCTGGATAATGTGGCCGATTATATCAACACGCAATTGTCGGCCGCAGGCCTGTTTTCGACATTCTCGCGGGTGAAACTTGGCGAGCCGGATGAAGACGGCGTGGTGCAAGGCAACCGGTATGGATTCAAAATCGCTGGGAGTGATGTGGAGCCGTTGGAATTCGTCGCGGCGAGTTCCACCCCGGCCATCTATGCGGTTGGTTCGACAGGAGGCGGGACAAGCGAGGTGGCGCGCTTAGTCAAATATGACGGCGAAGCGGGCGGCGCACCGGTGCAAGAGTTTTCAACTCGGTTGGAACCTGCGGATGATGCCAACACCACATTTTTGGCGACCAAAACCGGTGCCAATGGCGAAATATATGCCATTGTCCGTTCTGATGGGGCAATTGCGGGGTTAACGCCACGCGGGGAGGAAGACATATATTTGGTGCGCTATGACAGCGCCGGGAAAACTGTCTTTACCCGTGGGTTGGGTGCGGCTGGCGAGGTCGATGTCAAAGATCTAGCCATTGGGGCTGATGGCTCGGTGGTGTTGGCGGGCAAGATCAGCGGTGCATTGGGTGACACCACACAATTGGGCGGCAGTGACAGTTTCATCATCAAATATGACGGCAATGGCAAAGAACAATTTGTCAAACGGTTCGGCTCTACCGCCGATGATCAGGCCAATAGCCTGACCATTGCCGCCGATGGAAAGATATTCATTGCCGGCTCGACCAAAGGTGCGGTTACCGGTACCCATAATGGCGGGCAGGACGCCTATATCCGGGCGCTCGATTCCAGCGGTACCGTGCTGTTCAGCCGGCAAATCGGCACGATAAATGACGAATTTGCCAAAGGGATTGCGCTGGATAGCAATGGCGATATTTTGCTGGCAACCGAAGAAAATGGCAGTGGCAAGCTCACCCGTTTTACCTCAGCCAATGGTGCAGATGCTGCACTGTGGCAGCATGATTTAGGAGCGCTGGATAACGGGAAGATCACCTCATTGCGCGTTGATGGCGCGGCAATTCTGGTCGGTGGTTCGGCTGGGGCGGCCAATGGGTTGGGCGCAGGATTATCGACACATTCTGGCCAACGAGACGGGTTTTTAGTCCGGGTCGATGAAGACGGCGGCGGCAGCCCGCTTCGCACGTGGACAACATTTTTAGGCACCTCTGAAACCGACCTGATCAATGGCGTTGAATCCAGTAATGGCAAGTTATACGCGGTGGGTTCCACCGCCGGGTCACTACCGGGTGGCGGCACGTTGGATGGTACTCAAAATGCCTTTGTCAGCCGGTTTGACCTGACGACTGGCGCGTTGGAAGGCACTACCCAATTGACTGGTAATGATGGCAAAGCCTCGGCCAATGCCATCGCTATTGATGCATCTGGCACTTCGGTTTTGGACAAGTTTGGCTTGCCACATGGTTTGGCAATTACCTCCGACAGCCGTGTTGTTACTGAACGATCCGTGG
>JAJFFR010000007.1 GCA_021776555.1 Robiginitomaculum sp.
AAGTTCAAAACGGCCTGCACATAGGCTTGACCCTCCCGCCCGCGCGCATAGCCATGAGGCAGTGTCTTATAGACCGCTTTGGTCTGCAATTCAGGCAAGATGGCGGCGATATTGGCCCATTGGTTGGCATCACCACCGCGCGCCATCACCAACTGGCGCGCATCGGTCATATGACCCCAACCCATGTTGTAGGCCGCCAACGCAAAGGCATAGCGTTGGTCGGGTTCTATGGTGTCCGGCAAGCGCCGGATCAGGCTGGCAAAATAGCGCGCACCACCACGGATTGACTGCGCCGCATCCAGACGGTTGGTCACCCCTTGCTCCTTTGCCGTTAGCAGAGTCAGCATCATCACACCACGCACCCCAGTGCGACTGACCGCATTGGCGCGCCAGTGGCTCTCTCGCCACGCAATAGCGGCCAACAGGCTCCATGGCAGGTCATAACGCTTGGCCGCTGCCTCAAAGTCAGGGCGCAGTTTGGGCAAAGTCTTTTGCATGGCCCGGCGCAATCGAGACAGGTCCACATAGTCAAAATCAGTGTCGGCTACTGCAAAATACCGGGCTTCCAGACGAGCCAACAAGGCCGTGGTTTCTGGCTGGGCCATCCAGTGTTCCAAATCTCGTGCCAAGCTGGCATTGCGCCAGCTGTGCCCGCCGCCCAACACCCAAGCGGTCGGCACACCTTTACTCAGCTCAATTCGCGCTTCTAAAGTCGGCAAATACCGCCGATGCAGTGCAAAAACATGGTCATCAGCGATGGTGCAATCAATCTGCTTGGCCGCCACATCGGCCAACAGGGCTTCAACCGGACTAGCGACGATTTCAGGCGATGGAATGCCGTCGTTCGTGGCGCGCAACGCCTGCAACAGATCAACAAACGAAGTTCCTGCGGCCAATTGAAACTTCAAACCAGCCAAATCAGATAATTCTGAAATCTCCTGAACCCCGCGCCGACATACCAGTACTGGCACCGCTTTGCGATATTGCGGACCAAATACAAAATGCGCGCGGCGCTCTGCGGTAACTGACAGCCCAGAAGCAGCTAAACCAGCTTGACCAGTTTCCGCTGCCCGCAAGACCGCTTCGATGGTTGAAACCACTTGGAATTTCACCTCGACACCCAAGTGCTCGCCATAGGCCCGGGCCAGATCATATTCAAAGCCAGCCAACCCGTCGCGCCCTTCATAATAGGTGACCGGCGCATTGACCGTCACCACGTTCAAATAGCCGTTTTCCTGCGCTTCGCGTAAGATCGAGCCTTGTCGGCTAGACAGAGCGCTGATCTCATCCTGACACGCGACCAAAGCGACCGCCAAAATTAACGCGATGCTAAGCGCCCATCGGCCAGAATGGCTTCGTTTCGAATGGGAAGGACGTATAAAAATGGCCAAAGCAGAATTCCACAAAAATCAGCGTGTCTATGTCGGTCCCGTAGGAACCTGGGCGGTCATTGAACAGATAAAACCGCACTGGGTCAAAGATGTTCCCGAACCTATTCGAATAACCTACGAGGTTGGACTGGGTCGGGACTTCAAGGCAGAGGAGCTAACCGGCGAGGCGCGTGACGGTTCAGCCGATGCTGCTCTAAAGGAAAATTGGCGTATTTTGCGGGCCAAAAACAAATGGCAAACCGCCGAAGAATGCGCCCACCACCCGTTTCCTGGCACCTTTCCTGTGGTGATGACCGACACCCAAGAATGGGGTGGCTGGCGCACACCGGGGGCCGAATACGATCGTGACCCGGGCCGGATCGAATTTCAAGCCAAAGTCATGTCTAGTGCGTTGCACTTGCTCTACATCGCCAAAAAATTACAAGCACAGGTCAGCAATAGTGCGGGTGACGCACCGGCAGAATTGGTTGAACTGGCAAAAGAGGCCCATCAAATCATCCGATTTATCGAAGATCGCCCGGCCTCTATGTGAGCTGTTAAAACCTGCAAACGGCTCGTGACGGGTCCTATTGACCCAGCTATACCAGCCCGCCATCCCAACAGGAATTTTCCATATGAAATCCGATCAACCCGCAGCGGTTCGCCTTTGCGATTACCAACCCTTTCCCTTCACGATTTTGGAAACCCGGTTGGATTTCGTATTGGATGAAGCGGCAACCCATGTTCGTTCCGAATTAAAAATCTGCCGCAATACCAACCTGGCTGGTCCGTTGGTTCTGGATGGCGAAAACATGGAATTGCTGTCCGTTCGGGTGGATGGGGTCGAAATAGCAACGGAACTTTTCCAAAAAACTGACACGCAATTGATTTTGGCTGATTTACCGGACCAGTGCATTTTGCAGATCGAAACGCGATTTTCGCCAGCCGACAACCATGCCCTGTCCGGGCTTTATATGTCAGGTGGCCGGTTTTGCACCCAATGTGAAGCCCAAGGCTTTCGCAATATCACCTATTTCCCGGATCGTCCGGATGTGATGAGCAAGTTCACGGTCCGCCTCGAGGCTGACACGGCCTACCCTACCCTGCTCTCCAATGGTAATTTGCTAGACAGCGGTACTTTGCCCGGCGGGCGACATTTTGCGCTGTGGGAAGATCCTTTCAAAAAACCGGCCTATCTGTTTGCGCTGGTTGCCGGCCAGTTTGACCTGATCGAAGACCAATTCACCACGATGAGCGGTAAAGTCGTTCCACTTCGCATTTATGTGGACCCGGGTGACGCTCATTTGGCCGATTATGCGATGGATTCGCTAAAACGCGCCATGAAATGGGACGAAGAGGTCTTTGGCCGGGAATATGACCTCGACCTGTTCATGATTGTCGCAGTTCGCTCGTTTAATTTCGGTGCGATGGAAAACAAAGGGCTGAATATATTCAACTCCTCTGTTTTGTTGGCCGATGCAAACACCGCCACGGATGCAAATTTCGAAGTGATCGAAAGCGTTGTGGCGCATGAGTATTTTCACAATTGGACCGGTAACCGGATTACCTGTCGTGACTGGTTCCAATTGTGCCTGAAAGAGGGTTTGACCGTCTTTCGGGATCAGGAATTTTCAGCTGACCAGCGCGGCCACGCCATTTGCCGGATCAAGGACGTCAAAGCCCTGCGCGCCCGGCAATTCCCCGAAGATGCCGGGCCTTTGGCCCATCCTGTGCGCCCTTCGTCCTATTTAGCCATCGACAACTTCTACACCGCCA
>JAJFFR010000061.1 GCA_021776555.1 Robiginitomaculum sp.
ACCAGATGCTTATCTCCGCGCTTAAAAAACAAAAAATGGCCTTAAAAGAGCAACTAAACGATTTACGACGACAAAAATAAACCTGAGTTTCCTGCAATTTACCCACGCCATTTGGTGATCCGCTTCTTCTGCTCTAAACAGGCAGAGTAAGCCGACACAAGGAGTTTTTATGGCCGAAACACGTGTTGTATTGATCACCGGCGGTGCCAAAGGCATCGGGCTGGCCTGCGCCCGACGCTTTGCCGCTCAAAAGGTCAAAGTAGTGATTGCTGATTCGAATGAAAAAGCCGGAACCAAAGCCGCCGATGATCTGGGCGCTGAAAATGGCAATGTGTTGTTCGTGCCCTGTGATGTCAGCGATTTGCTATCGGTTCGCAATTTATTTGCCCAGATCCGCTCGACCTATGGCCGGTTGGATGTACTGGTCAATAATGCCGGGATCGTCGCGGCGGGCAACATTCTTGATCTGGAACTGGAAGATTATGACCGGGTGATGGGGATCAATTTACGCGGTAGTTTTCTAATTGCCAGAGAAGCAGCCCGACAAATGGTTGCCCAAATCGAAGAAGAGCAAGAACGCGATCGCGACCGCCTTTCGCGCTATGCCATCATCAATATGTCATCGGTAAATGCCGTAATGGCAATCCCCGACCAATTGGCCTATGTCACCACCAAGGGCGGCCTAAATCAGATGACCAAAGCCATGGCATTAAGTCTGGCTCCCCACGGCATTCGGGTGAACGCCATCGGTCCGGGCAGCATCAATACGGATGTGTTAAAAGCCGTAGCTGACAATCCAGAAGCCAAACAAAAAATACTGTCACGTACCCCGCTGGGCCATATTGCCGAGCCGGACGAAATTGCCGGAATCGTCCAATTTTTGGCCTCAAAAGATGCCAGCTACATGACCGGGCAATGCTTGTATGCAGATGGCGGTCGGCTGGCGCTGAACTATACGGTCACGCCAGCTTGAGCATCATTTACGCGTCGTCTGCGTCGTCCGCTTTCGGAGCCAAATCAGAAAATGCGCTAAATACAGATTCAGCACTAACTTCTTTGGCCGGGAGTTCTGGCGCTGCCTCAGTGGCCGTCTTAGCAACCGGTTCGCCATCGGCCGGGGCCAATACATCGGTTTCCACTGCATCCGGAATAATACCGGCTTTTTCGTCGGCTTTGCGTTTTTTCTCAGCGGCTTTTTGCACAACAGCATCTAGATCAATCTGGGTACAAAGACCAACCGATACCGGGTCAACCGGTTTAATCTGTGAAGCGTTCCAATGGCTACGGTCCCGCACCGACATGATGGTCGGCTTGGTGGTACCGATCAATTTGGAAATTTGGGCATCTGATACTTCTGGGTGATTGCGCACCAACCACGCAATCGAATCAGGCCGATTTTGGCGGCGTGAAACAGGCGTGTAACGCGGGCTTTTACGCTTTTGGTAAACCTTGTCAGCATGCTTGGGCACCACCGCAACCATGCGATAATCAGAATCGCCTTCGGCCTTGGCAATCTCATCGCGGGTCAATTGGCCGCCGCTGATCGGGTCCAAACCTCGAACCCCTTGAGCGACATCGCCATCGGCAATCCCTTTGACTTCCAACGGATGCAATTCACAAAATGCAGCGATCTGCCCAAAGGTCAAAGAGGTATTGTCAATCAGCCAAACGGAAGTGGCTTTTGGCATCAGAATTTCGGCCATTATGGTTCTCCCAAAAAATAAGCCCGGCCTGATCAGCCGGGCTGTACCAGAGAAAAATCAGAGCAATGATACTGATCCTTCATGTTACGTGCCTTATAGGCCGATTTTTGCCAGATGCAAAGACTTGATTCAGTCGCCCAGCAAATGCCCTGTCAGTTCAGGGTTTGAGCAGGATTTTTCCAAAATGCGCCCCGGCCTCCAGATAATCATGTGCCTGAGCCACATCGGTCATAGCAAATTCCCGGTCAATCACCGGTTTGACTTTACCAGCTTCAATCCACG
Source organism: Robiginitomaculum sp. (assembly GCA_021776555.1). Lineage (GTDB taxonomy): Bacteria > Pseudomonadota > Alphaproteobacteria > Caulobacterales > Maricaulaceae > Robiginitomaculum_B. The sequence goes on from JAJFFR010000061.1 coordinate 1,986, forward strand.
GCCAGACATGGGTCAGCATTTCTTGTTTGAGGCGGTTTTTTTCGGGCAAAGGCCGGGATCGTAGAGTTGACCCGCAAATGTGCAAATGACGAAACAGCACCACTCGCAAATCCAGCTCAACCTTTGGACTGGCCAAAAATGCGATAAACACCATCCGCCCACCAACATTCATGCAATCCAACCCCTGTTGCACCATCGGGCCACCGACCATGTCGAGCACCACATCGGCCCCGCCCAGTTCGCGAACTTGTTCAGAATACGGCCCGGCGCTGGAATTGATCGCAATATCAGCCCCAACTTCGAGCGCTTGCGCGCATTTCTCATCACTGCGAGCCGTAGCAATGACCTTGGCTCCAGCAGCTTTGCCCATCTGGATTGCCATGGTGCCGATCCCGGAGGTTGCGCCGTGTACCAACAATGTTTCACCGGCTTGCAAGCCGCCTGCTTCAAATACATTGGCCCACACGGTAAAACCAGTTTCGGGTAAAGCTGCGGCCTGTTCCAAGCTCAGCCCGACCGGAACGGGCAAACAGGTCTCAACTGGACATACCGCATAATCGGCATAACCACCCCCGGCAATCAACGCACAAATGTCTTGCCCAATGGTCAAATCGTCTACATCTGGGCCGGTCGCAACAATGGTGCCGGAAACTTCCAACCCTAAAATGTCCGAAGCGCCGGGTGGCGGTGGGTAGCGCCCTTCGCGTTGCACGATATCGGGTCGGTTAATTCCAGCCGCCACCACTTTGATCAAAACCTCACCTGAACCGGGCGCCGGCATTGGACGTTGCACCTGGCTTAGCACATCGGAGCCGCCCGGCCCTCGGGCGAGGATGCCGGTAAACTGCATTGGAAGCTGGTCATTTTGTGCCATTTGAGGTACCTGTCTTTCGTGGAATTTATTGGATGGTGACAAGATGACCGATGATGATGATCTACCGCAACAAAAAAAATCACCCTCTGTAGGTGATGATCTCTATGACTGCTCCGTTGAGGAGTTAAAGGAGCGAATTGCGCTTTTCCGGGGTGAAATTCACCGAATTGAGCAAATATATGCAGAAAAAGCGGCTGGATTGGACGCTGCGGATGCTTTATTTGGGAAATCTTAAAGAAAACGGCAGGATGCTTGCACGAATACGGGCCTGATTCCCATTTTGATCCTTCGCATAAAGGCGAGACCACCATGACTGATGAATTTGCTGCCCGGTTAAATGACTTTACCGCATCGGAACTGTTTTCCCGAAATTTTCGCGAAGGCATGGATCTGGTCGAAGAGGCCGCGGCCTATCTGGATGGCCCGGGTCGCGAAGAATCCCGTGCATTGCCACGCAACAGTGCATTGGCCTATGCCGGTGAGAGCATGCGCCTGACCACACGCCTGATGCAGGTCGCCAGCTGGTTGCTGGTGCAACGCGCCGTGCGCGAAAATGAAATGACCATCGAAGACGCTTGCGACGACAAATACCGCCTTGGCACAGAAAACCTTCGCCGGGCCGATCTGACCAATGACGAAACCCCGGCCACCTTGCTCGATCTGATCCGGCGCACCGATCAGGTGTTCGAGCGGATTAGCCGTCTGGACGACCAGATTTATGGCGAAGCGGGCCGCGAAGCGCAAACCAATGCGGTAACCGACCAACACGCCAAACTTTCCGCCGCGTTCGGCCGAGGGTAAAGCCCTGATCCGTCACCCCGGGCTTGATCCGGGGTCCAGCCACCCAAGCGAGTCCCAATGAGCAATGGCTCCCCCCGTGTCCACCCGCAAGGCTGGATGCCGGATCAAGCCCGGCATGACGGGGTGTGGAGAACGGCAAATTAGCCAATAAAAAACCCGCCAAGCATTGGGCGGGTTTTGGTATTCAAATTGCAAATCGTTTTCTTACGAAACAAATCCGGCAAATTTGTTACGAAACTTGCTAAGGCGACCGCCGCGATCCAGCAGGTGCTGGCCGCCACCGGTCCAAGCCGGGTGGGTTGCCGCATCAATATCCAAAACCAGATTGGCGCCTTCTTTGCCATAGGTTGAACGGGTTTCGTAAGACGAGCCATCAGTCATGGTCACGGTGATCATGTGATAGTCTGGGTGAATGTCATTTTTCATCGGATCAGCTTCATTTCGGTGGTGAGGCCAAACGGCCAAAATTACGGAGCGCGGTATATACAAAAGGACCGCACGACTGGCAAGTGCGGATTTTGCCAAGATGCAGGAGATCTTTTGATTACCGGCCACCCCAAGCGGAGGAACTGTTCTCAAGTATCCGCACCATCTGTCCCCGGATTTAGTCCGGGGTCCAGTAATTGGCTAATAGCCGATTCGGACAAAAATGGACCCCGGATTAAATCCGGGGACTGAACCTATAAGCTATCAAGAACAAACCGTGGCGGTTAGCCCTCAAAACGAGGGGTAACGCACCTGGTGAGAAGTGGAGTGAAGTGCCGAGTGGGTGGCGGTTAGCCCTCAAAACGAGGGGTAACGCACCGGCGGCAACCTGTACAAGTCAATTCGTTTGGTGGCGGTTAGCCCTCAAAACGAGGGGTAACGCACCCCTGACGTTGTTCCCTACAAGTGAAACTGCGTGGCGGTTAGCCCTCAAAACGAGGGGTAACGCACCTTGTTGACTGCAAGCTAACCAGTAATTCACGTGGCGGTTAGCCCTCAAAACGAGGGGTAACGCACCCAAAAACAAGACTGTGTATGACCACACGAGGTGGCGGTTAGCCCTCAAAACGAGGGGTAACGCACCACGAGGTTTTAATTAACACACCGCCTACTGGTGGCGGTTAGCCCTCAAAACGAGGGGTAACGCACCCAATTATGTGTATATAATCGCGCCTTTGGGGTGGCGGTTAGCCCTCAAAACGAGGGGTAACGCACCCTTAACTGATGATTCAAGTACGTCTATTTCCGTGGCGGTTAGCCCTCAAAACGAGGGGTAACGCACCTGATCGTCTGTAACTTTTTGTTTCCAAAAAGAAAAGCGATCAATGGACTTACAAAATGCCGACCTTGTTCTTATCATGTTCTGGTGCCTTGTCCAGTTTTCTGTTCAGAAATGCTGTTTTGTTCTGGGGTTTGCATGGCACGCAGCCAATTCCCGAACAGGCGGTTTACCCTAAGCCGTTTATCTACTCGGTATTGGCTTGGGTTCAGATATTTGTGCCGGTTGGCCACCGACCAATAGCGGATAGTTTTTGGTGCCGGGGTTAGCTGTTCCGTTCCGACAATCGGCACCCGGTTTTGTTGTTGATCCAAAAAGAACAAAGGGTATGCCAAGCTGTATTTCTGGCTGGATAACAAATCTTTGATCTGGGTTCGAAATTGCCAGTAGATATATCGACCATCGGTACATTTTGAAGAAAGCGCAAATAAGGCTTGAAACACCCCTTCAACCGATAAAATCTCTCTTGGCTCTTCAATGTTTGGCACAGCCCAAAAAAACCCGTTATGGGCCACATGATTGCGTAATGCCTTAATTTGTTTCGGCCACTTTTTCTTAGGGACAGCCAATTGATATAAATAGGTATGGATGAACACATTGATCCGCATGGTAATTTCATATACCGCCTCGATTTCATTTCTAAAATGCGCCTGTTGCCGGGCATAGCTTTCGTCCAGCAGGCTGCAAATCTGTTCAATGCGCGGTTCACCAATAAACAACACCCGTAATTTGAAATTCATATGCTTGTATCTAGGGTACTGCCCGTGGGGAAAATATTTCAAATATAGTTTGTGCCATTTTTCTTCATGCAGTTCAGCCGCCAGTCTTTTATGAGGGACCATATTGGCTTTGGCCCGAAGATCGGAATTGGCGGCTCTGGCCCCGTCTTTACGGTGCTCCGTGCTTTGAAAAAAGATTTTCCGAACGTCCTCAATCAATGGGTTGTTTCTGGCTCCGGCCCGGCTCAATGCCCGGTTCACCGCGCCCAAAAACAGCCCGCTTAGTGCCGGAATGAGTAGTAAGCCCAGATCACTCAATACCTTTTCATTATCCGGGCCAAAATCCCCTATGGCCCGACGCTCGTCATAATGTTCCAGAAAATGACGTTTTTCTTTCAAGCGCGAAACCAATTGCACAAACTCGGAAAATGGCAGTGGAATCACATGAATAAGGCGAAGTTTATGGGCGAAAGCGGCTTTACGAGTATTTGGAAAGGCTTCTAATAGGCGAATAAAATCTGCTTTGAACACGTCCATGTTTTGCTTTCCAGCTTGGGAAAACAGTGATTTTTTCAAGCCTGCATCAATAGGGCTGTCATTTTCTTTTTCTAAATTGCGGACCGCATGGGTTATTTGTTTGCATTTCTTACCATCGTTAAAAACATCCCAAAAAATCGCGACCAAATAGCTGTTGGCCTGTTGCAGGAAAAACAGATAATCAGCCCGAAAGACCGGATCAGATTCCAGTTGGGCAAACTCAACCGGCTGCTTTGTTTTGTTGTTATCGTTATTGCCAGTTTGCTTCATGCTGTTCAGTTTATGGCACTTGGCAAGCCACGGCAAATGGATAGCCTAAAACTGAAAGTACACAAATGGCGCAGCTTTTAGCGGATAGATGGTCAGGGCCAGCGCAGTGGCTGTGCCAGCTAGTCCCCACCAAACTTCCGGCCGGGCTAAGGCGGGCCAATTGGGTCGCCAGCGTGTGGCTCCCAAAACGTGGTCTAGAATAAGCGGAACGAGCACCAGCATCAGGGCTGGGCTAACTCCGAGTATCCCGCCGGTGCGAAGCCCGGTAATGGCCCCCATCGCCACCAAGCCATCGGACAGATTTTGCGCCCGAAACAGCGACCAAGACAGCAACACCACATATTGGGTCAGCACAAACCCGGCCGCCCAACCCAATGCACTGGGCAGTGCGACAAACTTCGCCCGAACCGGCGCGCCGTACTCAAGCCATAATTTGTGAATGATGAGGGCCGTGCCGTGCAGCAAGCCCCACAATACAAAGGTCCATGCCGCGCCGTGCCACAAGCCGCCCAACACCATGGTCGCAGTTAGATTGCGAAAATACAGCCATTTACTGCCGCGCGATCCACCTAACGGAATAAACAGATAATCCCGCAGCCAGAAGCTAAGCGACATATGCCAGCGTCGCCAAAACCCGGTGATCGAGGTGGCAGCATAGGGGAAGTTGAAATTGCGCGGGATGTGATAACCAAACAATCGAGCAATGCCGATTGCCATTAAGGAATATCCGGCAAAATCAAAATATATCTGTGCTGCAAAGGCGAAACTGGCCACCACCACCGCGCCATTGCCATAGGCACCCAGATCGCCATAGACCTGATCAACCAGCGGGCCGATATTATCAGCCAACAATGCCTTATAAACCAATCCGGTGACAAAGGCGCGCAAGCCGACCACGATCGCCCGGCGCGACAGGCGTTTGGTCCGCTCCATTTGCGGGAAAAAGCTGGCGGCACGGACAATCGGTCCGGCCACCAATTGCGGGAAAAATGCGATGTAAAGGGCCACGCGGGCCAATCTTGGCTCGGCTGGCAATTGCCTGCGCCGCACATCAGCCATGTAGGAAATGGCCTGAAACACGTAAAAACTAACCCCGACGGGTAGGATAATCCGTAACGTTGGCATGTCGGCTTTTAGGCCCGACATTGCCAGTAATTGTGCAAAGCTGTCGGCAAAAAACCCGGTATATTTGAACACACCCAGCACGCCCAACGCCACAACAATCCCAAAAGTCAGCCAACGGTTTTGGTGCAGACGGTCGTTGGGTCGCCGGGCCATGGCCAGCCCGACCCACCATGAGACGACAATCACCAGCGAAATCAGCGCTAAAAATCGCCAGTCCCACCAGCCGTAAAACAGGGCGCTCGCCGCCAGCAATATCCCAAGACGAGCTGATTTGTTACGCACCGTCCAATAGAGGGCAAACACCCCGACAAAAAAGATCAGGAAGGAAAAAGAAGTAAAAATCATCGGCGCAACTCCAAAGCCAGTTGGCGCTTGGCATTGTGCAGGGTGCCCGTTTGCTCTATTCTGTCAGCCAACCAGTCGGTATAGATCGCGGCGCCATCGGCCAGCAGGTGCTCTGCATCAAACCATAAATCGTCATCGAGCTGTCCGAGCAGGGTCAGGTCGGTTGGCGCAATGCAGTTTTCAACTTCCAAACAACGGGCCGCCACATAAGAGCGTTCGCCCGCGTCAATGACTGGCGGAAAATAGTATCCGATTTTGCTGATCCCAGCACGGCGTAAATATGTCGCTTGCTCGGCTCGAAATGCTTTGGCCCAGTTTGGGGCCGGTTCTCTGGCACTTGCATAGGGGGCAAGCAGACCGACATTTCTAGCTTGTTCTGTGACCTCGGATCGGGGGTGGTCTTGCGGATCATAGGCCGCAATTCCGGCAAATTCGGACAATTGGTTGCCATGGGCAAACAATCCGATATTGCCGAGATTAACCGGGATATGCAGGGCCAGCAGCACGCTGTCCTTTAGAAAGGTTTTGGCTCCCAATTGTTGGCGCTGTTCCAACAAGCCGCGCACCGCCCAAATGGTACCGCGTAGGTCAAACTGCCCAAATACCCGGTTGGAAAACTTGGCCACTTCAAATCCATAGGTCGGGTTTTCATCAAACTTTCTGGAAATTTCAAAAAAGACCATTTCCGGGGGGCGAGATACGGCTGCCAGTAATTGGCGAAGGCGTAAGTCACGCTCCTGCAAGCTGGACCCTTCGAGCGCAAAATTGACCACCTGATAGACATACCCCCGGCTGCGCAAACCGGTAGCCAAAGCCTGATCATCCAATGCATTGCGCGAATAGCTGGCCCCGACAAACAAGATGTACGGCAAATTGCTGGTTTCGATCTCATCCAACGCATTGGCCGCAATACGCGCATAAGCGTCTTCACGCACAATGCCGCCTTGATTTGCCATGACCCGGATCACCGTCGCGGTTAATGCAAACGCCACAGCGAAGGACATGGCCCCACGCCAAAACCCTTTTGGCGGATTACGTAATCCATAGCCAATGCCAGCCAGCACTAACGTGCCGATTATAAATTTCAGTGCGAGCATTTTGTTCCCCGCTATTCACCACTAGCGACAAGCTTTCATAAAACCACAAAGAAAAAATGAATCGGAGGCCGAAAACTTGACAGGGCTGACCCGGACGGGGAAACCAGCAGGGTGTAATCTGGCAGTGCAGGCAAACATGGGAAAAAAACCGACAAAAACTAAACTGCCGCAAGTTGACGTGGTCATCGTCAATTTTAATGCGGGCGACATGTTGGCCCGGACCGTGGCCTGTTTGCAGGCGCAAACCTTGCGTAGTTTTCGCGCGATCATTGTTGATAATGCTTCCAGTGACGGCTCACTGACACAATTATCTTTGGATGATCCTCGGTTTGAAACCATCAAACTGGACAAAAACACCGGGTTTGCCAAGGGTAATAATATCGGTATAGCCAAAGGCAAAGCGCCATGGATTGCCTGTCTAAACCCCGATGCTTTTGCCGAACCAGACTGGTTGGAAACCTTGCTGCGAGTGGCCAAAAGCGATCCGAAAATCGTCATGGCTGGTTCTACCCAAATCATGGCCGATGATCATAGCCTGTTGGATGGGGCGGGGGATTTGTATGCGCCGTTCGGATTTGCGTGGCGCGGATTATATCACCGACCCATTGGCCGGTTGCCCGCAACTGGCGAAGTATTCGGGCCGTGCGCCGCGGCTGCTTTGTACCGACGCGATGCGTTTGAAGCTGTGGGCGGCTTTGACGAAGATTTCTTCTGTTACCACGAAGACGTGGACCTAGCTTTTCGCCTGCGACTGGCCGGTGGAACCGCTGTGCAAGTACGCGAGGCAAAGGTCTATCATGTGGGGTCGGGCATTACCGGAACCGAAAGCCCGTTTGCAGTTTATCACGGTACACGAAACCGGATATGGACCTTTTTCAAGAACATGCCATTGGTTCCGTTGATTTTGCTCAGCCCGGTTCATTTAGGCCTGTCCTTGTTGTTTTTGATCCGCGCATTGTTCAAGCGTCGGGTTGGGCCAACTTGGCGCGGCATGGTTGATGGTTTGGCTGGACTGCCCGATTTGTTCTCCAAACGACGCGTGGTTCAACAGACCCGAAAACTGTCCGCACTGACTTTATTGCGCGCCATGACGTGGTCGCCCATTCGGTTTTTGAGCCGCGATGCTGATGTACGATCACCGCCAAAACCATGAAGCCTTCAGATTTTGTTTGGCACGTTGCCGGTTGGAATTCGTATTTGTGACGTAAATAGGCTAAGCTCTGATCTGAACTTGTCAGAATGAATTTACCGAACGACCGACGGAATTTGGTCGGGCGCTGCGTTCATATAAGGTACAGCCTGCTTCAGATAGAAGGTTTGATGGGTTCTGGACAACTGGGAGGGTCAGCGATATGGCAAATCTAAAGGCACAAATTGCGCTACACAAATTTGGGTTGGGCGCGAGGACCGCAGAGGCCGAACTGGTCGGCACGCAAGCCCAAAACTGGCTGCAAACTCAGTTGACTGATCTGTCCTCTGATCTGGACAGTTATGACCTGCCCTCCTCAAAGGAAGGTATCGAGTTGTTTTTTGCCTTTTTGGAAGCGGAACGAGCCGAACGCGAAGAAGACCGCGTCACCACTAGTGCGGCCAGCAGTCCCAAACATCGGCTGATTTCATTTTTTTCCGAAATTGATCGGATGAAACGCCAACAAATGCTGATCGAGGATGATGGGGTGCGCGGACCGTCGCTGGCCAAAGCGCAAAACATTTATCTAGAAGCCAAACAGAACAATGCGTCCAAACCAGCCGAAACCAAATCATCAGATGAGCTTCTCAAAGATATTATTGGCATTTTATATGAAGACATCGGGGTTCGCACCCAACATGCCGTTGTAACGCCCGCCTCGTTTCGTGAGGCTTTGGTCCGGTTCTGGAGCGATCATTTTAATGTGTTTGCCAACAAATCATTATTGCTGACCGCTTGCACCGGTGCCATGGAGCGCGAAGCCATTCGCCCGCATATTACCGGCAAATTTTCCGATATGTTGATTGCAGTGGAATCCCATCCGGCCATGCTGGCCTATCTCGATAACTGGTTTTCGGTTGGACCGGACAGTTGGGCTGGCAAACAATTTGGGTTGGGCATTAACGAAAATCTGGCACGGGAAATCCTAGAATTACATACCCTAGGCGTAGACGGCGGCTATGATCAGGATGATATCATCGCTTTTGCCAATGCCATTACCGGATGGTCGATCGGCAATCCTGATATCCAGCCAGAAAACCTTGGCGAATTTATATTTGAGTCATTGATTCATCAGCCCGGCCCACAAACCTTTATGGGCAAGGTTTATTTGGGCACAGGTCAGGACCAAGGACTTGAAATTCTAAAGTCTGTCGCCAACCACACCAATACGGCCCGGTTCATTGCGACCAAGCTGGCCAAGCATTTTCATTCTGATAGTCCGCCGGAAAGTTTGATTGAACGATTGGGAAAAGCATTTATTGATTCGGATGGTGATCTGCTGGTGGTGAGTTCTGCTTTGGTGATTGCCCCGGAAATGTGGGAAGGTGACTTTCCAAAATTACGCAATTCCGAAGAATTTGCCATTGCTGCTTTGCGCGCCTTCGGCTTTGACGAATTGACCCCGCAGCAATCGGTATTTGTGTTTAACGCCGTGGCCCAAACCCCATTTTCGCAACCCTCACCGGCTGGGTGGCCTAAAACCGAAGACAGTTGGGCCAGCTCATCCATTTTATCAGCCCGGATCAATCTGGCTGAAATGCTCTCGGGGTTTGTCGGTGGGCAGGCACCGCCGGTTAGTTTTGCCGAAAACATCCTTGGCGACACTCTGTCGGATCATAGCACGAATAGTATCAAGGGGGCCAGTACCGATAAGGTACAGGGCTATACCCTGTTTCTCATGACCCCTGAATTTCAAAGGAGATAGCCGATGACTTGTTCCCATCGTTTTGACCCCACCCGGCGTGGTGTCCTCAAAGGCGCAGCGGGCGGTTTGGCCTTGGCACTGGCCAGCGGCAATCTCGGGTTTTCTGCCGTACCTTCAGACAATAAACTGGTGGTGATCATCCTACGCGGCGGCATGGATGGCCTGAACGTTGTTGTTCCAACCTTTGCCAACGAGTATTATGCAGCCCGCCCCGATATTGCCATTGCGCCAGTTGGTGAAACCAATGGGGCGCTAGCTCTGTCCGAGGGTTTTGGCCTGCACCCAGCTTTGGTTGGTATGGCCGCCATGTATGATGAGGGGCAATTGGCAGTTTTACATGCCGCGTCAGCACCCTATTCCGACCGATCACATTTCGATGGGCAGGACGTATTGGAAAACGGCACCGATGCCGCAACTTTTGAACAATCCGGTTGGCTTAATCGGGCTTTGAGCGTGGCACCGGCATTGCCCGCTGGGTTGGGCATTGGCTCGACCCTGCCCCTGATCCTCAAGGGCGAACAAAGCGTACCCAATTGGGCCGCACCGGTGCTTGATCCGGCTGACCCGGAAACCGTGAGCAAAGCACTGGCCATGTATGGACCCGACCCGGTCTTACAGGCCGCTTTGCAAGGATCTGTTGATCTGACAGCCATTATTGGCGAGCCGGGTGATCTGGGTTCTGGTCATGAATTTTTGGCCCGTGCGGCTGGCAAAATTATGTCAGCAGAAGGTGGTCCCGGTGGTTGCTCGATCTCGTTTGGCGGGTGGGACACCCATGCCAACCAAGGTGGCGCGACCGGCGCATTAGCTGGCAATCTCGGCGGTCTGGATGCGGCTCTTTTGGGCTTGCGCGAAGAAATGGGCGCGGCTTGGGAGCAAACGGTTGTGTTAGTTGCCACCGAGTTTGGACGTACCGTAGCGCAAAACGGCACAGGCGGCACTGACCATGGGGTCGGCGGCGCTAGTTTTGTACTGGGGGGCGCCGTAAAAGGCGGTCGGATTTTGGGAGATTGGCCGGGCCTAGCCACCAACCAATTGCTCGACGAGCGCGATTTATTTCCGGCCAACGATCTACGCGGCCTGTTCAAGGGCGTATTACGTGATCATTGGGGCGTTGCCAAAAGCGATTTGAACACCCTTGTGTTTCCGGACAGCGCCGACACACCAGCCATGGATAATTTGCTGCTGTCCAGCGCCACACCGCCGGAACCGGTACCAATTCCAGCACCGACACCGTTGCCGACACCGGTTAATCCGAAATTCCCAAACATCCCGAATTTGCGTGATTTTCAATAGAGAATAAAATTACCGATACAGCAATTTATTCGCCGTGTTTGGAGCAATCCAGTGTTGGGTCGACCCGATAGGTGGCCATGTACTCGTCGCGGGTAATGTCCAGCAACTTAAGTAATTCCACATCGAACACCAGTGTTTCATTCGGTGCAATCGGTCCCCCCGGCGTGCCTCTGGTCCCATAGCCCAGTTCAGGCGCGATCACCAAATTCCATTTGTCCCCGGCCCGCATCATGCCCAACGCCTCGACCCAACCGGCAATCACCCCGTTTGAAGGGAATGAGGTGGGCAAATTGCGGCTATATGAGCTGTCAAATTCGACGCCCGCAACAGAAGTGCCACGATAATGTACACAAACAATTTGCCCCGGAGTCGGGTGCGGCCCGCTGGCATCACCACTGGTTAATTTTAATACCTGCAACCCGGTCTCGGTAACGTTCACGCCATCCTTTTTAGCATTGGATTCGCGATAGGCATTACCGCTGATCTCGATGGCCGACAAAACAACTGGCTCCTCGCCTGAAGTTTCAGCCTGATCCGGTTGATCTTTTTGCCCGCAGGCCACCAACAATCCGACACAAGCAATAGACAGAATAATGTTACGCATGATGTACCCTCTTCAACTGGAGCGGAAATCTGCCGTGATTCAAGTAACAAGTCGAGTTAAACTTGTAAGGGATTGTGTCGGGATCAGGCCAATCCGCGATAGGTGTCAAACCGGCGCATGGCTTTGCCCGGCAACAAGCTGGCTTTGCCAAGCTCCAAACCTTCAATCCAGTTGCGGGTTTTGTATTCTGCGGCTCGGATCATGGCCGAGACCGGGCAACCGGCGACAAAACCAGCGTTCATTGGGCGACGAAAACTAGCCAGAGATGTTTTGAAGCGATAATCGCCAGCCCCTAGGTCAATTTCTCGAATATGACTGTCGGCAAAGGTATCGATCATGCTTTCAAACAAGATCTGACCCGGCGAATAGCGAGCAAATTTGGGATCATGCGCCACAAACCAAGCATGCAAAATATCACCATCGGCCAGACAAAAGTTAGCGGCTACGATCTGATCGCCCGCAAAGAGCAAAAATAAAGAACCACCGAACCTGCCCGGCCCACCGGCTTCAAACAAATTGTGAACGAGGTCCACCGTCCAACGATTGGCAAATACATCGGGGATGCAGGTATTTTTGTATTGCGCCCGTTTCCAACGCAGCAATTGTGCAAAGGTTTCGCCGTCTTTGCTATATGTCTCGATCCGTACCGGGCCAATTTCGCGCTCCAACTTACGCTTACGTTTGCGCGCCCGTTTGCTCTCGCTGGAACCATGTTCAACCCGCATTTGGCGATAGCTTTCCAGACCGCCTGATAGATCAATCACATGCGAGCCATGATCAATATGGGCGTGGCGCCCAAAAACTTGTTGGTTGGCCGGAATGTGTGAAAAATCAAATCGTCCGATGCTGCAATCGCGCATGGCAGTACCCAGATCAGCCTCAAAATACGGCGCGGCAATGATCCCTTGATAATCATTCAACGCCCCACCAACCGGCACCGCCACCCGACCCTTTGGGCGTTGTAACGGTAAAAACCCAGCTATCTTTTGACTATTGTCGTGCAGAACTGCGACTTGAACATCTTTACGAACCGCAGCCACGTGGGCGGTCCATTCAGGCGAAAAATACGGGCTGTCCAGATCGGGTGAGTCGGTTCGAAACTCGGCCCACAACGCTTGTTGACTTTGACCTAAATCGGTCGCATCAATTAACTCTACCTTGCCCATGGTTTGGCCTGTTCCTGTTGTCCCGCGACAAGGATTAGCATGGGCAGTTTTAAGGAACGGGTTTCAAAATATGTAAAATTTGATCAAACCGGCAAACAAGTGCGCCGTTCACAACCAACGGCGAACTTTGCCCTGATAGGCCTGATACGTCTCGCCAAAGGTGCGGACCAGATAGGCTTCTTCTCCGGCAATTACATAGCGGTTGATCAACAGGATCAATGGCAGGATCAGAGCCAATGCCAGACCGGAACCCAATTGCAGACAAACCCCGCCATAAACCAAGGCCATCCCGGCATACATCGGATTGCGCGAAAAGCGGTATGGTCCGGAGGTCAATAACTGGCTATCCGGTTCCCACGGCAACAAGGAAGTGCCGGCTGCAAAAAAGGGAAACATCGACCAAGCGCCCAGACCTAAACCCACCACAATCAACCCCAACGCAGCGATCTGGATCGCAGTGGAGGGCGCAAACACCAACCAGCCAAGCCGTAATCCAGCTTGCCACCCAGCTAACCCGCACAAGAAAAACATCAAAGGCGGCGGAAAATGAACTCCGGGATTATCTTTGGTACTCATCAGACCAACAAACCTTTCGAAGTTTCACAAGGATCGTGCTCGGCCACAAAATGTTGCGGTGACACTTCAACCAATTGCGGGCGGTATTGGTCGGTATCACCATCGCCAACAATGCGAGATGGCAGAAAATGCAAAGCCGAGCGACGATCCATCGGTGAAGGCAATTCACCACTTAACGGTATAGCAGAGCGATTACGTTCAGTTTTGGGATCGGGGATCGGCACCGCAGAGATCAACGCCTTAGTGTAGGGGTGGCGGGTGTCGGTATAGATCGAGTTGCGATCGGCTAGCTCAACAATCTGCCCCATATAGAGCACCAATACCCGGTGGGAAATTTCGCGGACCACAGCCAAATCGTGCGAGATGAAAATCATCGACATGCCGGTTTCTTTTTGCAAAGAGGCCAGCAATTGGATGACCTGCGCCTGTACTGATACATCCAGCGCCGAAACCGCCTCGTCACAAATTACCAGCTTTGGATTGCCGATCATCGCACGGGCAATTCCGATCCGTTGGTTTTGCCCGCCAGAAAGCTCGTGCGGATACCGATTGATCATCGCCGGCGACAGATCGACCTTCTCGAGCATTTCTTGCACTCGTTTACGGCGCTGTTGCTTGTCTAGTTCTGGCGAGAAAGTCCGTAACGGTTCGGCAATGGATTGGCCGACGCTCATCCGAGGGTCCAGTGAAGCTAGTGGGTCTTGAAAGACGATCTGCAAATCCTTGCGGTGGTTCCGCATGTTCTTTTTGTCCAGCGCCAACAAATTGGTACCGATCCAGCTCACCTGTCCCGACTGTACCGGGACTAGCTTTAAGATCGCCCGAGCCAAGGTAGATTTACCGCAACCGGATTCGCCAACGACTCCTAAGGTTTCACCGCTTTTCAACGAAAAGCTGACCCCGTCCACCGCCCGCAAAGCTTTGAATTCAGGAAAAATACCGGTGCCGGTTTTGACCGGGAAATGAACTTTTACATCCTCGATCTGCAATACGTCCTCGGCGGTTCCCAGTTTTGTGCGGGTTTTGCCCAAAATCTGCCCCGGTTTGTCGAGACGCGGCATCGAGGACAACAGCATTTTGGTATAGGTGTGCTCTGGTTTGTAAAAAATCTGATCGGACGAACCAGATTCAACGTATTTACCCTGCTCCATCACATAAATTTTATCACACATACGGGCGACCACACCCATATCATGGGTGATCAGGGCAATCGCTGCGCCGGTATCGCGCTTTAGCTCATTCATCAGATCGAGCACTTGCGCCTGCACCGTCACATCCAGCGCGGTGGTTGGCTCATCAGCGATCAACAGTTCGGGGTCACACAACATAGCCATGGCAATCATCACCCGTTGGCGCATGCCGCCCGATAGCTCATGCGGGTATTGCTCCATGCGCCGTGCAGCTTCCGGCAGGCGCACCCGATCCAGCCAATCAACACAATGACGGGTGGCTGCTTCCCCACGCATTTGTTTATGGACTGCCAACACTTCAAGTAATTGCGAGCCGACCCGTTTATGCGGAGTCAGCGAGGTCAGCGGGTCTTGAAAGATCATGGTCATCCGGGCGCCGCGAATTTGATTGAGCTGGGCGCGTGGCAGGCCCAGTATTTCTTGTCCGCAAAACCGGATCGAGCCACTAGCCCGGCCATTGCGAGCCAATAAGCCCATGGCGGCCAAAAAGCTCTGACTTTTGCCGGAACCAGATTCACCAACAATACCGACACACTCACCGGGTTTTATATCCAGCGAAACCCCTTGCACCGCATGCACGTCGCCATCTGGCGTTTCAAAATCAACCGCTAATTTTTCTAACTCGAATACCGGACCGGTTGATTTATTCATGGAAGCTCACCTGCAAAATTGGGGGGAATATGCCGGGACATAGTACCTACCCAAACGTAGATGACCAGTGGGTAGAAACAGGTGGGGTTTATTCTGGTTCCACCGATTGCGAAGGCAAGGAAATCGCCACCAAAGTAGACAGTAAAAACAACACAAAATGGGCCGTGTTCATTGCCGTTGGCACAATCAAATTACCAAGGCCCGGCACAAACGCCTGTATGGCAAACACCGAAGCCAGCAGCACAAACGGGCTGAACAGCGCCATAATACGTGGGTAGCGCGTGCCGCCCCGACCGATCTGCACGATCCATATCAGCGATATAACCACCATCGCCACCCGCAACACATTGACCAATGGCTCGTTAAACCCGGCCATGGTGTGCAATAATTCTTCCAAGGGTTGGCCACCTGCTATTTCATGGGCGACCATGGCTAAAAAGGCCCGTTGGCCGATCCATACCGCGCCAACCATAAAGGAATAACCACCCAGCATGCCAAAAACCCGAGCCGACCATTTGCCGCCGGGCCGCAACATTTGCATTAAATGCCAATAGCCGACCAGATAAAACGGTGCAGCCAACACGGCTAAAAAATGCCCTTTTTGCAAACTGATCATTGGGATATTAGCCAACCAGCCATAGCCCGGATCGGCATACCCACCATCAGCCGAGAATTGTAACAGGAACTCCCCAGTTCCGACCAAAAAAGCTGCTGCCAAGCCGATCAGGCCGGTCATGATTAAAGTCTTTTTAGTAGGATGTGTGTTCATTGGAATACTCCCAAAAATCGATTGATCCAGCGCACCATCACGCCCCAGATCAACCCATGTGCAATCACGCCAATGGGCATGATCAAATAGGCCATATTGCCTTGCAAGTTGTACAATTTGCCCGGCGCGCCGGTACTGACCCCCACAATGGTAAAGACCAAGCCTAGCATCATTCCAGCCAACCAATGGGTCAGCGCATTACCTTGGCCGGGTAATTGGGGCGCAAGCCGAACCAAAGCCACATTCCACAATCCCATCACGATGGGCATTACCCACAACAGGAATTGCGGTGGAAAATTTTGCTCAGACCGCAACAACATGGCTATGCCCAACACAATAAATGGGATCAGCAAAGCAACAAATGATGATCCAGCGACAAAGGCCAAAACAGCTTTTCTCTGCTGGTCACTCACCGCGTATTTCCGATGGTCAGAACTTGATCTGGCTCGGGGGCATCCACCCGCAGATCACGACCATTTTGAAACCGAACCCGAACGTGGGTGATGCTGGTCTGAGAACCCAGACCAAAAATTAAACCGCGTCCCTGATCAGAACCCAAACCCTGCCCCGGGATCAATTGTTTGGTTAGAACCCGGCCATCCTCCAATGTGACCTGCACAATGGCATTGATCGAACTGGCTTGGTTGGGCAGTCGCACCTTGATCCAATGGCGTTTGTCGTCTTGGACGCTGCCCTGACTGATATAGGCTTGCGCCGGGCCATCCAGATTGACCCAAACCAGATCGGGCCAGCCATCGCCATTAAAATCGCTGATCAATGGCGTAATGCCATAATTATCATTCGTCGCCTTCACTCGCTTTTCGACCGGATGAAAATTGGTGTCGGTGCCGCGCAGCAAAATCTTGCCAGGATAGGTAATCGCCAACAAATCCGGAAACCGCGCGTAGTTTTGGGCGGCCAATAGGTCTTCATGACTGTCCAGATCCATGTCGGCAAACACCACGCCCCAACCAAAACCGTAGCGCGCTGCGTTTTTATCCCGCGCCGTGTCGGAAAACGTCAGCTCGGCGTCCCGACCACCGTCATTATGAAACAGCATGTAATCCGAATTAAATGGCTGTTCCTTGGTCAGGTCGCCGCGCAACATCAAGGCGGGCAAAGTGTGGCCCACATTGGAAAAATACAGATCAATCCGCCCGTCATTGTCATAATCACCGGCGCCAACCCCCATCGGGTAGGAAAACACCGAAGGGTTCTCAATCGGTGAAAATGCGCCTTTGCCATCATTGGCATACATTTCCACATGACCAGTGTCTTGCGCGATGACCAGATCGCTATCCAGATCATTATCCAGATCAACAAAAATCGCGTTGAATGTATTGTGCTGGCGAAATAGACCGGCCTCAATTGTCTCATCTCTCCACTTGTTTTCACCCATATTTACGAACAGGCCGCTATAGCCACCATAGGCTTGGTTAAAGATCGTGGTGCCTTCCACCAAATCATTGCGGATATAGCCCGAAACATAAAAATCGACCCAACCATCGCCATTAACGTCGCCTAAGGCAATCGATAAAGGCACGGTGTTCTTGCGTGGCATGGTACCCAGTAATTTGGCTTCAAAACCGGTCGCGGTATGGTGGTACAGCCAAATACCGCTTTCACGAGCCACGAATAATTCTGGCCGGCCATCATCATCAATATCGATAGCAGCGGCACCCATCGCGGCATCATCTTCGAAGACCGGCAGGGAATACTGCGAACTGATCGAGGCAAACGCGCCGTTCTCGAACCGGAACAAGCCGTCTTTTTGACCACGCCCGCCGCCTAGAAAAACTTCGTCCGTTCCGTCTCCATCCAGATCAACTGCTGCCGAGGCCATGAATGGCAATGAGCGTTCCAGATCAGCCCTGTGGGTAAAATCCAGTTCAACCTGCGCGAAGCGCAAATCCGTATCGCCCTGTCGTTTCCATTCCTGCTGCCATAATTGCAGCCCAAACAACGGTAAGACCATGACCACCAACGCCCAACCGATAAACACGACGACTGCCGTTACCGCACAAATGCGTAACGTGAAATGAAACCACTTGCTCATGATGACCCCCAATGCCCCTCATTTACTATCGTCCGACCCTACCTCGGTTGGTCAGGTCTGTGACCCCCATTGCGTTCACAGTTTAGTGTGACTCATCTGTACCAAGCCCCACACTCTCCGACCCACCATAATGGGCTGGGGGGGACCAGTGCAGGTACAGTTTGCCGCTTGCCGATCCTTCGAGGCTCCGCTTCGCTTCGCACCTCAGG
Organism: Robiginitomaculum sp.; assembly: GCA_021776555.1. Classification (GTDB taxonomy): domain Bacteria; phylum Pseudomonadota; class Alphaproteobacteria; order Caulobacterales; family Maricaulaceae; genus Robiginitomaculum_B. Next base: position 20,429 of record JAJFFR010000061.1, read on the forward strand.
ATGAGGTGCGTAATGAAATGAATTTACCAAGACCACTCACCTCATCCTGAGGCGCTGCGGAGCAGCCTCGAAGGATCGGCCAGCGGTACAATCTAGCCAAAACCACAACTGGACCCTGGACTAAATCCGGAGACCGGATGGGGTTATTGCCGACTCCAAAAATATTACTGGTCTCCAGGCTTGATCCGGGGTTCAGTTTTTGTGTGTCCCCACCATTGTCATTTTGTATTGTCAGAAAACCAAACGCTGCACACTTGTTTCGCAATAGTTTGGCACATGACGAACACAATCCGCACATTAAAATCACAAACAATCTACACTTGCCCACACTCATTGACGCTTGAGGTTAGCGAATAACCGGACCAACTCCCCGCCGGAACTGGCGCCGCTATACTGGATATGGGAAATAGCTACTTTTCGCTCATTCCCGGCTGTTTGACATCGTAAATCAAATAAAACCCCGCAAAAACAACGGTTCTTGGGGGTAAAGCACGCCGGTGGTGGTACCGCCCAATCCTCGCATCTGTCTTGTCGACATCTGATCTATCCACTGCGGATCATCAGGTTTTAACCCACAGTTATTTTTTCTGGGTCGTTTTGCGACCCATTTTGCAATTATTAGTCGCTGGGCGGCAAATCATACGCGGTTTGCTCGATCAGATGATCCACCACCTGAATTAGGGCTTCCTTGTCATCGGCTCCGGCGGCCACGGCTTTGTCATAGACGTCGATCTGCTGCAGGGCGGAAGAACCGCGCGCCACACTGCGCCGGGCATGATGCACCTCGTGTACGCAGTTTAAGGCCACGGCATCATCCTCGACCAGCTCGATCAGTTCTTCAAGCAAGGCAGCAAATGGCACCATTTCGCCCTTGCCCAGATCAACCAGACGACCGCCAACGCCGTACCGAGCCGCACGGAACCGGTTTTCCTGCACCAGCAAGTCCGGGTAGGCCCGCCACTTCATGTTCGCGCGCTTCAACCGAGCCAACCGCCGGAGCAAGCATTGGTACAATGCCGCAATGCTCAAGGCATCTTCCAGCCGGGGGCAAATATCGGTAATTCGCATTTCCACCGTGGGGAATTTCGCGCTAGGGCGCAAATCCCACCAAATTTTGGAACCGTCTTCAATAGCGCCGGCTTTGACCATCGTGTCGCACAGCCGCTCAAATTCGCCCCAGCTTTCAAACCGGTTGGGAATGCCATTGCGCGGCATGCCGTCCCAAACCACGGTGCGGTAGCTCATCATTCCCATGCGCCTGCCACCCCAAAACGGCGACGAGTTGGACAGGGCCAGCAAATGCGGTAAAAAATACCGCATCTGGTTCATCAAATCGATCCGCAGATCTTGATCTTCGATCCCGGCGTGAACGTGCATCCCGCAGATCAACATGCGGCGGATCACCCCGCCCATATCGTCGTTCAACTTGTCATAGCGCGGGGCGCGGGTGTGGTGTTGTCCATACCAATTAGCAAAGGGATGGGTCGAGGCGGCCATCAGCTCCAGCCCGTGTTTTTGGGCATTGCGCTTGATACAAGCCCGCATGGACGACAAATGTCGCCGGGCCTCTGAAATGGTGTCACAGACCGGCGTACCGATCTCAATCTGGCATTTCAGGAATTCGGGCGTGACGTGCTCACCCAACTCTGACTGGCAAGCCGCCATCAATTCGGGTGGAGGATCGGTCGCCAAATCACGGGTTACCGGATCAACCAGCAAATACTCTTCTTCGATCCCGATGGTCAAAGCTGGCAATGTCATGCGGACCCCCTAATTCTTTTTCGTCACTGCGCCTCTATCAAAGCGCGCAATGGTTCAAAAAGCAAATCCCGCCAGCGATTTATCGCTCGTTCCGAGTTTAACAGGTCTTGTCTGATCTCCAATGTAATATGACGAAGCCCCCGCGAACCCACATGGCGATTGACCGAATAGTTATACAGCTTGGCTGAATAGGGTTGGTTGTCGCCCACCTTGACCCCGTTGGCTGACAGGTGCTCCATCACGGTCATGGCGCTGGCTCGATCATCGCGCCACAGCAAACCGGCCTCCCATGGACGTTCTTCGCGTTCGCCGCGCAAGGCCCGACAAAACGAGTGCATGGAAACCACAAATGGATTGTCTTGGGTTTCTGTCAGACAATTCAGTTCATCAGATAATTTGCGGTGATAGGGGTGATAGTATTGAACCAAACGGTGGTGGCGCTCGTCGGCGTTCAAGTTTTGATTGCCCGGCACCAAGGTTGTGTCGCTGG
>JAJFFR010000062.1 GCA_021776555.1 Robiginitomaculum sp.
TGCAAAATGAGCGCCTTTATCTCGATCCAAACTTATCCCTTACAAAATTAGCTAACCAAATAGGCGCCTCCGCCAACCACGTATCTCAGACCCTTAATGAAACTTTGGGGATGAGTTTTTTCGATTATGTAAATCAATGGAGAATCGAAGCATCTAAGCAAGGAATTATCCTTGGTAAAAAGCCGGTTCTCAACATTGCACTGGAAGTCGGCTTTAACGCCAGTTCCTCGTTTTATAAAGCGTTCAAGAAGGAAACCGGAACAACACCTCGCGGTTTTCGCAATTCAATTCAAGTAAAAGTAGATGACTGACGTGGTGCGGTGGAAGGCGGTCAGATAAAGCTCGTCTCGTTGCCCGGTGGGTCGTGTTACATTTGGTTCGTCTCAAAAAGCAACCGCATGGAAGAGGTGCCACGCAGTGGCCTCGAAGCACCGGCAAACTGTACGACCAACCTCAACCGGTCCCCGGACTTGGTCCGGGGTCCAGAAAACAGGACCATGGGGATCGGTTGGCAAAAATGGACCCCGGCTCTGCGGCCGGGGGCCGGGTATGATGTAAAGCAACGCAAAATGGTTGAAATCGTGAGCGAAAGAGCAGATAAAAACTGTGGCCTGAGCCAGTCGGACGACCGGGAGGCAGTTTGTCGACCCGTGGGGGAGCTTCCGTCCCTCCAGGCCGCACCTCAATTTGCCTAAATCGGTATCCCTCACCCCAACCCTCTCCCGAATGGGAGAGGGAGTCCTGAACGTATTTATGAACTGCGCCCCTTCTCCCTTTGGGAGAAGGCTGGGATGAGGGGATCGCCTCGGTTTGTCAGTAACCTGCATGTTTGGGATGCATTTGGTCTTTTCCAAATCGTTTGGCGGGCCTATAGCAAGGCCCATGGACGTGCGAAGGAAAAAATTGCGGATCAGGGCGTGGCGGCGTGGGACGCGCGAGCTGGATTTGATTTTTGGCAATCTGATTGATCGCATGTTGGATCAAATGACCGATGTCCAAATGAGCCAAATCGAAGCCTTGTTGGAAGAGCAAGACCTTGAGGTCTATGATTGGATCATTGGGCGGGTGCCAGTGCCACCCGAACATGACCATGAGATGATGGCAGAGTTACAAGACTTTGCCCGTCTGTCGGCCAAATTACAAACAGGACAATAAAGCCAGAATGAGCGTAAAACCGGTTGAAATGCTGGCCCGTTTTGAGGGGGCATTGAAGGTTGGCGGTGCCACCGAAGGGTTGGACGCCTTGGCCTGCGCCGATGCGGTGCGTGTGCGCGGCGGTCTGTGCGCGTTTATCGCAACCGATGAGGTCCGCGCCGCACGGTTTGCCCAATGCATCCAGTTTTTTGATCCAGATTTGAAACTGATCCAATTACCCGGTTGGGATTGTTTGCCGTATGACCGGGTATCGCCATCAGCTGAGATTGCCGCAACGCGCGCTGCCGCCTTGGCCGAACTGGCCAATCTTCAGGGGCAGGAAATCCCGGTTTTGGTGGTCACCACGGCCAACAGCCTGTTGCAACGCATCCCGCCAGTTGAAACTTTGGACAAGGCTGGGTTTTTCGCAAAAATAGGCGACACCGTCTCGCAAGATGATTTGCTGCTCTATTTACAAACCAATGGGTATGCCAGAGCTGCTAATGCCGTCGAACCCGGTGATTTTGCGGTGCGCGGCGGGGTGGTTGATATTTTTGCACCAGCTTCCGAGCAGCCAGTGCGGCTGGATTTTTTTGGGGATGTGCTGGACGGTATTCGTAGCTTTGACCCTTTGACGCAACGTTCCACTGCGGACTTAAAAACGGTCAATTTAACCCCGGTCAGCGAAGTGTTGCTGGGTCCGACCCAAATATCGCGGTTTCGCCGCGAGTTTGTGGCTAACTTTGGGGCGGTACACGATGGTGACCCGATTTATGATGCGGTCAGTGCCGGTGCGCGGCCGCAAGGTGTTGAGCACTGGTTGCCGTTGTTTTATGAACAAACTGATACCTTGCTCGATGTGTTGGGACCGCAAGCTTTGCTGGTCTATGACCATCTGGCTGAACAGGCATTTTCTGAACGCCAAACCTTGATCCGCGACTATTATGAGGCCCGCAAGCAAACCCCGACCGGGCGCGGAGATTTGTCGGCCCCGCATTACCGAGCCTTGGCCCCGGTGCAATTATATCTGGACGAGGAAGAACTATCGACGCGGACAAACACGATGATGGTGCGCCAGTTTGCACCGTTTATCTTTCCGCCGGGTGAGGGCGTTACTGATCTGGGTGGCCGCGAGGGGCGCAATTTCTCGCTGGAACGACAGGATCGAAACACCAATGTATTTGATGTGGTCGGCCAACACGTCGATGCGAGCCGTCAATCGGGCAAGCAGGTATTGATCGCCTGTCTGGGTGTGGGTTCGAAAGAACGTTTGGCCCAGATGCTCCGGGATCATGGGGTGCAAGCTATTGGCTTGCCCGAAAGTTGGGCCGAGGCGACAGCCGCACCGAAACCAGTCCTGCAAATGGTATTATTACCGCTGGAAGCCGGGTTTGAAACCGATACTCAGGTCTTTTTGTGCGAACAGGATATTTTTGGGGATCGTCTGGGCCGGGGCAGACGAAAGCGCCGAGCCAAAAATTTCATTTCCGAAGCCGGTTCCTTGCATCTTGATGATTTAGTGGTCCATGCCGATCACGGCATTGGTCGCTATGTGGGCTTGCGAACACTGGATGTGCATGACGCGCCGCATGATTGTTTGGAACTGGAATATGCCGGGGGCGACCGGTTATTCCTGCCGGTGGAAAACATCGAGTTATTGTCGCGCTATGGCTCGGATAGTGCCGAGCACAAGTTGGACCGCTTGGGCGGCGCGGGCTGGCAATCGCGCAAGGCCAAGGCCAAGAAGCGCCTGTTGGAAATGGCCGGTGAGTTGATCCGTATTGCGGCAGCGCGAGAGCTAAAAACCGCCGAAAAACTAACACCGCCCGAAGGGGCATGGGAAGAGTTTTGCGCTCGTTTTCCTTATACGGAAACCGATGATCAGCTGGGCGCCATCGAGGATGTGCTCGAAGACATGGGCAAAGGACGGCCGATGGATCGTCTGATTTGCGGCGATGTTGGATTTGGCAAAACCGAAGTGGCGTTACGGGCCGCATTCGTGGCGGCATTAAGCGGTCGCCAGGTGGCGATCATCGCGCCGACTACGTTGTTGGCGCGCCAACACTTTACCACGTTTTGCGAACGGTTCCGGGGCTGGCCAGTCAAGGTTCGGCAATTGTCGCGGCTGGTTCCGGCCAAACAGGCGGCGATCACCAAACAGGGTATGCGTGATGGGCAGGTCGATATTGTGGTCGGTACCCATGCTTTACTGGCGGATAATATCAAGTTTCGCGATCTAGGCCTGATGATCATCGATGAAGAGCAACGCTTTGGGGTCAAACACAAAGAGAAACTGAAATCATTTCGGGCCAATGTGCATGTATTGACCCTGACCGCCACGCCGATCCCGCGCACTTTACAAATGGCCCTAAGCGGCATTCGCGAATTGTCCTTGATCGCCACACCGCCGGTCGACCGCCTAGCTATCCGCACCTATGTCTCGCCGTTTGATCCGGTGACCATCAAAGAAGCCTTGTTGCGCGAACGGTTTCGGGGCGGGCAGAGCTTTGTGGTGGTGCCACGGATTGCTGATCTGGATGGGATCGAGGAATACTTGCGCGAAGACGTGCCAGAAATCCGCTTTGTAATCGCCCATGGGCAAATGCCGCCGCGTGAGCTGGAAGACATCATGACCGCCTTTTATGAAGGCAAATATGATGTGTTGGTTTCAACTACGATCATTGAATCAGGTCTTGATATCCCGACGGCCAATACGCTGGTGGTGTACCGGGCTGATCGGTTTGGACTGGCCCAATTGTATCAGTTGCGGGGGCGGGTCGGGCGCTCCAAGGTTCGGGCCTATGCGTATCTGACCACCCCAAACCGGCAGCGCATCACCAAACAGGCAGAACAGCGCCTACGGGTGCTTTCATCACTGGATAGTCTCGGTGCCGGGTTTACGCTGGCTAGCCACGATCTGGATATTCGCGGCGGCGGCAATTTGCTGGGTGATGAACAATCCGGCCAAATTCGCGACGTTGGGGTCGAGCTGTACCAATCCATGCTCGAAGACGCGGTGGCTGAGCTAAAATCCGAGGGCATTGGCCAAGAAGACCATTACTCTCCGCAAATCAGTACCGGGGTTTCAGTGCTGATTCCCGAAAATTACGTGTCCGATCTGGATGTGCGGCTGTCTTTGTACCGTCGATTAGCCAATCTGGACGAGGAAATGGACCGCGAGGAGTTCGCTGCCGAATTGATCGACCGGTTTGGTCCTTTGCCGGAAGAAGTACAGCATTTGCTGTTGGTCATGCGGATCAAAGCCGATTGCCTGCGGGCCGGAATTGAGAAAATCGACGCCGGACCAAAAGGCGTGATCATCACGTTCCGCAATTCCACCTTTGCCGAACCTCGTGCGCTGTTTGATCTGGTTTCAGATCATCCGAATGGGTTCAAAATGCGCCCGGATCACAAGCTGGTCATCCGAGGTAAATGGCCTGAACCGCCGCAGCGTTTGCAGGGCGCAGCCCACTGGGCCAGACAGATCGCCGAGATTTTGCCAGCGCTTACGCCGACACTGGACGACTGATCAAATTTTCCAATCGGCTAGGATTGCCTGCCGATCCCCGTCAATTTGTGGCGGCGGGCCACCAATATGACCGGGTGTTTCGGAAAAACGCGGAGCTGGGGCGGGTTGCAATATACCGTCCGGTTCTACGAAGCTGTTGCGGGCCTTGATATGCGGGTGTTCAGTCGCCGAGAACATGTCCTCGACCGGCGCCACACAAGCATCAGTCCCGGCGAATAACTGGGTCCAGTGCGTTTGGGGGTGCGCCGCAAAAATCCCGGCAATTTTCGCCTTGAAAACCGGCCACTTGCCCCGGTCATATTGCGCGTCACGAATTTCTTTTGATAGATTAAGTTTATCACATAATAGATTGTAAAATTGTGGTTCTATTGCCCCAACAGAAATATATTTTCCATCCGCACAGGTGTAGGTTGCGTAGAAATGTGCCGCGCCGTCCAGCAAATTGGTTTGGCGCTCATTTTGCCACATGCCGCTTTGTTTCAGCCAATGGATCGGGGTCATCAAGCTGATGGTGCCATCGACAATCGCCGCATCAATCACTTGGCCTTGACCGCTGGTCCGCGCGTGGGTCAGGCCAGCTAGTAACCCTAAGGCCAGATAGAGCGATCCGCCGCCATAATCCCCCAACAGGTTCAAGGGCGGTGGTGGTGGTTGGTCGGCTGGACCCATCGCACCCAGCGCACCGGTAATTGCGATGTAATTGATGTCATGCCCGGCCTGATGGGCCATCGGGCCATCTTGTCCCCAACCGGTCATGCGCCCATAGACCAAAGCCGGATTGGCCGCCAATGCGATGTCTGGCCCCAATCCCAAACGTTCCATCACGCCGGGGCGAAACCCCTCCATCAACAATTCGGACCTAGCCATCAAAGCGAGGGCAGTTTCAACTCCTTGTTCGGATTTCAGATCCAGTGCAATCGATCGCTTGCCGCGTCCTTGTAGGTCGGATTTGGGGTCGCCCCCGGTGCCGGGTCGATCAATGCGAACCACGTCTGCACCCATGTCGGCCAATAACATGCCGCAAAAAGGAACCGGGCCAATTCCGGCGAATTCGACCACCCGAACGCCATCCAAGGGTCTGGCCGCTGGGCTGGCTTTCGGCATGGTTGTGGTTTTCTGCATTTTGATAACCTTCCATTTATCCGAACAGGTCTAGTTCTGTTTCGAATCTAGGTCTCAAACAAGGGGATGAGGCCAAACAAGGGCGGGTTTGGTACAAAATATGGTGTTTACGGCGCAAATTCTGGTGGTAGCCAAACAACATGGTGCCGTATTTCAGGCGGCTGACCGACTACAGGATCAGGGATTACCAACTATTTTGACAGAATCAGACGCTGCCGCCTTGGTTGCTGCGGCTGATTTGAAGGTCGATGCGGTGCTAATGGATGGCGATGGGCGCTCTGCGGAACAGCTCGAACATTTCGCCCGGCAGCTAAAAGCCACCTGCGCCAATCGACCCTTACCGATCATCGTGGTGTCTGAAAATATCTCACAACCGGCCGATCCGGTATTTTCCAGCGTCATGTATCCACCGGTACACGCCGCGCAATTGGTGGCGCGGGTGCAATCCGCCTTGCGACTGTCGATCATGGAAGAGGAGGTGGGTTTACGCTCCAACACCATGAAAGATTTGGGTCGTAAAATGGATGTTGCGCCAGTTGGTCCAATGGATGATCTGCCAATCTCCATCTTGTTCACTGGCGGCGCTGCCCCGCAATTCATTGCGTTGAAGAACGCATTGGAAGCCGCCGGAGCGGAAGTCACGGCCGCGTTGACCTCATTTACCGCATTTGATTATTTACACGACAAAACCTTCGACGTTATTTTGTTAAATGTCTTAAAAGAGCTGGAACCGGCGTTTACCATTTCATCGGCTATGCGCCGCAATACTCGTTTGTTCCATGTGCCAGCGGTCATGCTGGTTGATCCAGCCAACTTTACGTCGGTTGATGAAGCATTTGCCCGAGGGGCATCGGATCTGGTCAATCCGGACAATGGCCCGGACATCGCTTGCCAGCGTATCCTCAACTTGGCGTATGAACGTCGTCGTCGGGAGCAAGTAAAGGGCGCCTTTGAGGCGGTACGCAACCCAGCGGTGATTGACGGCGAATCTGGGTTATTCACCGGACAGTTTTTTGCCAAACATTTGTCCAGAACCATCCATCAGGCCAAGGAAATCGATCGCTCGCTTTCCTTAACTGTGATCCGCGCCACGCCACCGCCCGGCATTGCCGAGGCTCACGTAGAGGCGGCGCGACGTCAATTCGGCGGCATGTTGCGCCATCTGGTGCGGGCCGAAGACATGGCAGCTCGTATTGAACCCGGCGTTTTTGCTATTTCAATGCCAGCTGCGGGCAAGCCAGCTGCCGAGAACGCCGCTAAGCGAATTGCTGGCGTGGTTGAATGCACCGCATTTGAAAGCGGTGAGGACGAAAAACCATTCCAGTTGGAGCTGGATGTAAAGGTGCTTGAACTGCGCCCTCGCGAAACGCCAGATCACCTGTTACAACGCGCCGTTACCTCCTGAACAAACCTGAACAAAGTTGTTCATGATCCATTCAGCCGAAGAATCATATTGTTGATCTCGAGATCGGGGTTCGTCATTTCGTCCCTCGCATGAACGCCGGTTTCACCCAAGGTTGGTAACAACCCTTATCTAGCGCCGGTCTCTCCCAAGGAGGCCGGCGTTTTGGGTTTTTGTGGTTCGATTGATCTCAAATACTCGGACTTGACAGATTAAGTCTTGCAACACCATCCACCATGAGGCATTACCATTTGCATGGTGAGATTCTTGTCAGATTTGGAAAAATTGACAACGGTCATCGAAAGAAAATAGCGACATGTTGGCTGGGGTATTTCCGTTCTTACGACTAATTGGCGGGACCGCCAAAGATATTACGCCCATCGTGGTGATTATCGCGTTTTTTCAGTTGGTGGTTCTAAAACAGGAAATTCCAAATTTGCTCGATATCACGATCGGGTTGTTTTTGGTGATGATCGGCTTGGCGATTTTCATTCAGGGGTTGGAAATGGCCTTATTTCCCATTGGCGAAGCATTGGCTTATGCCTTTTCGCGAAAGGGCAGTTTGTTTTGGCTGATGGTTTTTTCTTTTTGCCTCGGCTTTGGCACTACAATTGCCGAACCTGCTTTGATTGCCATCGCCGGTGAAGCCGCCACTACCATGGCGCGAGGTGGGGCGATACCGGATACGCAAACCGCCCAAACTTC
>JAJFFR010000063.1 GCA_021776555.1 Robiginitomaculum sp.
TTTGACTGGCGCGCCAACCTTGCCATTTTTGACCAGATAGGCCTCGGTGCATTGAAATACGAATTTGCCCGAAGTGATGTCGACTTGACCGCCGCCAAAATTAACGGCGTACAGACCGTCTTTGAGGCTGGCTAGAATTTCGGCCGGATCATCTTTGCCGTTTTCCATGATGGTATTGGTCATGCGAGGCATAGGCGGGCAAGCAAAGCTTTCGCGGCGACCATTACCGGTGGTGGGTACGCCCATCAGGCGGGCGTTTTGCCGGTCCTGCATATAGCCCTTCAATATGCCATCTTCGATCAATACGGTTCGGGAGGTAGGGGTGCCTTCATCATCAATGCTTAACGATCCCCGGCGCTCGTGCAAGGTGCCGTCATCGACCAAAGTCACGCCCGGTGCGGCGACCCGTTCGCCAACACGGCCAGAAAACACGCTTTCGCCCTTGCGGTTGAAATCGCCTTCCAACCCATGACCAACGGCTTCGTGAAACAGGATACCGGGCCAACCGGGGCCGAGCACGACATCCATTTCACCACCGGAAATGTCGATGGCATCCAGATTTACGATGGCTTGTCGCAGGGCTTCATCAGCCATGGTTTTCCAATTGGCTGGCGCAATCCATTGCTGATACGAAGTGCGGCCTCCGGCCCCGGTATAGCCGGTTTCGCGGCGGCCATTCTGCTCTACTGTGACAGATATACCGATCCGCACCAGCGGGCGCGAATCAAATATCGGGTCCATGCCGGGGCGAAAAATGGTAACGTTGGATTGTTCGGCAGCCAATGTGGCAGAAACCTGAATGACCCGTGGGTCAGCGCCGCGCAAATAGCGGTCAATTTCCTGCAACAGGTCTGATTTGGCAGCAAAAGCCGGGTTCAAGGTTGGGTCAAAATCGCCATAATAACGCTGATTGGTACGCAGCGGGTCCGCGCTCCACGTTCCGCTTTCGCCGCGATCAGCTCCTTTTACCGCCAATGCGGCGCGCTCCAAAGCGGCTGGACTCATCTCGGTGGCGTGGGCAAAGCCGGTGGCCTCGCCAATCACCCGGCGCAATCCAAATCCGCGACTGGCGTCATAGGAAGCATTTTTGAGGCGACCATCATCAAAGCCAAAACTCTCGGAAACACTTTGCTCCACATACAGCTCGCCATCATCGGCGCCATGCAGGGCGCTCTCGACTTTGCCTTGGGCGACTTCGAGGGTCAGGTCAGTATCGGTAAACGGGTTTTGAATATCTGTCATGTGGCTGGGTCTAACCCACTAACCCAACAGTGGAAACAGGCTTTTTATCAAAATGTCGGTAAGAGGGGGTACAGCACCAGAACATCGGCATTCGGGTAATTGCCCAAAATGCCGATGTATGGGTTTCGCTACAAAAAACGAGGGGGAAATGCCTAGTCTGAAATGACCGTAAAGCGGGTCAGTTCAATCTGAGGAGAATCCCAAGTTGGCCGTAATTCCGAAGCCCGTTTGAAGTCTTGATAGGCTTTGGTTTTGTCGCCTATATTTTCATAGACAATCGCCCGATTGAAATAAACCATGGCTGGTTGTTCCAGATCTAGCGACAAAGCGCGATCCAACTCATTCAGCGCAGTGGTATATTGCTCTTTGCGAATATAGACCGTGCCGCGATTGGCAAAGGCTTCGCCAAGGGTCGGGTTGATGCGTAAAGCATTATTATAATCTGTAACCGCGCCTTCTAAGTCACCTCGACTTGAACGAACAATACCGCGATTGACGTACGTAGCAGCAGCATCTTTTTTGCTGAGGAAACCATTTTCAATGGCCTTGTCACAAATGTTCAAGGCGTCGCGATCACTATGGCCGTATTTGGCCTGATTAAAACAGGCTTCACCCAAACCTTCGCCAATGACCACAGTACTAGCAAAGCTCGGTCCAGCAACAGCCAGTGCGCCGGCAATCAATAGTGTTTTTTTGATATTCATCGTACTTCTCCTTGGGTATAGGAACATGCAGTTCGCCGGAGAATCCGTTACAGTCTCCGACGAGACACCCAAACCTTAGCCAAAATACGGAAATTCCGCAAATTAACATTCGTACAGTTGCAAAAGGGTCTTGCTTTTGTGCATTGGTTTCTGCGACAAACTGTCCAGAAATGGGGCGGCAAGATTCTATTGATGAATTTGTGTGCCTTTCGGATAAGTCGGCGCAAGTCGAACGGGTCATAAACGTTAGGGGAAAAGATGCGAGGTTCATCTCTCTTGGGTGCTGGATTGCTAACCAGCTTGCTGGCTTCACCAGCTTGGGCACAATTGGAACAACATTTGCCACAAGACAAGGCAATTGGCTTTCAACCACCGGCCACGGAAGTCGCCGAGCAAATCCAAATTTTTCATAATTACTGGTTGATGCCGATTATCACAGCAATCGTGCTTTTGGTGCTGGTTCTGTTTGTCGTTATTATTTTCAAGTTTAATGCCAAAGCCAATCCCAAGCCACAGCAGTTTTCGCACCATACCGGTCTGGAAATAGCTTGGACGCTAATCCCAGTATTGATCTTGGTATTGATCTCGTTCAAATCCTTCCCGCTACTCTATCAAGAAGATATCATTCCCGAACCGGATTTCACCGTCAAAGCGACCGGGTACCAATGGTATTGGGATTATGAGTATACGGATCCTAGTGGCGATCCCGACAAGACCTTGACCTATTCCTCGATCATGTTGACCGACGAAGAAGCCAAAGCGGCTGGCAAGCCACGCTTGTTGGGCGTGGATAATCCAATGGTGGTTCCTGCCGGGAAAGTTGTCCGGGTTGATGTGCAGGCCGCAGATGTCTTGCATGCCTTTGCGGTACCAGCTTTTGGCGTGAAAGTAGATGCGGTGCCGGGCAAATTGAACCAAGTTTGGTTCAAAGTGGACGAACCGGGCATTTATTATGGTCAGTGTTCTGAGCTGTGCGGCGCGTTACACGCGTTCATGCCGATTGAGGTGCATGTGTTACCGCCCGCAGATTTTGATGCGTGGCTGAAACGCACCCAAGAAGAATATGCAAGCGCGCACGCGCTGGACAATGTCCAGTTCGCGGCTTCCCACTAGTTAAGAGAGATCAAGATGGCTGTTGCAACTGACGTAGAAGATCACGACCACAAGTTGGGCTTTGCAGCCCGCTGGCTGTATTCGACTAATCACAAGGATATTGGCACACTGTATTTGCTGGGCGGGTTTACTGCCGGGTTAATCGGGGCGATTTTGTCCTGGGCCATGCGGCTGGAGCTGATGGAACCGGGCATGCAATTCTTTTCATCCCCGCAAGCCTTTAACGTATTTGTGACGGCACATGGCCTGATCATGGTGTTCTTTTTCGTGATGCCGGTTCTGATCGGTGGGTTTGGCAACTGGTTCGTGCCGCTGATGATCGGCGCGCCAGACATGGCGTTTCCACGAATGAACAACATTTCGTTTTGGCTATGGGCGATGGCGCTAATTTTGCTGGTGCTTTCCATGTTTGTACCTGGCGCTGCTGGAGCCAATGGCTTCGGGGGCGGCTGGACAGCCTATCCGCCATTGTCTTCAACGGCCGGGCATCCGGGGCCAAGTATGGATCTAGCGATTTTCTCGCTACATCTGGCCGGGATTAGTTCCATTTTGGGCGCGATCAATTTTATTACCACCATCTTTAACATGCGTGCGCCGGGTATGACCCTGCACAAAATGCCGTTGTTTGCATGGTCGATGCTGGTCACTGCGTTTTTGTTGCTGCTTTCTCTGCCAGTTCTGGCTGGTGCCATTACCATGTTGCTGACCGATCGTAATTTCGGAACAACCTTCTTTGATCCCGCCGGTGGCGGCGACCCGATTATGTTCCAACATTTGTTCTGGTTCTTCGGACACCCGGAAGTATACATTATGATCTTGCCAGCCTTTGGCATTATCAGCCATGTGATTTCCACCTTCGCCAAGAAGCCAATTTTTGGTTATCTCGGCATGGCCTATGCCATGGTGGCAATTGGCGTGGTCGGCTTTGTGGTCTGGGCGCACCATATGTACACCGTGGGCATGCCAGTTGACTTAAAAGCCTATTTTGTAGCGGCGACCATGGTGATTGCGGTGCCAACCGGCATTAAGATTTTCTCGTGGATTGCCACCATGTGGGGCGGATCAATCACCTTTGATACCCCAATGTTGTGGGCCATGGGCTTAATTTTCCTGTTTACCATTGGCGGCGTTACCGGTGTGGTTCTGGCCAATGCTGGGGTCGATGTGGCGTTTCATGATACCTATTATGTCGTGGCGCATTTCCATTATACCTTGTCGCTGGGTGCAGTGACCGGGATATTCTGCGGCGTGTATTACTGGTTCGAAAAAATGACCGGTATCAAATACAACGAGCTTTTGGGTCGCCTACATTTCTGGCTGACTTTTGTTGGGGTGAACTTGGTGTTCTTCCCGCAACATTTCCTAGGGATGCAAGGCATGCCACGGCGTTATGCGGATTATCCAGATGCCTTTGCGTTCTGGAATTATGTTTCATCCATGGGCAATTTCGTTTCGATGGCCGGGGCTGCAATGTTCGCCATTGTGCTGATCGAGGCATTCGTGCGTCGTCGTCCAGCCGAAGCAAATCCATGGGGCGAAGGTGCAACTACGTTGGAGTGGACCGTGTCTTCTCCGCCGCCGCATCACACCTTTGAGAAATTGCCGAAGTTCAAATAATCAAGGTCGTTGGTTTCGACCAACGCGCCTTTGGGCCAAACAAATGACCGACTTGACCACCAACCAGGCCGTGCAGCCGGGCATAGCCTTGCCTTCCGATTATGTGGCATTGCTAAAGCCGCGCGTGATGTCGCTTGTGGTGTTTACGGCATTGGTTGGTTTGGTTGCTGCTCCGGGGGCGATGCATCCAGTATTGGCCCTGATTTCGATCTTTGCCATTGCCTTGGGCGGCGGTGCTGCCGGTGCGCTCAATATGTGGTTTGACGCCGATATTGACGCCAAAATGCAGCGCACGTGTCGAAGGCCGATACCGGCTGGACGAATTGGGCGAAATGATGCTTTGGCCTTCGGACTGTTTTTGTCGTTTGTGTCGATTTTGCTGTTGGGCGCAGCGGCCAATTATTTTGCCGCACTGTTTTTAGCTTTCACCATTTTCTTTTATGTAGTGATTTACTCTATGGGGTTAAAACGACGTACCCCGCAAAATATCGTGATTGGTGGTGCGGCAGGTGCGTTTCCACCGATGATTGGCTGGGCTGCGGCAACTGGCAGTTTTGATGCCAACGCGGTATTATTATTTTCCATTATTTTTCTGTGGACCCCACCGCATTTCTGGGCGCTGGCCCTTTATAAGCGCAGTGATTACGCAGCAGCTGGTATTCCGATGATGCCGGTCGTAAAAGGTGCAGCCAGTACCCGGTTGCAGATTTTGGTCTACGCGATATTGGTCACCGTCTTAGGCATTGTGCCGGTATTTACTGGACTGGGCGGCGCGTTATATGCTGCAGTTTCCGTACTCAGCGGTGGATTGTTCCTCTTTTTAGCCGTTCGCGTAGTTTTGTCGCGAGCCGGGGATGATCCAGGACCGGGACAGGCCGAATTGTACCAGGTGAAAAAAGGCGACAAGGCAGCGCGCGATTTGTTTGCATTTTCGATTATGTACCTATTTATTCTGTTCGGTGCTCTTTTGGTCGAGCATGGAACCGGCTCTCACAGCCCGTTGCCGATTGCTTTTTTGCAAGGATTGATCTGATGAGCGAAGAATACGAATTAACACAGGAACAAATAAAAGCCCGCGACCGGCGATCCAAAGCAATTGGGCTTGGATTACTTGTGTTTGTCGTTTTAGTTTTTGTAGTGACTGTGTTTCGCAAAATGCAGGAGTTGGGTCTTGAGCCAACCGGATAAACCGACATCGGAAACCCATAACAGCCGAACCGTGATCAGTTTGGGGGTGTTGGTACTGTTCATGGTCGGATTGGCCTATGCCTCGGTGCCGCTTTACAAACTGTTTTGCCAAGCCACCGGGTTTGGCGGCACGCCACAAGTGGCTAGTGTAGAGGCCGACGAAGTTCTAAACCGGAAAATGAAAATCCGCTTTGATGCATCCATATCGGGCAAACTAAACTGGAAGTTCAAACCAAGTCAGCTTAGCCAAAGTGCGCCCATCGGTACCAGTGTGCTGGCTAGTTTCGAAACCACTAATTTGTCTGACCATCCAATTACTGGCACGGCCACGTTTAACGTTGCTCCGGCCAAAGCAGCAGCTTATTTCGTCAAGCTGGATTGTTTTTGTTTCACCGAACAAACTTTACAGCCGGGTCAAACCGTCACCATGCCGGTGCTTTATTATGTGGACCCGTCCATTGCCGATGACCGGCATTTGGACGAGATTAAATCCATGACCTTGAGTTACACTTTTTTTGAGAAAAAGAATGCCAAGACAGCATCCAACGCCGATACAAAAAGCGAAGCTGACTTGCGCTAGTTTATTCCACGCTGGCCTTGTTTTGCAGCGATTTGTTGCACAAACTTGCCGTCAGGCGTGTTGCAGCAAGCGGACAAGGCGGCTATAGCTTTTGTACTGATTTGTTTCTTCGAATCCCTAGGGGGGAATCCATGTCTGATCACGCCGTTCAACACGACTATCATTTGGTCAATCCAAGCCCGTGGCCAATTGTTGGCGCAGTTTCTGCCTTCATACTGACCTTTGGCGGCGTCGCCTATATGAAGGGAATGTTTGGCATTCCCCAAGGTTCCCCTTGGCTCATGATGATTGGGTTGCTTGGCATTTTGGTCACCATGTATGGCTGGTGGGCCGAAGTGTTGCGCGAAGGCAAAGCTGGAGATCATACACCGGTGGTGCAACTGGCTATGCGCTATGGGATGATCCTGTTCATCATGTCCGAGGTCATGTTTTTCGTAGCTTGGTTCTGGATGTTCTTCGAAGGGGCAATGTTCTCCGAAATTCGCAATGCTGGTACGTTTCCACCTGCCGGAATTGAAACGTTTGATCCATGGCATTTGCCGTTGGTGAACACTCTGATTTTGTTACTGTCCGGTACAACTGTGACTTGGGCGCACCATTCCTTGCAACATGGAGATCGCAATAGTGCCAAGGTTGGCCTGTTGCTGACCGTATTACTCGGCGCACTGTTCACCACCTTTCAGGCCGTTGAATATAGCTCGGCCGGGTTTGGTTTCTCCGGATTGCTCTACAGCTCGACTTTCTTCATGGCGACCGGCTTTCATGGTGCCCATGTGATCATTGGCACCATCTGTTTGGCCGTTTGCTTGTTCCGCCTAATGGCCGGTGGCTTTACACCGGAAAAGCATTTCGGGTTGGAAGCTGCCGCTTGGTATTGGCATTTCGTTGATGTGGTCTGGCTGTTCCTGTTCACCTTTGTTTACGTAGTTTACAACGGGTGAGTGAAGGTTCTCCAGTTGGCCGGGGCTTGATGGGCCGTTGTCCGCAATGCGGCGAGGGTGCTTTGTTTGCTGGCTATTTGAAATTCGCACCGAACTGTATGTTTTGCGGAATTGATTTCAGCAAAAATGATACGGGCGATGGACCCGCCGTTTTAGTTATCTCAATTGTTGGTATTCTGGTTGTGTTGCCAGCCTTGATGGTTGAGCTGATATTCCGTCCGCCAATTTGGGTGCATGCCATGCTGTGGTTGCCATTTTCAACCCTGTTGGTCTTGGCATTTTTGCGACCGTTTCGCGGGCTTTGGTATGGTTTGATGCTCAAACATGAAGCTGGCGAAGCAGTGCTGGATCGTTCTGACGAAAGTTGATCCGATGCTGTATTTTCGCCCTGCACGCGGGATGAGCTTGGCCCTGGTCCCGGCTTTACTCATTTTGATCTGGCTTGGGTTTTGGCAGGTGCAGCGACTGCACTGGAAAAACGATCTAATTGCTAAAATGGATGCGGGCAGCGCACAAGCAGCCCGACCCTTCACTGAATTACAGAACCCAAAAGGCCAGTTGCCAGATGATCTGGCATGGCAGCAGGTACAGGTGCGCGGCACATTCATGGCTGATGTGCCGATGCGCCGACTGTACACCATTTATGATGGCGTTGTCGGCTATCGCTATCTGACCTTGTTGGCGGTCGATGGTACGCCAGTTTTGTTTGTGGACCGTGGATTTGCACCTATGGGCCAAGTCCCAACCCCGATCCCGACAGGAGTAATCATTGCTGAGGGTTTTTTACACCCGGCTGGTGTAACCGGCTGGATGTCGCCCGAACCTGACCAACAGAAAAATCTCTGGTATTGGCGGGATACCAAAAAAATGTTGCCGGATCACTTGATAGTTCCAGACTTTATCTCAAATTTTGTGATTGATTTGAGCAAATCAGATGAAATATCAACTTGGCCGCAACCCGTTGGTGCGCCACAAAAGCCAGCGAATAATCAT
>JAJFFR010000064.1 GCA_021776555.1 Robiginitomaculum sp.
AGATACCCACTTAGCTCCTCTAAATCCTTATGGCCTAAAAGCGCCGTTTCAGGATCATCAGAGACAGACCCAGACGATACCTGCTCTTCAATCATCGGGGTCATAGGTTGCAGAAAGCTCCAAGTTTTACGTTTGCGCCCCAAATCCCGGCATTTGTTCAACGTAATTTGATAAAGCCACGTCGAGACTTCATATTTTGGGTTATACCGGGCCAGATTACGATGAGCCGCAACAAATGCTTCTTGAACCATGTCATCTGCATCATCTTCATTTCCGACATGGCGAACAGCAAAGCGAAACAATGGTAGCTTGAACCGGCGCATCAGAATGGTAAAAGCCCGATCTTCTCCATTCAGTGATCGAGCGATCAGCTTACGGTCTTCTTCGGTTTCCAGGGCAACTTTATTTCGCAGCGGCATGAAGCGAGCGAACTACAATTTGGTCAAACGTCTTGACTTGCTGCTCATCCAACACGGTCCGCATCTTGAATATGTGGTTCAAAGTGGCCGTTTGAAGTTCGCCTAGGATTTGTAAATACTCTTTGCCAGCCATGCTGACATCCGCAGAGAGCTCATGATCTTTTGCGATCGCACTGGACAATGAACCGTTGGCGGCTTTCAGTTTTGCTTCCAGCGCGTTTTTTTGTTGTGAAAATTCCTGCTCAAGAAGGTGAATCTGTTGTTTTTGTTTATCTGTCAGAGATAGCTTTTGGTGAATTTCGGCATGCAAGTCTGGTTGAACTGTGGTGCTTGAATTATACCACATTTTACCCATCCAAACTCCGCAGAGTCCGACAAGCAAACTTAGAAATAGAATAAAAACTGTATTTCGCATATCAGACCAATTCTTGTTCAATTTTCGACAAGTCTCATAACACTATAGGCCGGGGCACTGGAAAAAGGCTCCAAAGATGCACTTGCCTTCGCAGGGACAGTGGTCGCCCCAACGATACCGCCAATGATCAGAACCAGAGACAACGTTGCGCCGCGCCACAGCAAGCCGGACCGCACCAGAAATTCGTGACGATGGTCAGCTTCCAGTTTCTGCCACACACGAGCTTCCAGACCCACAAGCCGACTAGAATTAATCCCGGCATTCAGGCACTTCAGATTTTGGTCCAGATGATTTGAATTGATATTCATCTTATCTGCTTTGCGTAATAAAAAGGTTCAAACCAATTTCTCAAGACGTATGCAAATGCGTAATTACCCATTTTCCGTTCTCTTGTTTCAGGACCGCTGTTCCCCGGCTGTTGGAGTTTTTGGCTTCACCCTTATATGTGTATGACATGTTAATGGCAAAGGTTGCGGATGCCCAATCCCCGGAAACAGTATCGGTAATTTTGGCAAATTCATATTGGGTGATCTTGAAGTCGGGATTATTTAATTCCGGTGCCAGATGATTGTCTCGATAGTCAGCCCAACCGATATTGGCTCCTTTGCCTTCGAAAATAGTAAATTCGGTCCCCTCTTTGGCCACGTGGCTTTCAACGCCGGGCAAATCACTAATCTGTAAGGCCAGCGCATACGCTCGAAGCGTTTTAGCCACATCTGACTGGTTCTTCTCCTGCATCATCTCATGCGAATGTTCGGCCTTATGCCCCGGTCCGGCCCATGCCGCAGCAGGAAGAACCGTACCCAAAATAAATGCACCCAGAATAAGTTTGTTGTACTTCATGTTTATGCTCCTGTTAAAAAGTAAAAGGATTGGGAATAGTTGTGAACCTTGGCATCCATCACATCATCCCCGGCATCAAATGTTTGATACCGCCGTGAGCCAGTGCCCCACCCAAAAAGCCATTGATCGCAACAATTAATGCCAAGGAAAATAGAGAAAAATTAAATAAGAGAGACCATATGGAAGAGCCTTGTGAACGAGATTTTTCCATAAAAAAGGTTGTTAAAACCGCGCCAAGGAACAAAGCGGACCCAATCCACCGGTGGCTGAACATGACCGGTGCTTCAGAATGTTGTGGTGGACCAGAGTGGGCCCATCCCAACAAGCCCGCAGCAACCACGGCAAACAGCCCCGTCCAGACCAGAAAACGGACTGTTTCTTGATATGACTCTTTTCTGCGAGAAAGATACAAGGCTTGCGCCAGAGCCGCTGTCATTATGAGGGCGATGGGGAAGTGCACGACTAAAAGATGATACTTGCCAATCGCTGCCATGGACTTGGCCATTGGTGTGCTATCGGGAGACAAGCCCCAGTGAGAATGTTCTTCTGTTTCAGCGCTCTCATCGTGATCGTGACCTTCAGTTTCGCCAACAGCTTGATGGTCATGACCATCATCCTCACTGGTTTGCTCTTGACTTTGGCTTTGGGCAGCTACCGGCTTTTCTTCATGCAGTTCAGGTGGGTGTGCCATAGCTTTTTGACTGAACAGCACAATCACAAACACCAATGTGATCCAGAATATACTTTTCTTCATACAGACACTCACCATTAAACTCCTTTTGTATGCAGGTAATACGGGCCGATACAGACCACCCCTTAAAAGAAATCATATTTTTCAACCCGGAAACGCTACACAACTCAACATCATCATCTTCCGACAAAGCGCGGGGGTGGGCGGCTGGCCCTGATAGCCTTGCGCGGTCACGGCGCAAGGGATTTGGCTTTTTGTTCGTATAATTTGTTTTAGTTCTCCTACCAAAACCCTTGCCCCGCGCCCTTGGGCGCAAGGCAGACGGGCCTCTTTCGCCGCCCACCCCCGCCCTTTGCGGGAGGGTTTGTGCGAAAAAAGAAAGAGACTGCTGCCATGACCGAGACAAACACCGAACTGACACCCCAAGCCCAACAGGGCCCAATTTCTCATCCTGACCAACCCAACCCTCGCATTTATGTGGCCTGTCTTGCCGCCTACAATAACGGCCAGCTACACGGGTCATGGATTGATGTGGATGGTGATGAAAATGCCATATGGGAAGCTGTGCGAAGCATGTTGAAATCTTCACCACAACCAGAAGCGGAAGAATGGGCCATCCATGATTATGACGGCTTTGAAGGCGTTAACATCGAAGAATATGACAGCTTTGCGCGAGTTATCGCGCTGGCTGATTTTATTCAAAACTGCCCCGTATTCGGAGCCAAGTTATTGGCTAACTTTAACGGAAATATGGAAGAAGCTGAAAATGCATTAGAACGCTATGCCGGACAGTATTGCTCTCTTGCTGATTTTGCACAGGAACTGACCGAGGAAACCACGCCAATCCCGGAAACTCTCAAACACTATATCGACTATGATGCGATGTCCCGTGACATGGAAATGAATGGTGATGTGTTCGCCATCGAAACAGCTTATCAGCAAATTCATGTGTTTTGGGGGTGATGATTGCACCTTCGCCCAAACCTCATTCACCCTACTTTCAAGGAAAATCATCATGTCCAAGACACTTGAACTAAAACACATTGCATTTAGTGATCTGCATATCTCAAAAGTAAATATGCGCCATCAGCGAACCGGAGCAAAACAACCTCCGGATATTGCCGACATTTTGCCCAGCGTACGAATACACGGCTTGCGCCAACCTCTTTTGGTGCGACGTGAGCAAATCAAAGCCAACCCGGAAGCATTTGGCATTGTCGCCGGTCGCCGCAGGTTCTTTTGTCTGCAAACGATCCAACAGGAGGGCAACAAGATCGAGCCGATCCCGTGTTGCGTGATGGACGCAGGAGACGAAGCGGAAGCAATGGAAGCCAGTATTCTGGAGAACATTGCCCGACGTGCCCCAACCGAAATGGAACAATATGAGGCGTTCAAAAAACTGGCTGACAAAGGCCAAAGCGTAAGCGAGATCGCCACAGTGTTCGGCATTACCAAGCGAGCGGTCAAACAACGCCTTGCCTTGGGAACTTTGCTGCCAGCGTTGCGCAAACTCTACACAGAAGAAAAAATTGATACGCCAACCATCCGAGCATTGACCATGGCCACTAAACGACAACAGAGTGCATGGTTGAAGATATTTCGTTCTGATCAATATGCACCGCAAGGGAGCCAGTTAAAGGCATGGCTGTCCGGTGGCGGGCAAATCACCACCGACAAAGCCCTGTTCCCGTTAGAAGACTACAAGGGCATAATCATCACTGATCTGTTTGGCGAACACGACCAGTTTGCTGATCTGGCTGAATTTTGGTCATGCCAGAACAAGGCAATCGCCCAATCAGCCAACGCCTACAAAGATCAAAATTGGCGCAATGTGTTTGTTGGAGAGATCGG
>JAJFFR010000065.1 GCA_021776555.1 Robiginitomaculum sp.
CGATCAAGGTTGGGTCGACACAGACGCAGTGGTGTTGGAAAGTTTGCTCGCCTTCAAACGGGCCGGATGTGATGGCATTTTGAGCTATTTTGCACCGCGCACGGCGAAATTGCTGCAATCCACCTGATTGTCATTTTTTATTGTCAGTTACAGCAGGCGACTGACAATAAAATCGCAATTATATGGCCGTGACCGCACACACGTTGACGCTTAACTCACAATAAAATCACACTCGTCGACACTGTTTGACCCTAAGCGTGCGGGGCGTTCCGCAAAACTCCCACCACCTTTCCCCAAATGGTAAACTGGTTGGCAAGCCATCTGCGCCTGCCGCTCTTTGACATCGTAAATCTATTAAAACATGGATTTTGGAACGTGAACGCACGTGTCAAAATTGGCAATGACTTGCCAAATCAGGGCGGTTTACCCAAAAAATCCCGCTGATAAGCCCCCGAAACCACCGTGTTTCATTTTTTTAGACCTGAAAATCCAAAAAAATACCTATTTGGGTGGCTTTTTATGAATACGTTTCAAAACGCCGGAAAAGGTCATCAACGTATTTTCTTCTGTGAACAATTGTCCGCGAACAAAAATCAATCCTGATTTGGTCGCGCGCACCACTTCGCCGCCGCCTTCGATCCACTGGTCAGGCCAACCGGGATATAAGAACTCGTTGTTCATAGTCACGGTTACGCCGAAATGATCTTTGAATTCGTTGTGGGCGATTGCAAACATTACGCTGTCGGCAAAGGTCATCATCATGCCGCCATGAATGGCATTGCCGCCATTGGTATGGCGTTGTTCAGCAAAAAACCTTAATAGGCCTTTGCCCTTGGGAGGATCATAGGTTTCATGAATAAACAAGGGGCCGTTTCGGTCTTCAAACCGGTCCTTGTGGGACCAAATTTTGTAATCCTCTGGTGCAGCCGTCATGACATCTCATTTCACTGATAAAACAACGCCGGAATAGAAATGGATGCTTGGCTTTCGTCAAGCTGTTTTGACAAGGAAGAACTACGATCCGGCCAATTGGGGGCCAGATCGTGTATCCTCAGGTTCAGCGCGCTTTCAAATAGGCCAGCATGGTCCCGGCGTCCGACACTTCAAATGGATCAGACTGGCAATTGTCTGAAAAACCATCTTCGGCAAATAACTTCTGGATCTGGCCGTTTTCCACATACATCGAATAGCGCCAGCTGCGCATGCCAAAGCCAACATTCGATTTGTCGACCAACATGCCCATTTTGCGAGAAAATTCGCCATTGCCGTCGGGCAGCATGAACACTTCTTTGGCCCCTAAGTTTTTGCCCCACTGGAACATCGAAAATGCGTCATTAACCGACAGGCAAATGACCTTGTCGACGCCTTGGGCTTTCAGTTCTTCCATGTTGGCCTCATAACCCGGCAAATGCGTGCTGGAACAAGTTGGCGTAAACGCACCCGGCAAAGCAAACAGAACTACATTCTGTCCATCGAAAATCTCGGATGAGGTCAGGTCTTTCCATTCAAACGGGTTGTCGCCCGATAGGGCCTCATTGCGAACGCGGGTTTTGAAGGTAACGTCTGGTACTGTTGAATTGATCATGGTCTTTCTCCTTTGGGGATGATTTGGGTTGGTCGGTATAGGGATTTGGTGCGATGCACAACCGGTTTAGCCTTGCAACAAGGCGCGCAACATCCAAGATGTTTTTTCGTGGACCTGCATACGTTGCACCAGCAAATCAACGCTGACTTCATCACCAGCATCACTGGCTAGCGAAACGATCTCGCGGGCGGTACGGACCACTTTGTCCTGATCATCGGCCAGTTGTTTGATCATTTGGCGGGCTGAGGGAACGTCTTTGGCTTCTGATATGGACGAGAGTTTGGCAAATTGGCTGTATGAACCGGGTGCTGGATGACCCAAAGCCCGGATGCGTTCGGCAATTTCATCCACGGCCAGCGCCAGCTCTGTATACTGGACCTCGAACATGGTGTGCAGGGATGTGAACATTGGACCAGTTACATTCCAGTGAAAATTATGAGTTTTCAAATACAACGTGTAGCTGTCAGCCAGCAAACGCGAAATGCCTTCGGCGATTTCACGGCGGGATTTGTCGGATATGCCGTTATTCATTTTATTCTCCTGATGTGTTTTGACTTGATCTGGAGAAAAGATACGACATATATATATAAGTGTGTGAAACGATAAATATCGATACTACTAATTGGATTATTCGATTATGAAGATATTGCCCACCAACCGACAATTGCAATACATGCTGGCACTGGCCAAGGCGTTGCATTTTGGCGACGCAGCCCAAAAATGCTTTGTGACCCAATCCACGTTAAGTGCTGGCATCCGTGATCTCGAAACCCTGCTAAATGTGCAATTGTTCGAACGAACCAAGCGAACGGTGCGACTAACCACCGCCGGTCAGCAAATGGTTGCCCGCGCCAAAATCATCATTCAACTGACTACGGACCTCAGCGATGCAGCGGCCAATACCCGGCCGTTGTGCGGACCGTTACGACTGGGTGTAATCCCAACCATTGCGCCTTTCCTGTTGCCCCGAGTCCTGCCCAGTATTCGAAGCCAATACCCTGCGTTGGAACTGATCCTGGTTGAAGATGAAAGCGCCAACATTGTCGACCAACTTCAAGCCGGAGAATTGGATGTGATCCTGTATGCGTTGCCCTTTCCGACCACAGGCTTGCACAATCAGCACTTGGCAAATGATCCGTTCTATCTGACCGTTCCGGCCGACCATCCTTTGGCTGAAAAAACCTCCGTTTCCATTACGGATTTTGCTGATGAACCAATGCTTTTGCTCAATCAGGGGCATTGTCTGCGCGAACACGCCATGGATGCCTGTAAGTTACAGGGCGGCGCTCCGGCCAACGGATTTAGCGGCACCAGCTTGCAAACCATCGTGCAAATGGTCGCGGGCGGTTCGGGCATCACCATTTTGCCGGAAATGGCGGTTACATCTGGTTTAGCCAAACAAGTTGGCTTGAAAACCATTGCCCTGTCCGGCGCAGCATCTGCCCGACAAATCGCCATAGCTTGGCGCGAAATATCTCCAAGAAAAGAAGAGTTTACGTTATTGGCTAACTCGTTTCAGATCGATAGTTCAACTTAGTCGTCGCAAACGTTCAATCAGACTGGAAGTATCCCAACGCGCCCCGCCGATTTCCTGAACTTGCTGGTAAAATTGATCAACCAATTGGGTCAGAGGCAAAGGCGCGCCATTGGCGCTGGCCTCCTCCATGGTGACCCGTAAATCCTTACGCATCCAATCCACTGCAAACCCAAATTCAAACTCACCATCCGCCATGCTCTGGTGGCGATTGTCCATCTGCCAGCTTTGCGCTGCGCCCTTACCAATTGCCGCTACAACCTCCACTGGATCCAATCCAACCTTCTCAGCAAAATTCAAGCCCTCCGCCAAGCCCTGTACCACGCCAGCAATACATATCTGATTGACCATTTTAGTCAGTTGCCCAGCACCGGCCTCACCCATTCGTTTGATCGCCTTGGCGTAACATTGCATGACAGGTTCAGCCGTGTCGAAATCAACCTGCTTGCCACCACACATAATGGTCAACTGTCCGGTTTCGGCCCCCGCCTGCCCTCCGGACACCGGCGCATCAATAAACCCAATTCCATGATTTTGGGCAGCAATTGTCAGCTCCCGCGCTAGATTGGCCGATGTGGTGGTGTGATCAACTAGGATGGAACCCGGCTTCATGTGGCTCAGAATGGGCATTACCACGTCTCTGACATCTGGATCGTCCCCCAGACAGACAAATACAAGCTCAGCCCCTTCAGCAGCCTCTACGGCGCTTTTAGCCACTTTACCGTGATGAGCCTCGCCCCATGCTTGCGTTACGCTGGCTGTACGGTTCCAGACTTGAACCCGGTTTCCAGCGGTGCTGAGATGCCCGGCCATTGGATACCCCATCGTGCCCAACCCTAAAAATGCCAAATCGGCCATATTCAATTCTCCAGTCCTTTGCTAAACAATAGTCTAGGGAGGACGTGCTGTCATGAAAACCATTGGAAAATGGGCATCCAGATTTTTACTGGTCGCTGTATTTGTAACGATTAGTCTTGGTGCCTTGATCTATTGGCGGTTTCAATCCTCCCTGCCGCAAGTGACAGGTGAAATTGAACTGGCTGGACTACAGGCGGAAACCACCATTGTCCGCGACAAATACGGCATCCCGCACATCTTCGCGCCCTCGCGCCATGATATGTACTTCGCCATCGGTGTGGCCCATGCCCAAGATCGATTATTCCAAATGGACATGTCGAGACGCGCCGCCCATGGCAGATTGTCCGAATTGGTCGGCAAACTGACTCTGCGCACTGACGTTCAAATGCGAACCCTTGGTTTAGGCAAAGCAGCTGATCAATCATTTACTCGACTAAGCCCCGAAACTCAGGGCGCTTTTCGCGCTTATGCCGAAGGTGTAAATTCGGTCCTGACCGGTCCGGGGTTTGTTGCACCACCGGAATACACATTGTTGATGGCCAAGCCAGAACCATGGCGTCCGGAAGACTGCGCTGCCGTCTTAAAAATGATGGCCTATGGACTGTCAGGCAATGCGTATGAAGAACCGGGACATGCCAAATTGATTGAAATTCTAGGACCAGAGCGCGCTGCGGAATTTCTGGCACCCTACCCGGCCGACGCGCCGGTCACGTTAAGCGAAGCCGATCTGGGTATTGCACAAGTTCAACCCGGCTCTGGTGCGGACGTGCCAGCTTTTTCCACCCCAAGCGGCGAACCTAAAAAAGGCTCCAACAATTGGGTCGTGGACGGGCAACTAACCTCTAGCGGCAAGCCCCTGTTGGCCAATGATCCGCATCTAGCTTTGAGCGCACCCGGCGTCTGGTATTTTGCCCGGATGCAAACCGGCGACGACATGATGTTGGGCGCGACCATTCCCGGCACGCCTTTCGTAACGTTGGGCCGCACCCAAGATGCCGCGTGGGGATTTACCAATACCGGTCCGGATACCGCTGATTTGTTCTTGGTTGATCAACTGGATTTACAAGCCACAACCGAACAAGCCTTGATTAAAGTACGTTGGGGCAAGGACCAGCCCATTGAAATCCAACAAACGAAGAGAGGCCCGGTGCTGGACCCAGAATGGTTCAAAGCCGGTCACATGGCCGAAGACGGGCAAGTTGTGGTGATCCAAAACACGTTGGACGATCACGATGATACCACCGGCGATCTGGGCATTGCTCTGATCGGCGCTCACGTTTTCAGTGACTTTCAGGCTGGGTTGGAAAAATACAAAATGCCACAGCAAAACATGGTGTTTGCTGACAGCACGGACACCATTGGATTTATTGCACCGGCCCGCGTTCCGGTTCGCGACGACAACGGCGACTGGATTGGCGAAATTCCATACGAAGAACTGCCGGTTTCGACCAATACGGATCGGCACTATTACGCTTCGGCCAATAACAAAATCGTCCCGGATTCATATCCGCATTTCATAACCTCGTCTTGGTACGGCTATCACCGCATTCGGCGCATTGTTGAAATGGTTGA
Source organism: Robiginitomaculum sp. (assembly GCA_021776555.1). Lineage (GTDB taxonomy): Bacteria > Pseudomonadota > Alphaproteobacteria > Caulobacterales > Maricaulaceae > Robiginitomaculum_B. The sequence continues at coordinate 5,550 of JAJFFR010000065.1, forward strand.
AAACACTGAATTACATGATAAGCGCTCGTTCGCCCGGATGCAGATGGACACGGTGTCTGATCTGGCCCGGCGGGCAATACCGTTGATTGCCTCATCAGAACCAAACACAGACGGCGGGCGGGAGTTACGGCAACTTCTTGCCGCATGGGATGGGAACCTAAGTGCCAATGGGCCGGAAGGTCTGGTCTATTCCAAATGGATGCGGAATTTCACCAAAGGCCTGTTTGCCGATGATCTAGGCGAGGATTTTGCCCAATTCTGGTCGCCGCGCCGCGAATTCGTCGATGGTGTATTGGCTGGTCGTTATCAAAATTGGTGTGACGATGTCACAACCGGCGCAATGGAGACTTGTCATCAAATCGCGGCTATGGCGCTGGATGAAACTCATTCTTGGTTGGTCGAAACTTATCAGCAGCCAATTGCCGATTTACATTGGGGCGATGTCCACGCCGCCAATTTTGCACATCCTCTACTCAACAAGACGCCTTTGGGCCGGTTCTTCAGTGTTCGCACCCCAGTTGGTGGTGACGAGTCCACGGTAAATGTTGCACATTCAAGTTATTCCTCAGGCAATTTTGAAGTGAATTGGGGACCCAGCATGCGGGCAATTTATGATTTTTCTGATCTAAACGCCTCGATGTTTATGCACGGACCGGGGCAATCGGGTCATGTGTTATCGCCGCATTATCGGGATTTGGCCGGATCGTGGGCGGCCGGGGATTTCTTTGAAATTCGCGCCGACTGGACCGAAGTTTCACCGCCACCCGGTAGCTCCACCTTGGTTTTGACACCGCTAAGCCCCGACGGCGGTTAAACACTCGATTAACCAACCACTGTCATGCTGGGCCAATTCACTGGTGACAGGACTTCCAGCATGGCAAATGATCGCCCAATTATCATCAAAAAAATAAAGAAGATCGAGGGTGGCCACCACGGTGGCGCGTGGAAAGTGGCCTATGCCGACTTCGTAACAGCGATGATGGCCTTCTTCTTGTTGATGTGGCTGATCAACATGACATCCCCGGAACAAAAAATGGGCGTTGCCGATTACTTTGCACCGGCCAGCATTTCCGAATCGAAAAGCGGCTCTGGCGGCATTTTAGGCGGAACTCAAATCGGCAAGGACGGCGCACAATCCAGTGGGGCCAGTGGTCGGGCCAGTACCATGCCCAAGCCAACCACCGTGACCGAACAACAAAATAAAGATTCGAGTGGCGAAGCCGAAAAAGCCGAAGCCGAAATTTCCGAATCTGCCTTGGACGAAGCCCTGTCTCGGCGCGAAGAAATGGCCTTCAAAAGCGCAGCTGAATCTTTGCGTCAAGCCATGCAAGATTTGCCCGAACTAGCTGAGCTTTCCAAATCCCTGATGATCGATCAAACCCCTGAGGGGCTACGCATCCAGATTGTTGACCAAGAAGGCTTGTCCATGTTCCAACCCGGATCGGTGCAACCAAGACCACGCACCGTTGCGCTGCTTCGTGCTGTGGGCCAAATTATTCTGCGCCTGCCCAACCGAATTACCATTTCCGGTCATACAGATTCGGCCCCCATGCAAGGAAATGCGGGCGGCAATTGGGGATTGTCATTTGGTCGAGCCGATAGCGCTCGAAAAATCTTGCGCGAAAGCGAAGTGCCACAAACCCGCATTCATTCAGTGATTGGTAAAGCCGGTTCCGAACCTCTGTACCCAGATGACCCATACACGGCCGGCAATCGACGTATCTCGATTATCCTACTGCGCGAATCCCCGCCTCTGCCGCCCGGACATCGACTCTAAGGTCAGCTTTTTTTACGGAAATTTCGAGCAATGACGTAGGTTTCAGCGCTGGTTGAGCGGCTGGCATCGGGCTTGAAATGTCGAACCGTCTCAAAATTGGCACGCAACAATTTCAACAATTCCCCATCAGCGCCACCTTGAAACACCTTAGCCACAAACTGCCCACCAGGGCGCAACGTCTCTATGGCAAACTCGGCAGCCAGCTCGACCAGTGCAACAATCCGTAAATGATCGGTTGCCGGATGGCCGGTCGTATTGGCGGCCATGTCGGATAAAACCAGATCTGGCGGCCCGGATAATAAATCGATCACTGCTTTTGTCGCTTCAATCTCTGTAAAATCCATTTCCAAAAATTGCGCATCGTCCAAGGGTTCAATCGGCAACAAGTCAATCCCAACCACTTGCGAGGCACCGCGTGCCACAGCGACTTGCGCCCAACCACCGGGAGCCGCGCCCAGATCAACCACCCGGCTGTTTTTGCGGATCAGACGAAACCGGTCGTCCAGTTCAATCAGTTTGTAGGCGGCCCGACCTCTATACCCTTCATCTTGAGCGCGTTGCACATAGACGTCATTGATCTGCCGTTGCAGCCACCGCACCGACGAGATTTTTCGTCCGCGCGCTGTTTTCACCCGCCGCGTCATCTTGCGGCGAACACTGGCCTTGGCATCACCCTTGCCTTTCCAGCGCCGAATATCTCCGTCACGACCCATTGGTTTATCTATCTCCGGCGACCACGTGGGCCGCGTTTTTTGCCGTCAAATGCCATCATTGACAAAAGCAAGCCCTCGCGCAATCCCCGGTCTGCAACACGAATACGGCTGCTGGGCCATTCCAGTTGCACGGCCTGCAAGATCGCACAACCCGCCAATACCAGATCAGCCCGCTCCTGACCAATACACGGTTCTGCAGCTCGTTCTTCCAGATTTTTGGATAACAGGCGTTTGGTCGCATTCATGGTATCTGTATCGCTTAACCAAAGTCCATCAACCTTGGCCCGTTGATACCGAGCTAAATTCAAATGAAGACCACCCAGCGAGGTCACCGCGCCCGATGTGCCCACATGGTGGGTACTGCCACTAGCAAAAATGGAACGAAATTCTTCCGCACCATCAAATTTGGCAATTTTATCACGGGCGTGATTGCACATGTCTGCAAACCATTGCTCACGATCTTCACGCTCTGGAAACCGCTCGGCCATGGTAACCACACCAAGGTCTAGCGATACCCAAGACTGCAATCGGGCGTAAGGTGGGCGCTTCCGAGACTGTGCGTCAGGAATTCCTGCCAGTTGCACCCATGATATTTCCGTGGATCCGCCACCAATATCAATCACCAATGCTGCCTCGCATTCGTGATCAAACAAATCCAGACAACCACGCAAGGCCAATCTAGCTTCTTCTTCGGTAGAAATAATTTTGAGCGACAAACCAATATCTTGTCGCACACGCTCGATAAAATCAGGTCCGTTGCTCGCCGTTCGACAAGCTTGCGTGGCTACGGCTCGCACCCTTCTTACTTTGGTTTTAGCCAGTTTATGCGCGCAGACCTTTAGAGCCTCAAAAGCCCGCTCCATCGCCGGGTCAGATAACATACCGCTTTCGTCCATGCCTTCGCCCAGCCGAACAATTCGCGAAAAACCATCAACGACACGAAACTCTTTGCCAGTTGGCGTTGCGATCAGCAATCGACAATTATTGGTACCCAGATCAAGTGCTGCGTACAGCTTCTTGCTCGGTGAGCTTTGCCTTCCGCTCCTTTGCCGGCTTCTATTCTTCCCATGCCGACGCGAAGACGGCTTTTCGCCGTCCGTCATAACGTTTTCCTTTCCGGGCGCGCCTATCAATTTAGATCGCAGCAGCCCAATCAGTGTTGGAGCAGTACATTTTGACCACTCGCATTCCCGGGAAGCTTAGCTAAATTGATTGTAAAAGCAAAATCGAATTTGTAAATTTTTGTGCGCGTGACAAAACGCCGTTTCCCCAAGCGCCAAAGATGTCGTACCATATCGGTCACGTCATCAAATATCGGAGTGCAAAATGGACCCGAACAATATCCTAGCCGATCCGCGTACCAGTGAGGTATCGGATGATTTCACCATTGATCAAGGGTGGAAAAGCTATACCGAAGAAGAACATGAAACATGGGATATTCTATACCGGCACCAATTGGAATGCTTGCCCGGTTTGGCCTGTGACCAGTTTATGGATGGGCTGTCAGCCTTAAACTTAGGCACCGGTGGCATCCCTGATTTCAAAAAGATCAATGTCAAACTAAAAGAGCTTACGGGGTGGGAAGTGGTCGCCGTGCCTTGTTTGGTGCCGGATGATATCTTTTTTGAACATTTGGCCAATCGGCGGTTTCCAGCTGGGAATTTCATCCGCAAACGCGAGCAGCTTGAATACATTCAGGAGCCAGATGTGTTTCATGACGTGTTTGGCCATGTTCCTTTGCTGACCAATCCGGTATTTGCCGATTATATGCAAGCCTATGGCAAGGGCGGCATGCGCTCTCAAGGGTATGACCGGCTAAAAGCCTTAGCTTCACTCTACTGGTACACCGTTGAATTTGGTCTGATCAACACGCCCAAAGGCATGCGTATTTTTGGAGCTGGAATTTTATCTTCACGTACCGAAGCTACGTTTAGCATCAATGCCAGATCGCCTAACCGGATTCATTTTGATCTGGAACGTCTGATGCGCTCCGATTACAAAATTGACGATTTTCAAGCTACCTATTTTGTGATTTCTTCATTTGAAGAACTGTTTCGCGTCACGGTAGAGACCGATTTTGGTCCATTGTATGAACGGCTAAACCCCTGTTTTGATTTCACCCCAACTTCGGTATTGGAAAGTGACCGGGTGTATCAACGCGGCACGCAGGAATACGGTCGAGCTGGCGGTCGAAAGCGTGGCATTCGTCCAGTTTAATTGGAACTAACTCCGCTGGAATGGGTAAAAACCACTGCCCAGTGCCAAAATTCCGGTGAGGTCACCCAGCGCAGTCCGGCCTTCATCAATGATGGCTGGGTCTGCTAAATCCTGCAGAGACAAGGTTTCGCGATAGTGCTTGTTAATCCAAGTTTGTAGGCGAGCAAATAATTGATCATTCATCAACATGGATGGATTAACTGCGGCCAGTTCGTCCTCGGTCAAAACCACCCGTAAGCGCAAACAGGCTGGCCCACCACCATTTCGCATGGACTGGCGAACATCAACAAATTCAACCCGTCCAATCGGGCCATTCCCGGCCACTAGCTTTTCGCAATAACGTACCACAGAAGGCGTGTTTTGACATTCAGCCGGCGCAATCAATACCAATCTGGCTTCACCGGGCCATTCTACCAACATGGAATTAAACAGATACGAAGTGATGACGTCCCTGATTGGTACGTCCTGCTCAGAAACCTCAACAAAGACAGGCTCAAACCGGCCATCGGCCGCCTTGTTAATATCGGCAATTACTTGGGCTGTGTTTTCAAACGCCGTCTCGTGGAAAAACAAACAGTTTCGGGTGCCTACACAAACCACATCATTGTGAAAGGCACCGGCTTCTATTGCCCGCGACCCTTGGCGCGCAAATACCGTGCGGGACATGTCCAACCCGTGCGAACGGGCAATCGATCTCACAGAGCGTAAGGTTTGGCGCGCAGGAAAGGCCAGATTAGTCTCGTCACCCTCTCGCCCGTACACAAATAGTTCAACGCCGGGCGCACCATGATCTGCACACAAACGAACGTGATTGGCAGCACCTTCATCAGCAAATGAAGAATGAGCTGGAAGTGGCCCATGCACACAAAAATGTTTGGGATCACCAAAAGCCGCTTGTAAGGCCCGTTGGGTTTGTGGCCCCTCGATCGAGCGATGCAACATGGTGCTCAAATTGGCCGCCGTAAAATGCATCCGACCGTCCACTGTGTCCGCCGAAGGACTAACCGTCGCCGCATTGGCCGCCCACATCGAAGCCGCAGAACAAGATGCAGCAGTCAAAGCCGGTGCGTGTTTCCAACCCTGTTCCAATACTGTTCGATCGGTTCCAGCAAACCCTGCATCGCGCAACAACCCTAAAAAAGGTCGTTCCTGCGGCGGCAAAACCCCTTGGACTAGCCCTGCATCGGCCAGCCATTTCATCTTGGCTAACCCTTGCAACGCACCCTCACGCGGACGAGATATCTCCCCTTGGTTTTTGGCACTAGCCAGATTGCCAAATGAAAGACCGCCATAGTTATGGGTCAAACCCACCAAGCCATCGAAATTGGCTTCAACCGAACTCATTTTGATAATCCCGGAACCTCAACCCATGCCGGTGCCATAGCTTCCTGACTAGCCATCGGCCACGCACAGTAATCGGCTGCATACCAAGCGCCCGGTCGGTGGTTTCCACTAATCCCCGGCCCGCCAAATGGTAAAGAACTAGCTGCCCCAGTAGTTGGTCGATTAAAATTGACAATCCCGGCTCGAACTTTTCGCGTAAAATCACCCCAAAGCGCTGGATCATCACTGATCAAGCCAGCCGCCAACCCAAAACGGGTATCATTAGCCATCTGAATAGCACGATCAAAACTATCCGCTCGGTATATTTGCAACAATGGGCCAAAGGTTTCTTCATCAGCCACTTGCGTCTCGCCCATTTCCAGCAATCCCGGTTTCAATGCAGCTTCGGACCAATCCAGCTGAGTTGCAGCTCGAATGGCTGTGGCGCCCTTGGCGATATGCCCAGCTTGATCCGATAAAACGCCTTGTGCTGCCCGGTTTGAGATCAGGCACCCCATAAATGGGTCGGGTGCAGCATCCCATTTGCCAATCACCAGTCGGTCCATCTGGGCGACGATGGCCTCGATTTGTTGATCGCCGACCTGTCCCTGCGGGATAATTAGCCGCCGAGCGCAGGTACAACGCTGTCCGGTACTCGAAAATGCCGACTGCACTGTCAGGTTGGCCGCAGCTTCCACATCCGATACATCCCAGACCACCAATGGGTTATTACCGCCCATTTCGAGTGCCAGCATGATCTCTGGCCGCCCGCCGAACTTTTTATGAATAAAGGCTCCGGTCTGCGCCGATCCAGTGAATAGCACCCCATCCAACAAGGCATGATCCAGTACGGCACCGCCAGTGTCCCGTGCGCCTTGTACGAGGTTCAAAACGCCATCCGGCAATTCGGCATGGTGCCATAACTCACACATTAGCTCTGCGGTCAGCGGCGTTAGCTCGCTCGGCTTGAACACAATGGTGTCCCCGGCGATCAAGGCCGGCACAATATGACCATTGGGCAAATGTGCAGGGAAATTATACGGCCCCAATACGGCCATCGCACCATGCGGTCTGTGACGCAAACTGGCCGTTCCAAACGGAGTTTTGGTCGTTCGTTCGCCGGTACGCTCTTCATATGCTGCGATGGACAGATCGATTTTACCGATCATCGCGCCTACTTCACCCATTGCGTCCCACAAAACCTTGCCTGTCTCCTTGGCAATGGTTTCCGCCATTTGCTCACGACATTCTTCAAGCTGCGCCTTAAAGGCGTGAATATAGCCCAGACGCTGTTCCATCGGCATTTGCGCCCATGCCGGGGCAACTCTGTGTGCCGCAGCGAAAGCCTGATTCACCTGATCAGCACTTGCGCTCTTGCCCTGCCAAATCAACGTGCCATCGCCCGGATTGACCGAGCTGAACACTTCGCCTGCCCCGCTTTGCCAAGACCCATCAATGTAACAACCGGCATTATTCATGTTTCTCTCTCAATTCCCTACAAAGCGAATGGACTCGCCTTCATTTACTTCTAGCGCACGCAAAATCGACGGTTCCACCACGACAATACCTTCGTCCGCGCGCGGATTGATCATCGCCAAACAGGCTCGAAATCCATCGATCCGCTCATTGGAAACCAAGGCACGAACTGAACCCGACGCACCTGACTTAACGGCCAAAACTTGACTGGTTTTTACGGCTAACAAATCATCGCGAGGTGCGGTCATGGTTGGCCCACCATCAAAGATATCAATCACTCTTTCATAGCGAAAACCTTCTTTTTCCAAGAGTTTGCGCGCGCCTGCACCGTCGCGATGGGTTTTACCAATCACCGCTTGGGCCTCCGGTGGCAGTAGATCGACATAAATTGGGTATTTGGGCATTAAATCTAGAATAAATTGTTTGTCGGTGGTCCCCGAAAGATGATCGGCCTCTTCAAATTCCATTTGGAAAAAGGTCTTGGCTAAATGCTCATAAAATGGGCAAGACCCATCCTCGCCAACCTCGCCACGCAGTTCCGAGAGGATATTACGCCCAAACCGTTGGGGTTGGGTAGCAATCAATAAATAGCGAGATCGAGCGATCAATGAAC
>JAJFFR010000066.1 GCA_021776555.1 Robiginitomaculum sp.
CATTGAGGCACGCAATGATGCCATCCTCGCCGGACATCGTGCCGCCATTGAGGCACAACTCGCCAACCCCAAACCAAATTGGGTGAAGTGACCTTATGACTCTGAATGATATTTATCTTGTCTCGCAAGTGCTGGCGGTGGCCGCGTTGGTTCCGTCCGTGCTGTATCTGGCGGTGCAGGTGCGCCAGAACACCTTACAAGCTCGCGCCAATGCTGCGTATCAATTCCTAGAAGCTACGGGCAGCATCAATGCGGTCCCTATCGACAATAAAGAAACGGCACGCGTGATACGGCGTGGTTTAGCGGATATATCCGTGCTGGATGCGGATGAAAGATTGCAATTCATCTGGTTTGCCGGGCAGCACTTTACAACCCACAGCACCGTTTACGAGCTATACCGAAACAAGACCCTGCCTGAAAGCCAATGGTATCCGATTAAAAAAGATATATTGACATTTATGGCTACGAACGGTGGGCGCACGGTTTGGAATGATTTCGCCGTCAAAGGTCTATCGCCCGATTTCGTCGCCTATGTGGAAGGCTTGCTGGAGGGTGATGAGGGCAGTTATTCAATGGATGAATTATTGGGCGCGAAAAAGGAAAAATAATCATGTTGCTACGTTCCCTTACCAAACACGTGCGTGACCAAAACTGGTTCGCCGTTGTGCTCGACTTCTTTATCGTCGTGGCGGGTATCCTGATCGCCTTTCAAATCACCAATTGGAGTGAGGAGCGGGGCGAGAGGGCGCGCGAGCAGCAGATTATTGGTCGTTTGTTCAGCGATTTTGACGCACTTGGTCGCGATGCCGATGAGATGATTGAATTTATTAAAACAAACACTGACGAAATAGAGATATTCAAGCAACTGATCCTCAATGATCCAAAAAGAGCCGACCTTCAGCGCGTTCAGAATTTCTTCGAGACATCGTTCAACCTGCCCGCACCTACCGGCCAGTCAGATACGTTTGAGCAACTTGTCGCGAGCGGTGATATGAGCTTGCTTACCAACGATCAATTGCGAACTGCGCTTGTCGCCCATGCCTCGTTGACACGGAGTTTTCTGCACCAAGACCAAGCCATCCGGGAATGGGGAAGGCCATATTTGACCCCGCTGGTTCGATTGCGTTCGCTGGTTGAGGCCATGCCACTGGATGAAGCTGTTTCCAGGTCGGGGTCCAAAGCGGATCTGATTGTCGCAATCGGCATGTATCAGGGCGTTTTTGAAGGGCAATTATCAATGCACAAAACCCACCGCGAAAGTATTACCGAACTCAGAACCATGCTCGCAAAGGTAGCCAACCCATGATCCTGCGCCGTGTCATCAAGCATTTTCCGGGTCAGGAATGGACTGCGATTGACATTGGGAATTGACTACCGACTTGATTATGCGAGAAATTTATGCGCATAAAATATGGGCATATTACATAAGGGTAAAATTATGACGAATGCCAATGCACATGACACTTCCAGACGGCGCAGTGTCAATCTGACCATTCGCGGTGATGTGATGAAAAAGGTCAGAGCCTTGCATCTGAATGCCTCAAAAGCTGCCGAAAGGGGTATGTTACTGGCGATCCGCGAGGAGCAGGAAAAACAATGGTTGGCCGATAGCGGGGCAGCGATTGCCGCCCACAATGAGCGAATTGACTGTGACGGCATGTTGCTGACCCCCGACTGGCAATCTGAGGCCTGATTTATGGCACGGTTTGATGTTCATCAGTTTGCCAGCAAGGCCACACCCTTAGTGCTGGACGTACAAGCGGATCTGTTTGACGATCTAGCCAGCCGGGTCGTGGTGCCGTTGGTTCCTATATCGCTGGCGAGAAGCGAAATTTTGCCGCGTTTGAAGCCAATCCTTAAAATCGATGACGCGGCCTATGTGATGATGACCACGGATATTGCCGCCCTGCCTACGCACCGATTGGGCAAGCGCCTCACCAATATCGAGACCGATCACCGCGATGACATCACCGCCGCTCTCGATTTCCTGTTTCAGGGGTTTTGATCATGATCCTGCGCCGCATCACAAAACACGTTAAAGACCAAAATTGGTTCGCAGTGGCGCTGGATTTCGTCATCGTGGTGGTGGGTATCCTGATTGCGTTTCAGATCACCAATTGGAGTGAGAGGCGGGGTGATGCAATCCAAGAACGAGAAACGCTTATTGCTATTCTCGAAGATTTGAGCGCTGATAGAAGCACACTAAAGAGTGGGTTGGAAATAGCGCAGGTGAATATTAACGCGTCGAATTACGCCCTGACAAAAGCCGGATTTGATCGTGTTGAAAGATTGGTGTTACCGGTCGCAAGTCTGAATAATTTTGGCGATGGGGAAATGAAAATTCCAATGCCGCAAGCTATTCCAGAGGTGCAAAAACCGCAATTGTGGAAGTTGATCACCATTCATTATTACCCACTCCAAAACGACGCGGCCTGGAGTTCTCTCGTTGCAGCGGGAAATCTGAACATCATCAAGAATGCAGACCTGGTTCGGGATCTGCAAAGATATACGTCATTGTGGTCGTCCGTGAAGAATACGACTGATACAACACATCGTTCGCTGCGCAATCAAACCGTTTTTGTAGGTCAGGAGTTTGGCCTTAGCCCCTTTTCTCATATTCAAGAAGAAGTCCTTATCGCCGATCTGCAAGAAAGCCCGAAGCTGGTCAGTGCCATGCGCACCCTGCTTGAGTTTACAGTTTTACACCAGCGTCAGATTGAAAATGTAGATAAAGCAGCATCGGCGCTCATTGAGCAGATCGAAGGAGAAACCAACCCATGATCCTGCGCCGCGTCAAAGCCCATGTGGCCAAGGAAGATTGGTTCGCGGTGTTTATTGATATGGGTCTAAATTTTGAACGCCCCAAACAGGGTGGCAATTTTTCGCACCCTATGTTATATTTTGGATAATATTACTGAAATAACAGGCAAAGGACGGTTGTATGCCCGCCAAAAACACCAAAAGCATCGCCTTGACGTCCCATTGGGGACACTGGATCGACGATCTTGTGAAAAGTGGCGAGTATCAAAGTGCCAGTGAAGTGGTCCGCGATGGGCTACGTGCTTTGCGAGATGGACAAGAGCGAACTGCTGCGGAACTATCGGAAATCCGCGCGCGGATTGGTAAATCTTTGGATGAAGCCGATAACGGAACATACGCACGAGGCTCCGGTGAGGATGCCGTGCGGCGCGCCTTTGACACTACGCGTGATAAAACAACCTCATGAAACCATGGCGGTTAACCCCGCAGGCGGAACAAAGCCTTGTCGATATTGCGGCTTGGACATTCAATCGTTTCGGCGAGGCGCAATCACTTGCTTACCGTGATGCACTGATAAACCGGCTTGATGCGCTTGCTGTCGGTTCACCGCCTCATCCACGCTCTTGCGGTTTGTTGATGCAAGGGCGCGCAGAGGCAAAAGCATTGACATATTACCGCGAAGGCGGGCATTTCATTATTATGCGCGAAACAGAAAAATTATTGGAGGTTATTGAGTTTTTGCATGAAAGCTCAAATCTGCCAGATCTGATTGAGAAGCTGAAATGATCCTGCGCCGTGTGATCAAACACTTCCGTAATCAGGAATGGACAGCGATATTTTTGGATTTTCTGATTGTTGTGATGGGAGTGTTTGTTGGTTTGCAGGTGCAAAATTGGAACGCTGCGCGGGCCGATAGAGTATTGGAACGTGAGTATTTGCAGCGACTTTTGGTTGATGTCGACAATTCTATCGTGCAGACCCAGGGTACGCGTGGCTTTATGGCTTATCAAAGCGACAAGGCCAAATTGGTGCTGGATAGTTTGCTGGCCTGTCAGTTAGCCGAAGGCGATCGCGATGATTTTGCGTACGGGTTGTCAGTGATGGGTAAAGTTGTGCCATCGACCTATTTATTAGGTACCTTGAATGAAATGCAGTCTACCGGTAAATTTTCCATCCTGCGAAACACTCAAATTAAAGACAGTCTAAACGCCTTACGAGTAGAGGCACAAAACGAACAGAAATTAATTCTGCCAATTGCTGCTAGAGCAGGGCCATCCATGGCCTATATGGACGCTTGGCTGGTGGTGGTCAGTGATATTGAACTGGACTCCAGAACCACAATAGGCTGGAGCGATATAGAACTTGATTTTGAAGCCCTCTGTGCTGATACAAAATATCGTGGGGCACTGACCATAACCAGAACTATTACGCAGCTTTATATCGACTGGAACGATACTGCGCTTGGGAAGCTGGCGCATACCAAGGGTTTATTGCAAGCAGAACTGGGAATTACGCCTAATTCAACAGAAGCAGCGCCGTGACCTTACGTCGCGTCGCCGGGAATTATTGACAGAAACCAGCCACCAATGGCACAAACGCTCTATCCTTTAGGAGAAGAGAGCATGAACTAGCCAATTCGCTAGAGCAGTCTTTCAACCTGTCATTGCACGGCTTGTCCGGGCAATCCAGCAGGCTTATTCTCACGAAAAACAATGATCATTGCAACGTGTACTGGATCACCCGGACAAGCCGTGTGATGACAGTAGAGTGCAGTTAATTGCATAATGCTCTGGCTTCGCAAACTGGGGATCCGGGCGTTTTCTCGCTCAATTTTTTTATCCTTTTCAAGGCAATCAAAATGAAACGACTAATCGGAAAAACCTGTCTCGTGACCGGCGCAGCGCGCGGTATTGGCCAAGCGATCGCACAGGCATTTATCGATGAAGGTGCCGTTGTGTTCCTGACCGATATAGATCAGGTCACGGGCCAAGTAGCAGCCAAAAACGTGGGTGCAACATTTTTAACATTGGATGTGGCTAGCGAAGCTGATTGGGCGCGTATTGCCCGCGAAGTGCCCAAGCTGGACGTGTTGGTCAACAATGCCGGTGTCACCGGATTTGAAGCCAAAAAGGGGCAGAGCACCAGCCCGCACGACCCGGAAAACGCTTCGCTGGATGATTGGCGGGCTGTGCATCAGGTCAATCTGGATGGGACGTTTTTAGGCTGTCGTTACGGCATTGCCGCCATGCGGGCAAATGGCGGCAAGGGTTCGATCATCAATATCTCGTCGCGCTCTGGTCTGGTCGGCATTCCGATGGCGGCGGCCTATGCTTCGTCCAAGGCGGCGGTGCGAAATCATAGCAAAACCGTGGCGCTGTATTGCGCCCAACAAGGCCTGAACATTCGCTGCAACTCAATCCATCCGGCGGCGATCCTGACCCCGATGTGGGAACCGATGTTAGGCAATGGACCGGATCGTGAGGCTCGCATGAAGGCCATAGTGGCCGATACGCCCATGCAACGTTTTGGCACCCCGCAGGAGGTGGCGGCGCTGGCGGTCCTGCTGGCCTCCGACGAAGCGGCCTACATCACGGGCAGCGAGATGAGCATTGATGGCGGCATTTTGGCCGGTTCAGCGGTAACACCGGGTGAGTAGGCAAATAGGTGGTCGCAATTGGTGATCGAGGGTCGAAATTATATTTCACCTTGCCGTCATTCCGATGAAAATCGGAATCCAGTTCTCGAAACCGGTAAAATGCGTAAACCACTGGACCCCGATTTTCATCGGGGTGACGCCGGTTTAAGTGTTTGGAGGCGTTATTTGCTAGATGTAACGTATTGTTGGGTGCGTTTTGACCCTATGGCGTCTTATGCGCTTCCAATTCGATCTCGATCATGAATTCTGGCAGAGCCAGTCCCTTTACTTCCAGCCAAGTTCCAGTTGGAAATTGCTTTGGGTAAATGGTATTTCGATAGGCGGCCACTTCGAGGAATTTGGCCATATCGGTGGTAAAGACGTTCTCGACGATCACATCGTCAAATGTATAGCCATAATGCTGCAATACCTTTTCCAGATCATCATAGGCGTTCTTCATTTGCTGTTCGAGGTCGCCAATCGCCGTTGGAGCACCATTTGAGTCCATGCTGACTGCACCAGCAATTTTAATATCATTTCCAATTTTTACGGCATGGGAATAGCCATAGGCTTTTTCCACGGCTGGACGCAGATTGAAATACTCTGGCGCGTGCGAGCTAACCGTTTCTGCAATGGTGGTTTTCTCCACAGTTGGGGCAGGTGCAGAACACCCACTAATTCCTAACGCAAAAATTGCGGTCATTGCCAGTTTGTGTGTCGTCATTATTGTCCCCTTTGATCACATTCCTAAATTATAGGCGATTCCTCGCAAAAAACAGATTTGTTTCCACCGGCAATTTCATTTGGGTTGTTTTAGACGGGAAAAACCGCACAAAGCCTAGTGACGTAAGGCTTTGCAGCGCCTATAAGGCCAATTCCGCGAGCAAAATCGCGAACAAAATGAATTGAGGAGCCGCATGGCTAAAGAAGAACTACTAGAATTTGAAGGAGAGATTACCGAGCTTCTTCCCAATGCCACCTTTCGGGTGAAGTTGGAGAACGGCCATGAAATTATTGGTCACACCGCCGGCAAGATGCGTAAAAATCGCATCCGGGTGCTGGCTGGTGACAAGGTGACGGTCGAGATGACCCCGTATGATCTGACCAAAGGTCGCATCACCTATCGCTTCAAGTAACATGAAGTTGGTATTGGCCAGTGGGTCTCCAAGACGATTGGAGCTATTGGCCCGCATCGGCGTGGTCCCAGCCATCGTGGCCCCGGCTGATATTGATGAAACTCCCTTACCTGCCGAAACCCCGCGCGAACTGGCCGAACGCCTGTGTCTGGCCAAAGGGTTGGCGTCCTTAAACAGTTCTACCTTTGCCGGGCATGATCTGGCTCTGACTGCGGACACGGTGGTCGGTGTCGGGCGGCGGATATTGGGCAAACCAATGGACGCGGCAGAGGCCACCAAATTCCTCGAACTATTGTCGGGTCGGGCGCACCGGGTATGGAGCGGCGTGGCGCTGACCATGGCTGATGGCCGTCAGGTACATCGGGTGGTGGGGACGCGGTTGCAGTTCAAGCGCCTGACAAAGCAAGAAATCAAGACATATGTGGCAAGCGGCGACTGGCAAGGCAAAGCCGGGGGCTATGGCATTCAGGGCATGGCCGAAATGTTTGTACGCAGCTTAAACGGTTCCTACTCCAATGTGATGGGCTTACCCCTGCATGAGACCTATTTGCTGCTGAGCGGTGTCGGCTATCCGGTGCTGTCTTCATGACCGATTTGGTGTTGATCGACGAAGCGGTGGGTGAAACCCGGGCTTGCTTGTTTGATGATCAGGGTGAGCCGGTCGAGCTGGCGATTGAACGGGCATCAGAAGCAAAAACTCGAATACCCGAAAGCGCGCAAGTTTTGGGCCGGGTGCGCCAAGTGGATGCGGGTTTGAACGCCGCCTTTGTGGAGCTACCATTGGGTGAGCCGGGTTTTTTGCCGTTTGGCAAAAAGGGGCGTCCGGCCGAGGTACACGAAGGGGCTGAAATCCCCGTTCAAATCACCCGAGAAGCCTTATCCGGTAAGGGGCCGAATTTGATGCTCCTGCCGATGGGGTGCGAGTTGGAAGAGCCACGCTCACTGGTCGAGCGGATGTATCTACCCAAAGGTATACAGATCAATCTTGCTGACCGCGAAGGCCGCGAGAAAATCGATGCGGCGATTGATCAGGCTTCTGCTAAGCTGGCGATGATTGCCGGTGGTGGCAATATCTGCATTGAGCCAACCCGGGCGTTGGTGGCGATTGATGTAGACACGGGCCAGACCACATTATCCCCCGGTAAGTTTAATTACCGGGCGGCCCAAACCGCATTTCGGCAATTGCGCCTGCGCTCGTTGGGCGGAATTGTGGTGATTGATTTTGCACCGATGCGGGTCAAAAATGAACGCGCTGCGTTGGCCGCTGCGTTGCAAAGTCTGGCGCGCAATGATCCGGCGCGGATTGATCTGTTGCCGATGTCGCGCTTTGGCACGCTGGAATTACTACGGCGGCGCAATACCCGCTCGCCTTCGGAGATTTTGCTGGGCAGCAATGGCAAAAAAACCATAGAAACCAGTGCGCTGGAAGCCCTGCGCGGGTTGGAAAACGAAGCGATCGCCAAACGCGGCGCAAGCCTGCAATTGCAAGCCGGTGCGGCCTTACATGACTGGCTAGCTGCTGACGACATCAATTGGGTTTCGTCGATGCAGGACCGCATCGGTCCGCGGTTTTCTTTGGAACGCAATGAGCATTTCAGCCGTCAGCAATGGGAGGTGAAACCCAAATGAGCGCACCAGTTAAATGTCCGATTTGTAAAAAACCAACCAATCCAACCCACAAACCATTTTGTAGTGAGCGGTGCCAACAAGTCGATTTGGGACGTTGGCTAAAGGGCAATTATGTGGTGCCGGGCCGACCTGAAGACGACAGCGAACAATTGCCCGATGCGGATGATCACGCCTAGCCAATGTTGACAAGGCGGCAACCGCCGCGCACAAGCCGCTCTCTGTCGTCCATGATTTTTCCGGAGCCTATTCCATGACCGTTAAGGTTCGTTTCGCCCCTAGTCCCACTGGTAAATTGCACGTGGGAAATATCCGTACCGCTTTGCTGAACTGGTTGTTTGCCAAGTCGCAAGGGGGCACGTTTTTGTTGCGGATTGATGATACCGATTTGGAACGCTCTACGGAAGAATTTGAAGCTGGTATTTTTACCGACATGGCTTGGCTGGGTCTAACCCATGATGAAACCGCCAAGCAATCGAGCCGTTTTGCCGCCTATGACGAAGCGGCTGCTTCCTTAAAAGCCAAGGGGCTGCTCTATCCTTGTTACGAGACGGCCGAGGAGTTGGACCGGCAGCGCAAATTACAACGCGCCCAAGGCAAGCCGCCGGTCTATAACCGGGCGGCGCTGGAACTGGATGATGCGGCGCGGGCCGATCTGGAGGGGCAAGGTCGCCAAGCGCATTGGCGTTTCAAACTGTCTGGTACAACCGTGGTTTGGGATGACGTGATCCGAGGCAGTCAGAAAATTGATACTGGCTCGTTGTCTGACCCAGTGCTGATCCGAGCCGATGGTACGTACTTGTACACCTTGCCGTCAGTGGTCGACGATATTGACCTGGGCATGACCCACATTGTGCGGGGCGAGGACCACGTCACCAATTCAGCCGCCCAAATTGAAATTTTCCGGGCATTGGATGCCGAACCGCCTGCTATGGGACATCATCCGTTGTTGATCGGGGCCGATGGCGGTAAATTGTCCAAACGTCTGGGTACGCTCTCAGTCGCCGGATTGCGCGATGAGGAGCAAATGGACCCGATGGCGATTTTGTCGCTATTGGCCAAAATCGGCACGTCCGACCCGGTCGAGCCGCGCCCAAACTTAAGCCAATTGGTTGAAGAGTTTTCATTCGGCAAAATCGCCCGCGCCCCGGCTCGGTTTGATCCGGCCGAACTGGACAGCTTGAATGCCAAATTATTGCACGAAGCATCTTATACGGATGTAGAGGCACGATTAGCGCAGATCAATGCCACTTGCGGTGAAGCACTGTGGTTAGCTATTCGGGGCAATCTGAACGGACTGGACGATGTCGCGGGTTGGAACGATATTGTATCGGGCCAGATTGATCCGGTGATTGCTGCTGAAGATCAGGAATTTGCCAAGGCGGCTGCGGAACTGCTGCCCGAAACCATTGCCGATGATAGCTGGTCAGACCTGACCAATGCCCTGAAATCCGAAACCGGGCGCAAGGGCAAGGGCTTGTTCATGCCATTACGTCTCGCGCTGACCGGACAAAAGCATGGCCCCGACATGGGGGTGATTTTACCTTTGCTGGGTGCAAAAAAAGCCAAAGCCCGGTTGCGGGGGAAACGTGCGTAACCTGAGCTTTGGTCGAACGATCAGCTTAGTTTCTGATAAGCTGGGTCGTCCAATTCAGGTGGGGTTTCTTTTCGAATGGCTTGGGCAAAACGCTGGTAATACTCTGGGTGTTCGGTCCCCATCATTCGATCCCAAAACGTAAAATACAGTCCAAAATTCCAACCGGCATTTGAATGATGCAAATCATGGTGCGTGGTGGTGGTCATCCAATCAAACAAAGGCCGACCGGAGCGTGTGTTGGGAAACACCTCATAACCACAATGCCCGATGGCGTTTCTGAACATCATGTGGGTCGTAAAAATGAACAAGACCAGTCCGGGCGTTGGGACAAACAACAAAAAGATT
>JAJFFR010000067.1 GCA_021776555.1 Robiginitomaculum sp.
GGAGGCTTGGGTTGATCAGTCAGACTGGATTAAGTTTCTTTGTGAAGACCCGGCCAACCGCTCCAATACCGGAGTATGCTTGGCCTTTGCGGACCAACAGGTCTGCGCGCTACCCAAGGCAGAGCAACAGGCTTTGGTCAAACAAATCACCGGCTTGTTAGACGCGCAAGGCGTGGCCTTTGATATCGGGGGCTATCGCGATGCGCCGCCGGGGCTTCGCATCTGGTGCGGAGCCAGTATCGAAGCCATGGATTTGCAAAAGCTGATCCCTTGGCTCGATTGGGCTTATGGGCAAGCACTGCAAAGCCTTGCAACAAAATAATCAAACAAAATTTATGATGGAGGCAGAAATGCCAAAAGTACTAATTGCCGATAAACTATCCGATGCTGCTGTTCAAATCTTTGTCGACGAAGGGGTGCAAGCCGATGTGCGACTTGATCTATCCCGGGCCGAACTGATTGCATGTATTGACCAATATGACGGTCTGGTGGTGCGCTCACGCACCCGGCCCGATGCAGAACTGGTCGCGGCTGCAACCAACTTGAAAGTAATTGGCCGAGCTGGCATCGGGGTCGATAATGTTGATATCCCGGCGGCCAGCGCCAAAGGGATTGTGGTGATGAACACGCCGTTTGGAAATGCCATTACCACCGCCGAACACGCCATTGCCATGATGTTTGCCTGCGCCCGGAATATACCGGTAGCGGATCGGTCAACTCGTTCTGGTAAATGGGAGAAATCCAAATTTGTCGGGACTGAATTGTTCGGTAAAACGTTGGGCTTGATCGGTTGCGGCAATATCGGTGCTTTGGTGGCCGAGCGTGCCTTGGGCTTAAAAATGCAGGTTTTGGCCTACGATCCATACCTTACTGTGGAGCGCGCCGTTGAGATCGGCGTGACTAAGGTCGAGTTGGATGAATTGTTGACCAAGGCTGATGTGATTAGCTTGCACACACCGTTGACTGATCAAACCCGCAATATCCTGTCAGCCGATGCGTTGAACAAAACCAAAGCCGGCGTGATGATTGTCAATTGCGCGCGCGGTGGTTTGGTTGACGAGACAGCGCTGTTTGCTGGATTATCCAGTGGTCATGTGCGCGCCGCTGCGCTGGACGTCTATGTGGAAGAACCAGTGAAAGACAATCCGTTGTTCAGCTTGGACAACTTTGTCGGCACTCCGCATCTGGGTGCGTCCACTCGTGAAGCACAAGAAAATGTTGCGGTACAAGTGGCTCGACAAATGAGTGATTTTCTGCTGAACGGTGCGGTTTCCAATGCCCTGAACATGCCGTCGGTTTCAGCCGAGGACGCGCCGCGCTTAAAGCCTTATCTGGCACTGGCCCAGAATTTGGGCTTGTTGGCCGGGCAATTGACCATTGGCGGTTTGTCACGGGTCGAGATCAGTTTTCAAGGCGCGGTCGCCCGAATGAATGTAAAGCCGCTGACCTCATCAGCGTTGGCCGGTATTTTACGGCCCATCTTGTGTGATGTGAATATGGTTTCGGCCCCGATCATGGCGGCGGAACGAGGTATTCATTTGGCCGAAACCTGCGAAGAGCAAAAGGGCGACTTTGATTCAGTGATCCAGATTAAATTGGAAGACGAATCCGGTGTCCGGGAAATAGCTGGCACTTTGTTTGCTGGCGTACCGCGTGTGATCCGCATGGATGATGTGCAATTGGACGCGCCATTTCAGGAGCACATGCTGTTTGTCTCCAATGAGGACGAGCCGGGGCATATTGGTGCGTTGGGGGAATTGCTCGGCCAAGAAGGGGTGAACATTGCCACGTTTAATCTGGGTCGTACCGGGGCTGGATCGAAAGCGTTTTCGTTGATCGGGGTGGATGCGCCGGTTGCAGCCAATACATTGGATGCGGTCAAATCTCTGTCCCATGTGCGAAAAGCCTATGCCATGAGATTTTAGAATAAAGCAGGTGTGCAGCACCCGTTTGGAGGATATGCTGCACACCATTGACGGGCCGGACACTCGGCGCTTGGGAATTGGCAAAAGGGATCACGCTTATGCAAAACATGAAATGGATCGTCATGGCCGCTGCCGCATTGGGCATGGCCGCAATTGCGCTCCCGGCGCAGGCGCAATTGGAAGAAGTTCGCTTTGGCGTTCTGATGCACGATGTGAATGTCACCGGCAATGGGGCGGGCGGTAAAGAAGACGGCGTTAATTTTGCGGCCGAATTGGTTTTTGCTTCGCCTGAATTTTTATCATGGGTTGGGTCGCCACGTCCGTTTATTCAGGGTTCGATCAATTCAGATGGTTTGACCAATTTCGGCGGGGTCGGCTTGGCTTGGGCCGTGGACTTTACCGATACGTTTTATGGCGAAATTGATTTTGGGGTGTCAGTTCATGATGGCATTACTGAATTGCCGCCCAATCCGGGTGATCCACTGCGGATACAATTAGATGCAACTCGGGTTATTCTGGGTTCCGATGTGTTGTTCCGCACGGTATTTGCTTTAGGTACACACTTGTCGGATCGTTGGGATGCGGCCGTAGTGTTTGAACATTTGTCCCACGGTCAGATACTGGCACAGGGACGCAATGAAGGTCTGGATAATATCGGACTACGTATCTCCTATAAATTTGGAAACTAAGAGGGTTTTTTCATGGCCAATGTAGTAGTCGTCGGCTCGCAATGGGGTGACGAAGGCAAGGGCAAAATTGTCGATTGGTTGTCGACCCGGGCTGATCTGGTCGCACGGTTTCAGGGCGGTCATAATGCGGGTCATACCCTCGTGGTCGATGGCGAGGTTTATAAACTATCCTTATTGCCTTCTGGCGTAGTGCGCGAAGGCAAGTGTTCGGTCATCGGTAATGGCGTGGTGGTTGACCCGTGGGCCTTGCTGGCTGAAATTTCTCGCATTGCAGAACAAGGAGTTAAAGTCGGCCCCGACCGGCTGACTTTGGCCGAAAACGCCGCATTGATTTTACCGCTTCATTCCGATCTGGACGTGGCGCGCGAAGAAGCGGCTGGCAAAGGCAAAATCGGCACGACCAAACGTGGCATTGGCCCGGCCTATGAAGACAAGGCGGCACGTCGGGCGATCCGGGTGATTGATCTAGCTGATCCCAAAACCTTATTGGCCCGCATTGAAAGCATGTTGCAGCACCACAATGCCCTGCGCCGGGGCTATGGTTTGGAAGAAATCATTGCACAGGAATTGGTTGCTTCTTTGCTCGAAATTGCCCCCAAAATTCTTCCCTTTGCCGGCGCGGTCTGGAAACAATTGGATGTGGCGGCGCGGGCCGGGCAAAAGATTTTGTTCGAAGGTGCGCAAGGTGCCATGTTGGATGTAGACCACGGCACGTGGCCCTATGTGACCTCATCGAACACCATCGCCGGGCAAGCCGCCAGTGGCACTGGGATCGGCCCACATCGACTGAACTATGTGTTGGGGATCACCAAAGCCTATACGACCCGGGTTGGTTCGGGGCCATTTCCCACTGAATTGGACGATGATATCGGCCAGCGTTTGGGTGAACGTGGTGCTGAATTTGGCACGGTCACTGGACGTCAACGGCGCTGCGGCTGGTTTGACGCGGTGATGGTCAAACAAGCCATTACCATTGGCGGGATTACCGGCATTGCCTTGACCAAGCTGGATGTGCTGGACGGATTTACTGAGCTGAAGGTTTGTGTGGCCTATACTTTGGGCGGCAAGCGTATTCACCGCTTACCAGCCGGGATCAAAGAGCAGGCCGAAGCCAAACCGGTTTACGAAACCTTTGAGGGCTGGAGCAGCTCGACCAAGGGCGCTCGCTCTTGGGTCGATTTGCCAGCGCAAGCGGTCAAATATGTACGGCGATTAGAGGAACTCATCGGCGCACCAGTTGATCTGCTCTCCACTTCGCCCGAGCGCGAAGACGTCATTTTGGTGCGTGATCCGTTTAAGGGATAGCCATGCCAAAACCACTCAAAGGATTGTTTCTGATCACCGATATCGGATTTTTGATCTATTGGGCGGTAACCGCGTTGGTGGCAGTGAAGCTGCTCAACATCCCGCAAGACTGGCTGTTTCGAGATTATTCAAATCCGGATATTGTGGCATGGAACTGGTCGTTCATGCCGCTGGATGTCTTGGCCTTGATCAGTGGTTTGCTGGCGGTACGTATTGCGCGCACCGGTGGCAATTGGCGACAAGTGGCGTTGATCTCGATGGTGCTGACGTTTTGCGCCGGATTTATGGCGGTCAGTTTCTGGACCTTTCAGGCCAGTTTTGACGCCCTGTGGTGGGCGGCAAACCTGTTTTTGATGCTGTGGCCCGTGCTTCTTATCCGCAGGGTCTTACGCCCGTAAGAAATTGGCTCAATGTTCCGTCGGTAAAATACCTTGATCGGCAGCAGCGGCTAGCATGGCTTCTTGCAGTTTCTCGAAAGCCCGCACTTCAATCTGACGAATACGTTCGCGACTGACGCCATAAACCTGCGCCAGTTCTTCCAGCGTTTTAGGTTCATCTGACAGTTTGCGTTCCGAAATAATGAACTGCTCGCGTTCGTTCAGGTCTTTCATTGCAGATTTGAGCAATTTCATGCGCGACGAATACTCGTCGGTTTCCGCAACGTGGGTTTCCTGATCGATCTGGTTTTCGTCTTCCAGCCAGTCCTGCCATTGTCCGGCATCACCATCGGTTGACTTAATCGGTGCGTTCAAGCTGGCATCAGGACCAGCCATCCGGCCATTCATTGAAATGACCTCGGTTTCGGTCACGCCTAGTTTGGTGGCAATTTCCTCAACCTGATCGGGGCGCAGATCGCCTTCATCAATGGCTTTCATTTGGCCTTTCATGCGGCGTAGGTTGAAAAACAGTTTTTTCTGGGCGGCGGTGGTACCCATCTTGACCAACGACCAAGAGCGCAAAATGTATTCTTGGATTGAGGCGCGGATCCACCACATAGCATAGGTCGCAAGCCGAAAGCCTTTGTCCGGTTCAAACTTCTTAACGGCTTGCATCAATCCAACATTACCTTCGGAAATCACTTCACCAATGGGTAGACCATAGCCGCGATAGCCCATGGCAATTTTAGCAACTAGACGTAGGTGTGAGGTGACCATCTTGTGGGCAGCATCGCTGTCTTCATGCTCTTTCCATGATTTGGCCAACATAAATTCTTCGCCCTTTTCCAACATGGGAAACTTGCGAATTTCGGTCAAATACCGTGAAAGCGATGCTTCCGGGGTTAAGGCAACTGGCAATGTGTTGGTCATAAGTCCTCCAGCCATTTGTTCGGCTTGTTTGGTTGTAGATGGGTAGATAGGCATTTTTAAGGCAGGAAAAAGGGGTGAACCGCCGATTCTCACTTCAACAAGCTGTGATTGCCAAACCTGTTGCCGATTGGGTACAGTGGGTTTTGGCAAGGCAAACACACGGGAATTTCATGAAAATTGGTGGAAATAGGCGCAGCTCGAACGTCGAAGACCGACGCGGACAACGTAGCAGTGGTACGCGTCTTGGCGGTGGTCGAGGCAATAACGCATTGATCGGTATGATCATGAAGGTGCTGTTTTCCCGGGCCGGGCGACGGTTTCTTTTGCCAATTGGAATCATTGCTGTGCTCGGCTTTGTGCTATTTCCGGATCAAATGAAAGGCCTAGTTTCGGCTCTGATGGGCGGCGGGTCACAAGTAGCAAGCACCGCACCGGCACCACAATCGGCCAACAGCAACCAACAAGCCGTGTTTTCCAGTGCGGTTTTGGCCACCACCGAAGAGGTTTGGAATGATATTTTCACCCAAGGTGGCGCAACCTATCCCGAACCGGGCATGGTGCTCTACTCTGGTGGCACCCGTTCGGCTTGTGGTTCTGCTTCCTCAGCCATGGGGCCGTTTTACTGCCCGGTCGATCAGAAGCTCTATCTGGACGTCAGCTTTTTTCATGAAATGGCCACGCGGATGAACGCGGCCGGTGATTTCGCCCAAGCCTATGTGATCGCCCATGAAGTCGGCCATCATGTGCAACATGTGTTGGGCATATTGGACAAAAGCCAACGCCTGAAGCGAAGCCTGTCCAAAACAGAAGGCAATGCGGTGCAGGTCAAAGTGGAGCTGCAAGCCGATTGCTTTGCCGGGCTTTGGGCCTCCAAAGCGCGCGGCTTGTCAGAGGTAGCACTGGAAGCCGGCGATTTTGAAGAGGCCATTGGTGCCGCCCGCGCCGTGGGCGACGATACCTTGCAAAAGAAATCCCGGGGCTATGTGGTGCCCGAAGCCTTCACCCACGGCTCCGCCGCTGACCGAATCAAGTGGTTCAAACGCGGCTTTTCTACTGGGTTAGTGGATGCGTGTGATACGGGTGTTTGAGGAGCGGTCGCTATTCCAACCCATCTGGCATGCCAACCACGTGAAAGCCTGCATCGACGTGAACGACTTCGCCGGCTACGGATTTACCCAGATCAGACAACAGCCATAGGGCTGAACCGGCCACGCCTTCCATTGAGGTGTCTTCTTTTAGCAGGCTCCAATCTTTGCCGGTGGACAGCATGCCGCGCCCGCCAGAAATGCCGGCCATGGCTAAGGTCCGCATAGGACCGGCCGAAATGGCGTTGACTCGAATGCCCTGCGCGCCCAGGTCGCGGGCGATATAGCGGGTACAGGCTTCCAACGCAGCTTTAGCTACACCCATCACGTTATAATTCGGGATGACCCGCTCTGAACCCAGATAGGTCATGGTGATCATCGAAGCGCCGGGTTTCATCAAGGGTGCGGCTAGTTTGGCTGCAGCGACAAATGAAAAGGCCGAAATATCCATGGTCATTTTGAAGTTTTCGCGGGTGGTGTTTTCAACAAAACTACCCTTTAGCCCTTCGCGCCCGGCAAAGCCGATGGAATGAACCAGAAAATCCAACTCGCCCCATTTGTCTTTCACTTCAGCAAAGGCCGCTTCCATCGAAGCGTCATCTGCCACATCGCATGGCGTAAAAATGCTGGCATCAACGCTTTCCGCCAAGGGTCGCACCCGTTTTTCCAGTGCTTCACCCAAATAGGTAAAGCCTAGTTCGGCCCCTTGGGCATGCAATTGCCGAGCAATGCCCCACGCGATGGAGTTTTTGTTGGCCACGCCCATGATCAGGCCGCGTTTGCCGCGCATGAGTTTGCCTTT
This sequence comes from Robiginitomaculum sp., assembly GCA_021776555.1. Taxonomy (GTDB): domain Bacteria; phylum Pseudomonadota; class Alphaproteobacteria; order Caulobacterales; family Maricaulaceae; genus Robiginitomaculum_B. Next base: position 7,114 of record JAJFFR010000067.1, read on the forward strand.
TGGAAAGTCTAGTTCTTCTGCCACGATTAAGCCTCGTTTTTTGTCATGATGATGGAGCCATTGGTGCCGCCAAATCCAAACGAATTGGACATGACAGAATTTAGCTCGGCATCGGTTGTTTGGGTAATGATATTGGCCCCGTCAATCTCTGGGTCAATGGTTTCGATATTGATCGATGGTGCGATAAAGCCGTGCTTCATCATCAGCAAGGAATAAATGGCTTCTTGGGCACCGGCTCCGCCTAGCGAATGGCCGGTCATCGATTTGGTGGCAGAGACGGCTGGCATGCTTTGCTCGCCAAATACCCGCCGAATCGCGGCAATTTCAGTGCCATCACCGGCTGGTGTCGAAGTGGCATGGGGGTTGATATAATCAATTTCCCCGGCGCTTTGTTTCGCCTGTTCCAGTGCCAAGACCATGGCGCGCTCGGCCCCTTCACCAGAAGGTGCGACCATATCATGACCATCGGATGTGGCTGCATAGCCGGTGACTTCGGCGTAGATATTGGCGCCACGGGCCAAGGCAGCCTCGCGTTCTTCTAAAATGACGATCCCGGCGCCGCCAGCAATGACAAAGCCATCGCGATTGGCATCAAAGGCTCGTGAAGCCAATTGCGGCGTGTCGTTATATTTGCTCGACATGGCACCCATGGCGTCAAACATTACCGACATATTCCAATGCACTTCTTCGCCGCCGCCAGCGATCATGATGTCTTGCTTGCCCCACTGAATTTGCTCGGTAGCCGCACCCATACAATGCAGCGATGTGGTACAGGCGCTCGAGATGGAATAGCTCATGCCTTTGATTTTCAGACCCGTAGCCAAGGTGGCCGAAGTGGTCGACGACATGGCTTTGGGCACGGCAAATGGACCAACTCGCTTTGGGCCTTTGGTTCGAGTGACATCAGCCGCGCGCAATAATTCTTCGGTTGAGGGTCCGCCGGAGCCGACAATTAAACCAGTGCGCGGGGTGGATATTTGTTCCGGGGTTAACCCGGCATCTGCAATGGCTTCTTCGGCGGCAGTCCAGCACCATTTGGACGCATCAGCCATAAAACGGGCAATCCGTTTGTCGATTTTACCAGTTAGATCAAGTTCAGGAATGGCTTTCACCTGACAGCGAAAGCCAAGTTCAGCAAAATCCGGAGCAGCAGTAATGCCAGAACGACCAGCCCGTAACGACTGATGAACTTCGTCGGCATTATTGCCGATGCTGGAGACAATCCCGATTCCGGTTATGACAACTCTACGCATGGAAACTCTCCTCTATTCGTCGGACTTTGGTGGTTGAAACACCCCAACCCGAAGGTCTTTGGTCGTATAAATCAATTCGCCATCGGCTCGTATCTCACCATCGGCAATGCCCAGAACCAGCCGCCGATTGATGACCCGCTTTAAGTCAATCCGATAAACAACTTGTTTGATTTTGGGCGTGACTTCGCCGCGAAATCTGACTTCGCCAACCCCCAAAGCGCGGCCCTGACCTTGCGCGCCGGTCCAGCCCAGATAAAACCCGACCATTTGCCACAAGGCATCTAGCCCCAAACACCCCGGCATGACTGGATCACCGGCAAAGTGACAGGCAAAAAACCAAAGATCAGGATTTATATCCAGCTCGGCTTGCATAAAGCCTTTGCCGTGTGCGCCGCCCTCAAGCTGCATATTGGTAATGCGGTCCATCATTAACATAGGCGGCAAAGGTAATTTGGCATTACCCGGACCAAACAGACTGTCATTGCCAGACTGGATGAGTTCGTCAAACGAGTAGCTATTTTTAGGTTCAAACATAGATTTTTCTTTTTATATCATTCGAGAATTGTTGCACAGGCAGTCGTTTTTTGCGTATCATGATGCCGGTTTCAGCCTTCGCGCAAACTTGCATGGAGGGTGCAACCAGATCAAACCAAGTTTAAGTCATGAACTAGCATGTCATGCAGACGCGCTCAAGCGGTGTAAATTTGCCGCTGCTCCCCCATGAGTAACCATGAGTAGAAGTCGGAACAAACATGAACGGACCACAACAACAAAGCATGATGACAAAGGCAGGCCTGCGTATAACTGACCAGCGCTTGGCTTTGTGTGCCTTGTTGTTCGCCGATGGACAGCCGCGCCATGTCACGGCGGAAGACGTGTACGATCTGACCAAAGAACAAGGCGTGAGCATGTCGTTGGCTACGGTGTACAACACCTTGCATCGTTTTACCGACGCTGGATTGTTGCGAGAAGTGCAAATTGATCCGGGTCGGGTCTGGTTCGATACCAATTTGAGCGACCATCACCATATGTATGATGAAGACACCGGTCAGTTGACCGACATTCCGGCTGAATCTTTGGGATCGGTATCCCTGCCCAAGCTGAAGGCAGACAAGCAGGTCAACCGAATTGACCTGGTGATCCGCATCGGCTCCCGCACCTGAGCATCAAGTCAGCCTTTTCAGAATGTTCAGGGAGTTGGTGTGACTTGGGTTTTAATTGCGCCCCATAGGCCGCTGGCTTGAACTCGGCCCTTTTTGTCCTTGATCCGCACCGTACACCACTTGCCGTGGCAATTTTCGATCCGAAGCACAACACCCGGGGCCAACCGGGCCAAGGTTTTCTGTTTTTTGGTTCCCAGCGCGTATAGCGGTATTGGTTCGGTTGAGATCACGATGGCGGCGGGGCGCGTATCGGATAGCAAAGAATTGTGCATCCAAGTGATGTCACCGTCCACATCCTGCACACGTGACCATTCAGAGGCGCGTCGCAGCAATTGCAAGGGCAGGTTTTTGCGATGGTACTCCCAGCGAATGGGATAATCCCGACCCGGCCCAGCCCGGCCATAGGTTCGACCATAGGACAAGCTGACCCATTCAGTTTCCTGTACGGATTGTATGGCGGGGGTCTGCACTGGCGTTTGCCAGAGCGAAAAAACCAGAAGAAGCGGAAAACTAGTCATCGAATCATCTATAAAGGCAAAAAGTGAACGCTATCCGAATCGGCAATTACAGCAGGTAAATTATGGCAAACAACAAAATTAAAGTTGGCGTGACCCGCAAATTACCCAATGCGACCCACGAGCGCATGCTGGCTTTGTTTGATGTGCAGATGAACCCAAATGACCAAGCCTTAGGCCGCAATCAATTGTTGGCGCTGGCGGCCAGTTGTGATGTGTTGTGCCCGACCGTGACCGACGATATTGACGCTGAAATTTTCTTAGCTGGTAAAAATAATTTGAAACTGGTCGCCAATTTTGGGGCGGGCACTGATCACATTGATCTAAAAGCCGCCAATGCGGCCGGTATCCCAGTGACCAACACGCCTGATGTGTTGACTGATGACACGGCTGATCTGACCTTTGCTTTATTGTTGGCGGTGCCGCGACGGATTGTCGAAGGCGCGCAATTACTACGTTCCGGCGGCTATGAAGCCGGTTGGTCGCCGACTTGGATGATGGGTCGGTCCTTGGGCAATAAAAAATTGGGCATTGTCGGTATGGGCCGGATCGGTCAAGCGGTGGCGGCGCGAGCGCGAGCCTTTGGTCTGGAAGTGCATTACCACAATCGCAAACCAGTTTCGCATGCCATCGAGGAAAGCCTACACGCGCTGTATTGGAGCGATTTGGATGAGATGCTCGGCGAAATGGATTTTGTTTCGCTGAACTGTCCACTGACCAAAGACACTGAGCATCTGATGGACCGGAGCCGGTTGGGCAAGCTGGCTGGACATGCCATTTTGATCAACACGGCCCGAGGTAAATTGATCGACGAGGCGGCACTGGCCGATGCCTTACAGGCTGGGCAATTGGCCGGGGCCGGGCTTGATGTATTTGAATTTGAACCCAAGGTGGAACCTCGCTTGCTGGAGCTGCCCAATGTAGTGGCGCTACCGCATATGGGATCCTCAACCTTGGAGGCTCGCACCGCCATGGGCGAGCGAATGATCATCAACATCAAGGCCTTTGAAGACGGTCACAAACCACCCGACCGGGTGATCCGGGGACTTAGTCGCCCATAAGTCTAAGCAGGATTTACGGCGTACCGCATACCGGGCAATTGGGGTCCGCAGGCAGGTTTAGCGTGCGCGAGTTGGCGGCCAATCCCTCCCAGACCAATAACCGACCCAACAGAGTTTCGCCGCTGCCGGTGATCAGCTTGATGGCTTCTAAGGCCATGATCGAGCCGATAATGCCGGTCAACGCGCCGACCACACCGACCTGTTCGCAGGTCTCAGCATCGGGCGGTGCGCCGGGAACCAAACATTGATAACAAGCGGTAGCGGCAGGTAATACCCGGTCATACTTTGACGGTTTCGGGTTCGACCGGTGAGCTGAAACCTGTCCATCAAACCGTCCAACTGCCCCGGATATCAAGGTTTTGCTTAAAGTGTGGCAGGTCTGATTGACTAAAAACCGGGTCGGGAAGTTATCACAACCGTCCAGAATGATATCGAAATCAGCCAATACCTCGGCGGCATTATCGGTAGTTAGTCGCGTATCAAAGGTTTCAATCACCGGATCAGGGTTCAGTTCAGCCAAACGTTTTGCGGCCATACCCACCTTGGACTGGCCGGTCATACTGGTCGTGAACAAGATTTGTCGTTGCAGGTTGGACAGGCTGATCTGGTCATCATCAACCAGCCCGATCCGGCCAATTCCAGCCGCCGCCAGATAGAGAGCCACCGGCGCACCTAACCCGCCCGCTCCGACGATCAACACGCTGGACTGCAACAAGGCTGCCTGACCCGGCCCGCCGATTTCTTTTAGAACCAGATGCCGCGCATAGCGCTCAACCTGCTCCGGCTTCAAGCTCATTCGGGCTGAAACAAAGAAGTGGACAGGTAGCGTTCGGCAAAGGAGGGGATAATCACCACGATGCGTTTGCCCGGCATGTCCTTGCCGATTTGCAAAGCAGCGGCCAAGGCGGCACCGGAAGAAATGCCGCAAGGTAGGCCTTCCACGCTGGCCGCTTGTTGGGCGATTTTGATCGACATCGGGGTATCAATCGGCACGATGGTATCGATCAATCCGGCATCCAGATTGTCCGGAATGAAGCCAGCGCCAATGCCCTGAATTTTGTGGGGACCAGCTTCCTTGCCAGCAATGACTTGGCTTTCTTTTGGCTCAACCGCGATCACTTGCAAGTTAGGCAATCTGGATTTCAAAACTCGGGATACGCCGGTCAAGGTTCCGCCCGTGCCCACGCCCGATACAAACGCATCCAACTGGCCGTCGGTATCGTTCCAAATCTCCTCGGCTGTGGTTCGTTCATGTACTGCCGGATTGGCTGGGTTAGAAAACTGCCGGGCTAAAATAGCACCGGGAATTTCTTTGGCTAATTCGTCAGCGCGGGCGATGGCGCCCTTCATGCCTTTGGCCGGATCGGTCAGTTCGATCTCTGCACCTAAATGGCTCAACATTTTGCGCCGTTCAATCGACATGCTGGCCGGCATGGTTAGGATCAGGCGATAGCCTTTTGCCGCAGCCACAAAGGCCAGAGCGATGCCGGTATTGCCCGAAGTTGGCTCGACAATGGTGCCGCCCGGTTTCAGCACTCCTAAATTTTCCAAGTCCTCAATCATCGCCACACCGATCCGGTCTTTGACCGAAGCCAGCGGGTTAAAGAATTCCAGCTTGGCTAGTATCTCTGCTTTGACATCATGGGCCGCTGCCAAACGATCCAGCCGGACCAATGGCGTATTGCCCATGGTCGCCGCCATATCTTCAAAAATTCTACCACGTCCGATGTTTGCTTGTGTCATGCTTGTTCTCCTAAGGCTTTGGTTCATACCACGTTGCGCCTAATGTGGGGAGTGCATTGGTTGACTACCAGTGCCGATCGGTACTTTTCAGACTCGGGTCGAAATGCGGATCGCCAGTTTGCACCCGGCCCGAATGACCGAGGATAGCGCTGGGTATCCCGGCGCGTCCTTGGCACCGGCGGCCAAGGCGGTGTCACGATGTTCCAATTCATCCTCGCGGAATTTTGTGAACATTTCGCGCAATTCCGGTTCTTGATCCGATTGTTCCAGTTCATCAATCTGGTGTTGATAGTGTTGTTCAATGACGTCTTCTACTGCTTCGGTACAGGCGTGAGCCGCCCGTTCGCCCAGCAGGGCTGTACCGACACCCAAGGCATAACTCATGCCCTGCCACAAGCCAATCATCGCGGTGGGTCGTTCGTTTCGGTTTTGTAATTGCTGATCAAATGCGGTCAGATGCACTTGCTCTTCCGCTTCCATTTCGGCAAACTGTTCGGCCAGTTCCTGTTTGTGCGGCAAACCACCAAACACGGCTTTCTGCCCGCGATAAATCCCGACTGCGGCGGTTTCTCCAGCATGATCCACCCGCAACATCTCGGCAATGCGTTTGGCGCTGCCCGGCCCGGGCGTGACCGGTTTTGGTTTGCGGGTGGTTTGTTCTTGGCTCATAGGGCCACCTGTTCTTTTGGGTCAGGCATAGCTAGTTTGAAACTAATTACGGCCAACCCGAAGGAAAGCAATGCATTCCATCCGGCCATGGATATACCCAACATTGACCACGGAATCTGATCGCATTTGGGCATTTCGCCCGGCTGGTCCAGCCCGGCCAACAAATCGCCACTCAAATTATTTAAGCCGTCTAAATTACCGGTGCAGGAAGCTGGCCCCGGCCAGAATTTCCATTCCACCCCAGCATGATACCCAGCGATCAGAGCGCCGGTTAAAAAAACCAACCCCAAGACGGCCAGAGCGCCCCTTTTGGTGAAATTAAATCTTTGGGTAAAGAACAAACCAAGGCCTAAGGCCAAAGCGACCCAATACACTTCGCGCTGGCGCAAACAAAGCTCGCACGGAGCCATGCCGCCGAAGTTCTCAAACCCGTGCGCCGCTGCCAACATCAAACCACTGAACACAGCTGCCAGCAGCGCCCAATGATTTCGTAAAATATCTATTTCGAATTTCATGGGCGCACACTGCCTGTAATTACCTAACTTGCCAATATGCCGCCCGCGCGACTCTTTGCCCTAGGGGTCACAATATGGTGTGTTTTTATTAGTGAAGAAATTTGATGCCGACAAAAACCGCAAGCAGCATGGCAAACAGCCCAAAAGTGATCAGGCCGAAATGTTGCTCGATTCTGGCCCGGGCTTTGTCTCCGGCAAACCTGATAACTGCGGCGACCAAGAAAAACCGGCCGCCACGGGATAAGACGCTGGCAATCAGAAACACCGCGAAATTGAGTTGTACCGCACCGGAAGTAATGGTGATCACCTTATAGGGAAACGGGGTAAATCCAGCGCCCAAAGCAGCCCAAAACCCCCATTGATCAAACCAACCCTTAAAGGCGGCATACGCATCTTCCTTGCCATACATCTCCAAGATCGGTTGGCCGATACTGTCCCACGCAAACCAGCCAATGCCATAACCCAGTAACCCGCCAAGCACCGAGGCAATCGTGCAAACTGCCGCGATGTGCCAAGCGCGCTCCGGCTTGGCCAACACCATGGGGATCAGCATCACATCGGGCGGGATCGGAAACACCGAACTTTCAATAAAAGATATCCCAGCCAGAGCGCGCAACGCATTCTTTCCTCGGGCCATTTCTAACAGTTTTTGTTTCATTTGGGCGTTTCTTGTGTTTCGGCAGAATAGGCATCTATTCCATCCACAATGGTCCATAACACTTTTGCGGTTAAAATTTTCTTCGGCTTCACAGTCATCAGATCCCGGTCAAATACGGTAAAATCGGCTCGCTTTCCCACTTCGATGGTGCCCAACTCATCTTCTTGAAATGAGGCATAAGCCGGCCACAAGGTGAACATTTTTAAGGCATTTTCACGCGAAACTGCTTGTTCTGCATGCCAATGATCATCTGAAAATCCGTTTAATGCTGACCGTGAAATAGCCGCATAAAATTCAATTCTCGGATCACCGCGCTCGACCGGTGCGTCCGATCCGCTGGGAATGATCGATCCGGCATCGATCAGGGATTGCCAAGCATAGGCGCCTTCCAGCCGGTCTGCGCCGACCCGATCTTTGGCAAAATACAGATCACCAATTGCATGGGACGGTTGCATGGATGGGATCACACCCAACGCGGCAAACCGGGGAATGTCCGAAGGATCAACCATTTGGGCATGTTCAATACGCCAGCGGGGTTCGGCAATCTTGCGCTGATCAGCTGGAATTTCGGCCATGGCCTGTTCCACCCAGTCCAGTGTTTCACGATTGCCACGATCTCCAATCGCGTGGATTTGCAATTGCCAACCTTCGCGCAACGCCTCAGATAGAATCGGAGCTGCTACTTCCCTAGTGCTCAGCATCAACCCGGATTGTTCCGGGTCATCGGCATAAGGAGCCAACATTGCCGCACCACGCGACCCCAGCGCCCCGTCCATGTATAATTTGATGGCCCGGGTGATGGCACGGTTATCCCCGGCAAAGCGCGGGCCATTTTGCAACAGCTCAATGCCTGTAATATCAATTCCATTATAAACTCGGATCGGCAGGTTTGCCTTTTTTGCCATGTCTTCGAGTAGTAGAACATCATCCTGCCCAACTGACATATTGTGCATGCCGGTCCAGCCATAGGCCGCCATAACGTCAGCACCTTTCGCCAGAATCGGTCGTCGGTCTTCACCAGTAGGATTGTCGATCAGTGGATAAACCAGCGCCATCGCATTATCGATCAACATGCCAGACGGTGCGCCTTCGCCGTCCCGCTCAATCCGCCCGCCTGCCGGGTCAATGCTGTCTGGATTGATCCCAACTGCTTCCAAGGCGGGTGTGCTAGCTACCAATGCGTGACCATCGGCCCGCATTAGCAGAACGATTCGGCCTGGCGCTACGGCTTCCAGGTCAAAGCGATTGAGAAAGCGTCCTTCCGGCCAATGGGTTTCGATCCAACCTCGACCAATAATCGTCCCGTCTTTTTTGGTGGCAACTTGCTGTCTTACCGCATCCAGCACCTCGGCCAGTGATTTGGTGTTTTCCAAATTTAATGAAATTTCGCGTTCACCAATTCCAAACAAATGGGCATGAGCATCGGTAAAACCGGGGAACAGGTGCGCCCCTTCAAGGTCGGTAATGGTTGCAGCGCTAAAGCGTTTGGCCCCTTTGGCATCGCCAACATAAAGGATGCGCCCCTGATTGACCGCTATGGTTTCGGCCAAAGGCGCGTCTTCTACGCCAGAATGAATAATTCCACCCGTTATGATTCGGTCAATTTGCTGCTTGGGGGTGCAAGCACTTAAGCCGACAAATAGAATCAAAGCAGAGACAACAGCCGTTTGGTATTTCATCTTGGGTTCGG
>JAJFFR010000068.1 GCA_021776555.1 Robiginitomaculum sp.
TTCAATTTCATGCAGTAAATCATCGACATACGCCGAAATACGATCATAGCCATTGACCACATTGGTGTGGCACCCGCAGTACCAACACATTTTTTCACAAAACGGGATGTGTACATAAAGCGAAACGGGTTCGGATGCTGACAACGCCCCCAGCCATTGGCGGTAGTGTGGTTGGTCAATTCCGCTGTGAAACTGTACGGCTGTTGGATAGCTGGTATAGCGCGGAACTTCGATATTTGCGTATTTCAACAATTGCTTTTTCATGATGTCTATTTATGCAGAAACTTGCGCCAATTCCATGCGACAAATGCGCCATGGGCTACCGTTTCTTTTTGTCTTCCTGACCGCCGCGTGAACCGTCGACATAGGGATTTTTTCCGGGTTTTACCACAAGTCGAATAGGTGTCGCACTCAGATCAAAATCATCGCGTAGACCATTGATCAAAAACCGCTTGTACGACGTAGGTAGATATTTGGCCCGGCTGCAAATCAGTACAAAAGTTGGGGGCCGCGTTTTGGTTTGGGTTAAATATCGCGGCTTGATCCGTCTGCCTTGCAAAGCGGGCGGCGGGTGGCTCTCAACCCGGTGGCGCAACCAATCATTCAAATCGCGGGTTTTAATCAGCGCATTCCAATCCTTGTAGACGGTCAGAATGGCTGGCATCAGTTTTTCCAAGCCCCTGCCGGACATGCTGGAAAGCGCCACCATCGGGATGCCGCGCATTTGCGGCAAAGCGTACATCAGACTGGATTTCAGAGCGGCTAGTTTTTTCTGTTTTTCGGCAATCAAATCCCATTTAGTGACCACAACAACCACGGCTCGGCCTTCGCGCTCGGCCAGATCGGCGATTTGCAAATCCTGCTTGTCAAAGGCAATTTGAGCGTCGACCACCACCACCACCACTTCGGCAAATCGAATGGCGTGCAAGCTGTCATTGACTGAAAGTTTTTCCAGCCCATCCTGCACTTTGGCCTTTTTTCGCATTCCGGCCGTATCAGCCAAGCGAACGCTTTGTCCGTCCCAAGTCCAATCCACGGAAATGGAATCCCGGGTTACCCCGGCCTCTGGACCCGTGATCAAACGAGATTCGCCGATTAGCGAATTGATCAAAGTAGATTTACCGGCATTGGGGCGGCCAACCACCGCAATACGCAAGGGTGCGTCACCGGCCTCATCCGCCGTTTCGTCGTCGTCTTCTTCCTCGCCCCAAACCGCCATCAAAGCATCAAATAACTCTTCCATGCCTTGATTATGCTCGGCTGAAATGGCGACTGGCTCGCCAAAACCTAACGCATAGCCCTCCAGCACACCGGGCCATTCTTGATTGCCCTCGGCTTTGTTGGCTGCGATGACCACTGGGCGACCCGAACGGCGTAAAAGGGCGGCAAAGGTTTCGTCCAACGGAACAAGTCCGCCACGTGCATCAATCACGAACAGGCAGACATCGGCCTGCTCTACCGCTTCCAGCGTTTGCGTCCGCATATCGGCTTCGATACCCATTTTGGCAGTTTCAAACCCGGCCGTGTCGACCAGTGACAAATCGATATTGCCAAAACGGCCATGACCTTCACGGCGATCACGGGTTACCCCAGGTTGATCGTGTACAATGGCCAGTTTGCGACCGGCCAATCGATTAAACAGGGTTGATTTACCCACATTTGGGCGGCCCACAATAACCAGTCGTAATGACATTGGTTTTTCTCCCGTTCCGGCTATCAAGAGCCAGACTCGACCACAAATGGATCAAATAATTTTCAACAATTTTGCGTTATTGCAATGCGTATATTTTGGCTTTGTCGGAAACCAGAAATGCCTTGCCGCCTGCTACTACCGGCGCAATGAAAAACTTGTCGCCGAACTTGGTCCGGTTCAGTTCCTCACCATCTTGCGGCGATAAATGCACCACATCACCGGATGAGGAAACCAGCAATAAGCGATTGCTGGTAAGCACTGGGCCAGCCCATGCAATCCGTTTTTTACGTTTCTTCAGGTTTTTGAATTGACGCATTTGTTTGAGCCAAATTACTTTACCATCTGCCCGTGAAACAGCGGCGACTTCACCATCATTGGTCAATACATAAATGGTGTTCCCGGCAATCCACGGCATGTTGATCCCGCCAACTTGTCTTGCCCACAACCGTTGGCCAGAACGAAGATCAATCGCAACCAGCATCCCGGAATGGGAAATTGCATAAACCGTATTATCAAAAATAGTCGGGCTGGCTGCCAGGTCATTTAATTCAGATAACGCGGTTAACCCGGACGAGCGGGTCAGTGCATCGCTCCAGATCGAGCGACCATTTTGCACCCGAAATGCGGTTAATTCGCCGGACGCAAATGGAGCAACTACCACTTCGCCATAAATGGCTGATGCACTGGACGACAGGATGCGAGCCGATTCGACAATCCCTTGGAACGTCCACAAAATCTCACCGGTATCAGCCGAAATCGCAAATAGTTCATCGTCCTGCGAAACCACGAACAAACGCCCCTCGGATACAGATGGTGCCGTATGCAATGGAGTTGGCGTTTCAGTTCGCCACATTTCTTCACCAGTTGTCACATCCAACGCTGCAATAAATCCCAAACCGGATGACACAAACAATTTGCCGCCAGAAACCGCCAAACCGCCGCCATAGCCCTCACTGCCGCGATTGCGCATTTTGTCTGCCACGCCGCGAAATCCACCGGAATACCAGTTTTGCTTGTCTTGATCTTCGACCTCTTGTTTGACTGCTTTTAATTTTGTCCGCCACAAGGGACGTCCATTTTCCAGCTCAAACGCTTGCACGGCGCCACGGGAATCCATGGCAAACAATCGGGTCCCAGCAATCACCGGTGGAGCCATCACCCGGCCCTTATTGTCAGATTTTTTGCCAAATCCGCGCTTCCAGAGCAAATCAAGCCCTTCAGCCGCCTGCAAATGTTGCGGCGCGTGGCTAGGAAAGGCACCAGCTTGTGACCAATCGGTGTTTTGATAGCTGGGAGGGAGCGAAATTACGCTGCCCGCCAAATCAGGATCGACCGCTAAGCTTTGCTCGAACAATAATACAGAAACTCGGTTTTCCTTTTCAGGGGAAATGCCTTGTTCACGCAATTGCTTGGCTTCATCGTCTTCGCCAAATGGCAACAGATCGCGCGCCCGATCCAAGGTAGAACAACCGCTAACGCCAATGGCTAATGCCAAAAATAAAAGGGAAAAACGCTTCATGGATTTGTTTCCTCAACACTCGCACCATCGTTGGCTTCAACGGCCGGATCAGGAGTTGTTTCAGTTTCTACTGTGACGGGTTTGGGCGCTGGCCCAAGTAAGGACAAGGCAATTTGCGCCCGTTGCTGCGCGCCCGCAG
>JAJFFR010000069.1 GCA_021776555.1 Robiginitomaculum sp.
GGTGTCAGAGTCTTCGAGCATTTCCTCAAGCCCGCGCAACTCATCGGAGCTGTCACGTAAGGCAATAGCGGCTTCGGCTACGGGTTTTAGCGCTGCATGTTCGCGTGATAAGGCAACGATTTGCGTGGCTTCGGTGGCGACACCCATGCGAGCCTCGACCTCTTCAAACCGGTCAATAACTTGGGCCAGTCGCTCTGGGGAAATAATGCTCATTTTGTGTCGCCTGCCGGGGTATCTTCGGACATTTCTTCGGCTCGTTGTTCGATCATTTTGACCAACCGGTCGATCATTTGTTCATTGCTTTCTTTGGCCATTTGCTGGCCTGAAACATAAAGCATACCGGCTCCGGCTCCGCCGCCGGTGAATCCATAATCGGTAAATGCTGCTTCGCCGGGGCCATTGACCACACAGCCGATGATGGAGAGCGATATGGGTGCCGAGATATGGGCCAAACGTTGTTCCAGTGTTTCTACCGTTTTGATCACGTCAAAGCCTTGGCGGGCGCAGGATGGACAGGCAATGATATTGACCCCTCGCGAGCGCAATCCCAGACTTTTTAAGATATCAAACCCGACTTTGACTTCCTCAACTGGATCGGTGGACAGGGAGACCCGGATGGTGTCGCCGATCCCGGCCCAAAGCAATGCCGACAGACCAAAGGTGGACTTAACGGTGCCAATGCGCCGCCCGCCGGCTTCGGTGACCCCCAAGTGCAACGGGCAATCCACGGCTTCGGCCAATTGTTGATAGGCAGCGATAGTCAGGAACGGATCAGACGCTTTGACCGAAATTTTGTACTGCGTGAAGTCGTGCGCCTCTAAGATGGTGACATGGCGCAAGGCGCTTTCCACCATGGCTTCGGGGCATGGCTCGCGGTATTTATCGAGCAGATCACGCTCTAATGATCCGCCATTGACCCCGATCCGAATAGCGCAATTGTGATCCTTGGCGGCCTGTATCACTTCGGAAACCCGTTCTGGTTTGCCGATATTACCCGGATTGATTCGCAAACAGGCGGCGCCAGCTTTGGCCGCTTCGATGCCGCGTTGATAGTGAAAATGAATGTCAGCGATTAGTGGAACCGGTGAATTTCGCACAATTTCAGTAAAGGCATCAGTTGATGCTGTATCAGGACACGACACCCGGACCAGATCGGCCCCGGCATCGGCCAGATCAATGATCTGCCCGATCGTGGCTTTGGCGTCCGAGGTGGGCGTGTTGGTCATGGATTGCACAGAAATAGGTGCGTCGCCGCCAATGGGAACGTCGCCCACCATGATCTGACGAGAATTGCGCCGTACAATCGTGCGCCATGGTCGAATGGAAGTTAAGCCCTCGGGCATGACCCGCTGTCTTTCATGTCAGAAATATCAAGCTGTCAGAAATGGCGCGGTTTTGGGGCCGGGGTCAACCGCCCAATGGCTGTGCTCGCGCAGAATTCACTGGTTCGACCACAATCGATGGCGCATTTTGCAAATCATTGCTTTCGGACCAGGTCCGCAACATTTCCGGCACAGGTGGTACAATGTGCGGTACAGTTTCGTTGCGCTGACCAAACCAAGCGGCCAAACCCAACATGCCGATCAGTGCAATGCTGATCCCGGCGCGCTTCGGTAAGGCAAAATCCAGCCAAAAAGGCGTGGGTTTTACTGAAATATCACGGTGCGAGGTAATGTCAGCACAATCACCGGCTTCGAATTTATCTACGCTGGATTGTGGGTTCAGGCCCAGATAGCTCGCATAGCACCGGACAAAGCCCAAGGCATAGGCCCGGTGTGGCAATGCAGTGCGATCCATATTTTCAATGGCTTGCAAATAATCAGTACAAATCTTCAAGTCAGCAGAGACTTGAGACAGCTCTAGCCCAGCCCGGAGCCGTGCCGCGTGTAAAGCTTGTCCAATACACAAATCATTGGCACCCAATGTTGCGTTGCCACCAGTGGTATTAGCGAGAATCCCCGTTGCGTCCATAAAATCGGCCTACAAATCTCTATCTATCTGAAACGAATCAGATAATTCCCCGGATGCGTGCTGTAGCTTATTTACCTCACTTATGAATAAAACCTGATTATCTGAATCAATTCAAGGGGTTTCCCCCAGATTCTACGGTTAATGATCAAATCAGGGCTTTGAACTCGCCTTTTTGACGAATTTGCGGGTGTTTTTGCGTATATTTGGGACGGTATCCTGTAACCATTTTTGCAACTGCTCGGCGAGATCATGGATATCGAGGCTTAGGATCATCTGTTTTAGCGGTCCAATAGCTGAGGCCGGAACCGATAATTGTCGAAATCCCAGCGCCATCAAGACCGCCGCATCCTCAAGCCGCCCGGCCATTTCGCCACAAATCGAAACGGGCACGTTATGCCGACTGGCGGTTTCGGCAATTTGGCGTAACATAGCCACTGCGCCGGGGTGCAATGGATCGTAGCGATCCGATACCCGGATGTTTTCGCGATCTGCTGCGAAAAAATACTGCATGAGATCATTGGCCCCGACCGAGACAAAATCAGTCATCGGCAATAGATCATCTAATTGCCAGACCAAAGCTGGTGTTTCGATCATACAGCCGATTTCCAGCTCAGTCGGTAAATCCGCATGACCGAAGCGCTTAAGCCGGGCAAATTCCGCTTCAAGAATTTGGCGAGCCTTGGCAAATTCGGCCACCGTGGAAACCAGTGGAAACATCACCCGCAAGGTTTGACCGGCAGCGGCGTGTAATAATGCACGTAATTGATAGCGAAACATGCCGGGTCGATCGACGGCCATTCGAATAGCCCTCCAGCCCAATGCTGGGTTGGCTTCGCGTTCCTGCGAAACGTACGGTAGCACCTTGTCCCCGCCCAAATCGAGGGTGCGAAACACCACTGGTTTGTTCCCGGCCGCTTCGAGTACTTTTGCATACAATTCGGTTTGATCGGCTTGTTTGGGCAAGCTATCGGCCAGCATGAACTGAAATTCAGTGCGAAACAGCCCGATGCCATCGGCCCCAGTATCGGCCAGATGCGGCAGATCAATCAACAGTCCGGCGTTCAGCAGAAGCTCGATTTTTTGCCCATCAATCGAGATCGCCGGTTGATCGCGTAGGGCAGAAAAGGCAGCGCGTTTTTGCTGACGAACTCGTAAGCGTTCGACAAAACTGCTTTCGGTTTCTGGTGCTGGACGCACTCGTAGTTCGGCCAATTCACCGTCGAGCAGCACCGTATCGCCCTCGTTCACATGAGCCAGCAGACCGGGCAGCGAACCCAGTACCGGTAGCCGCATGGCCCCGGCGACAATGGCTGCATGAGAAGTACGCGAACCTTCTTCGAGGATTAACCCACGCAAACGACTGCGATCCAGCTCCAATAATTCCGCCGGTCCGATATTGCGGGCGATCAAAATGGTGTTTTCCGGCAGATCGCGGGCTTCGGTCACCCCGCCCAGATGGCGCAATAACCGATTGGCTAGGTCTTCTAGATCGTGCAGCCGTTCGCGCAAATATGGATCGCGAGCTTTTAAGAAACGCTGGCGGTATTCGCCGCGCACCCGCTCAACGGCAGCTTCAGCGGTCAAACCAGAACTAGCGGCGGCGCTAATCCGCTCAAACCAGCTTTGATCTCGGGCAAACATCCGATAGGCGTTCATCACCTCGCGGGTTGGCTCGCCAAAGGCATGACCCTTACCGACAAACAACCGATCCAATGTCTGCTGCAGTTCGTCCAGTGCGGTCCGCACCCGCTCAATCTCGTGATCTGGATCATCGGTCAGGCGTGAATGACCGACCACATGTGGCTCGAATTGCACGGCCTGTCCCATGGCCATGCCCTCGACAATGGTCTTGCCGTGCAGGTGCAGGGGGCGAAGCGGCCGTACTTCGACCTCGTCCAGATCGGCCGGGCTGAGCAATTCACCAGAGGCAACAATCTCGGCCAATATCATCGCTACATTTTGTAGCGCTTCAACGGCTTCGGGGCTGAACAGTCGCTCGACCCCGTCTTGAATGACCAAAACGCCCAACAAGCGCCCGGACCGCAACACCGGCACGCCCAAAAAGGCCAAAAACCCTTGTTCCTGTGTGGCCGGTTGTAGGGAAAACCTAGGGTCGGCCAAAGCGTTTTGCACATTGACTGGGCTGCTGGTTCGCACCACTTCACCGACCAATCCCTCACCGGGGGCCAATCGGGTCTGGTGAACCGCACCGGCGGCCAAACCTTTAGTGGCCCATAATTCCATTTGATCATCGGCGTGGTGCAAATAGATCGAGCAAACTTCCGTTTGCATATTGTGCGCAATGATTTCGACCAGTTTATCGAGCCGGCTTTGAGACGGATCGCTGGCCGCCAATATCTCGCGGATTTGGCGGATCATATTCAAGGAGCGATTGCGATCACCCATCGGCATTGCGATCCAGATCAAATGCGAAGTGCAAGGCACGAACGGCTTGCTCGACCAAATTTTCGGTGATCAAGGCACTGATCCGCAGCTCGGACGTAGCCACTGCGTCCATGGCAATGCCAGCTTTGGATAAAGCGTTGAAGAACGTGTGGGCCATCCCGGCTTGCGAGCGTAAACCCAGCCCGATGATCGAGACCTTGGCCATGATCGGCGACACTTCGAGGCGTTGATACATCAAGGTGATAGCCAACCGGCGCAACACGGCCAAGGCGGCCTCGTGATCGCCCCGACTGGTGGCAAAGATTAAATTGGTCCGGTCCCGGTGCAGGGTCGGACTTTGCACGATCATGTCCACGTTAATTTTGGCTTCTGTCATGGCGCCAAATATCTGGGTAATCAGCCCAGCTTGGGATTGAAGACCATACAGTGAAATGCGTGACTGATCGCGCGAATAGGTAACACCGCTAGCCAAATGGGTTTCCAGGCCGGCCATTTGTCGGCCCGGCTTTATGCTGGTGCCCGGCCCCGGTTCAAAGGTGGACAACACCCGCAAGGGAACATCCTCGGACAGGGCCAGTTCCACGGAGCGGGTATGCAGCACCTTGGCACCGCTTGAGGCCATCTCGAGCATTTCTTCTGATGACAGCACATCGATGCGTTTGGCTTCGGTAACCATGCGCGGATCGGCGGTAAACACCCCGGTTACATCGGTGTAGATATCGCACCGGTCTGCGTTGATCGCAGTAGCCAGCGCCACAGCCGATACATCAGAACCGCCGCGTCCCAATGTGGTGATTCGGCCCGCTTCGCTGATCCCCTGAAACCCGGTTAATACCGCGACATGGCCTTGCTCCAATGAGGCAATCAGGTCTTGCGATTTGGTTTCGCTCAGGCGCGCCTGTCCATGGTTGCCATCGGTGATAAATCCAGATTGCCATCCGGTCCATGATCGGGCCGAATGACCCAATTGGCGTAAGGCCATAGCCAATAAACCGGCATTGATCTGCTCGCCGGACGACAAAACCAGATCGGCCTCGTCCAGATGGTGGTGATTGGGATCAAATTCATTTATGCGCGCCGTTAAATCGTCGGTCATTCCAGCCGGAGCTGACACCACTACCGCGACTTGATGCCCGGCTAAAACTTCTTCGGCCACCCGTGCCGCGCAAACCCGCAGGGTTTCGGTGTTCGCGGTGGAGGTTCCACCAAATTTCATCACAATGCGGGCCATATGCCGACTATTCCGTTGTTGCTTTTGGGGTTACACTGGGTACCAAATCCGATCGGGGCAACCCGACCGAGGCAGGAAATAGCACATGGCAAAACAGAACCCAACGAAATTTGCAACAGAAAATTTAACGGCGGATCCAAGCATTGATCCGGACGAAGTGGCGAAATTCGCCGCGATGGCCGATGAATGGTGGGATCCGGAAGGCAAGTTTAAGCCGCTGCACCAATTTAACCCGATCCGCCTTGGCTTTATTCGGCGCCATTTGATCGAACGTTTTGACCTCGACGAGCGGGCGCGCCAACCTTTGACCGGTTTGCGCTTGCTAGATATTGGTTGCGGCGGCGGTTTGCTCTCGGTGCCGATGGCCCGTCTGGGTGCAACGGTAACCGGCGTAGATGCGGCCGAAGCCAATATCGGCACGGCCCGGCACCATGCGGAGAAAATCGGTGTGCAAGTCGATTTTCGCCATTCCACTTCGGAGAGCTTGCTGGCATCTGGAACAAAACCGTTTGATGTTATCCTAAACATGGAAGTGATCGAACATACGGCGGATCGCCAATCGTTTTTGCATTCGTGTACTGATCTGCTGGCACCGGGCGGCATGATGATCATTGCCACCTTGAACCGAACCCGCAAAGCGCAAGCCTTGGCCATTTTTGCCGCAGAACAGATTTTGCGCTGGTTGCCGCCGGGCACCCATGAATACGAAAAACTAGTTCGCCCCGATGAAATTCGAGAGCCGCTAGAGAGTTTTGATCTGAATGTAACCGGCCCGTTCGGCGTGGCGTTCAACCCGCTAACCCGAACCTGGTTCGAAGGCCGCGACGTGACGGTTAATTACATGATGGTGGCGGTTAAAGATTAGTTCCTAGCCGGTCCCCGGCCCCAAAGCCGGGGTCCAGTTTTTAGCCATACAATACCGCTTGCCGATCCTTCGAGGCCGCTTCGCGGCACCTCAGAGCCTGCCCCGGACTCGATCCGGGGATGAGGTAGGTTTTGAAACGAACCGAACCCACACCACCCACTTCATCCTGAGGTGCGACCAGCGGGAGCCTCGAAGGATCGGCAAGTGGTACAATGGTCATGGACCCTCTGGTCAAGCCGGAGGGAAGCAATAAGGAGGTTAGTGGTTTGAGGTCAAAGGCCGGTCGCAAATCCTTGCGTACAATTTAAGTCTGCCTCCCTCCGGCTTGACCGGAGGGTCCAGTGCTAAGTGTCATTTTGTATTGTCACGCCCAGCGATGACCACACAATCCAATCGCAATCAGTGGCCACTACCCGGACACTCATTCACAATAAACTGACAGATAAATCACAGACATTGACGCTTGTTGACGCTTGGGCCTTGGGGATAGGTAGCGGTTGATCGCCGAACCTTCTGGTCAGGTATACTGGTCAGGCAATTGGCGGTGTTCCAGCCAGTTTGCGGCTCTTTGACAATGTGAATATAGCTGAAATTCCATATAAAGATGGATTTTCAATTTCTCACCAACACGGCCAGCATCTGATGAGTCGCAAGATACTGCTACCATGTGGGCCAAGTATGATCTGGATATTTGGCAGATTGTGGACGATGATTTCTTTTTTGAACCGGTTTAATTCAGTTTTTTTGGTTTTCCCGGGGAAAATGGCTCGGGTAGAGGTTGTGCTGGGACACCATCGTCTTTCAGGTCTTTGGCCTGTTCGGGACTGATTTCGCCATAAATTGGTTTTTCCGGCGTTTCACCTTCGTGCATGGCGCGGGCCTGATCGGAAAACTCATCACCGACATAATCATGGGTTTCGCGGATTTTGTTGCGGACTTTGGAGGCAAATTCAGCAAAGGCTTGTTCCGGTGAAGGGGCGGCTTTCTTTGCGCCCCGCACGGCTGGCGCCATGACCTGTTTGGTGATCTCGGCGCTGTTGCAATACGGGCAATGGACCAAATGGTCTTGTTGCTGGGTTTTGAAGTCATCAGAGGACGAGAACCACGCCTCGAACTCGTGCTTGTGCTCACAAGTTAGCGCATAGCGGATCATGGCCCAGTAAATCCGATTTGCTGTTCGAGCACCGGTATTCGGTGGCGGGTTTTAGCGACCAGCTCTAGATCAAGTTCGGCTTGTAAAATGCCCGGCTCGTCATGGTCCAGTTCGGCCAATATCGTGCCCCACGGATTGATGATCATCGAGCGGCCCCACGTGCGTCGCCCGTCCTCGTGAACGCCGCCTTGCGCGGGTGCAATCACAAACGCTGCGTTTTCGATAGCTCTGGCCCGCAGCAGGGTTTTCCAATGGGCCTTTCCAGTCACCCGGGTAAAGGCGGCCGGGACGCATAAAATCTGCGCGCCTGCTTGTGCCAATGCGCGGTATAGGGCCGCAAAGCGTAAATCATAGCAGATGGTCAGGCCAATTTTGGCTCCAGCCAGTTCGGCCAATACGGCTTGTGTTCCGGGCTGGATATGATCGCTCTCGCGCCAAGTTTCAGTATTGGAAACTGCCACATCGAACAAATGGATTTTGTCATAGCGAGCGACAACTTTACCATGTGGATCAATGGCATAAGACCGATTGGTTGCTTTATTCGATGACACTTTGATAGCCAATGAGCCGATCAGCAAGGAGATATTCAGTTCTGCGGCCAGACTTTGAAATTGTTGTAAAATCCGGGTTTCCGGTTCGGCGGCGATCTGGGCCAGCATTTTGGGCCGATCTGTTTCCAACAACCCAGTGTTCTCCGGACTGGCAATCAGGGTGGCCCCGGCCTTGGCAGCCTGCACAATCAGCGCGCGGGCCTGTTCAAAATTGCGATCTGGGTCGGTGCCAGAGCGCATCTGCAACAAGGCGGTGTGGAGCACAGTCATTGACTCAATTTGCGGCGAGCAGCGGGTCCAGTTTGCCACTCGCGTCCAGCGCCATCAATTCGTCGCAGCCACCCACATGGGTCTCGCCCACGAAGATTTGCGGGAAGGTACGGCGACCATTCGCACGCTGGATCATTTCGGCTTTGGCTTTGGCATTGAACCCGGCGGCAATTTCTTTGATTGCCACGTTCTTCTGCCGAAACAGTTTCAGCGCTCTTACGCAATACGGACAAAACGCCGTGGTATAGATCGTTACAGGTTGCATTGGGTGTGCTTCCGCCAATTGAGTTGGCCCCTTATGTAGCTGATCCTTAGCGTTTGACAACGCGTGCCAAGGTGATCGCGTCAATTTGTGCAGCACCCGAGGCCAATAAGCTAGCAGCGCAAGCGTCCAGCGTCGCACCCGAGGTCCGAACATCATCAATCAGGACGATACGTTGCCCCTTGATGAGGCTCAGATATTTATCCGGCACCAAAAACGCACCTGAAACATTGCGCGCTCGGCCCTTGCCAGATTTTTGCGCTTGGCTTGGTGTGTGGCGGCGTCGGACCAAGACCAATGGTTCATGGGTTAGATTGCATCTGCTAGCTAGTGCGTTGCTGAGCAAGGCTGACTGGTTGAACTTGCGCTGCATCCGACGAAACAGGTGCAGCGGCACCGGTACCAAAATCCCGGGTGGTTGCAGTAAGTCGGGCGCGGCATGTGCCATCCAATTGGCAAATACCTCGATACTGTCGGCTCGCCCGCCATGTTTGAAACTAAGGATCAGGCGCTTTGACAGGTCAGAATACACCAGAGCTGAGCGGGTTCTGGCGACCTTTGGCGGACGGCTCTCGCAGGAAAGGCAAAGGTTTTGTGGGTCCAGACTTTGCGGCACCGGTGCGCCGCAAGCCTGACAAATAGCCCCGGATAGAAATTCCAGCTCGCGCCATTGCGCTGCATCCATCGCGCCGGTACTGCTGACCACACCAAGTCCCAATGGCGACACGGCAGGCAATACTTGTTGTAAAACCTTATGCCACAGTCGGCTGAGCGGGGTTAAGCTTCTGTCAATTCGGTTCATATGGAAAACCTCACGCCCATGAAATCCCCTGCGCTCCTGTTTGATCCGGCCCGGATTGCTCGTAATCAAAAACGGGCAAAGGCAGGTTTCGCCGACCATGATTTTCTACACCGACGGGTTTGGAAAGATATGATGGATCGCATTGATAGCATAAACCGCGACTTTACCCATGTGCAATTGCAAGGTGGGCTGTTCCCAGAACTAGATGCCAATGCGGGCATTGCACAGGCCTTGCTCGGCAACAAACTGAAGCCGGGAGCGGAGCTTGGCTCAGCGCTTGATCTGCTGGTTTCCTTTTTGGAACTGCACACCATCAACGACTTGCCAGCCGAACTGGTCCGAGTTCGTCAGGCCTTAAAACCAGACGGTGTGTTTTTGGGCGCG
>JAJFFR010000070.1 GCA_021776555.1 Robiginitomaculum sp.
GCGCAACTTGTCTTCTTTTAATGCCCGGTTTCCTTCGAAAATAACTCGATTGATAATCGGATTTTCAACCACCGACACCACCAAAGAGCTATTTTGCTCGACAATGGAAATGTCAGCAAACAAGCCGGTCGCAAATAATGTCTTTAAGGATAGGTCGATCAATTGGGCATTAAAAGGATCGCCCGGCCCTAGCAATAAATAGGATTGAACCGTTCCTGCTTCCAGCCGCTGATTGCCCTGCACGACAACTTGGCGAATACGTGAAACCTGTTCTGGAGCTGCTGCACTTGCATCTTGTGCAATTGCGAGACGGGCGCCGCCCAGCATTGCTAGCCCAAGCAAAAAACTCACCAAAATATTCAAGCCAAATCGAGGCATGTACTATACAGTCCCTGTACTATTATTCAGGAGAATAACCGGCCAATAAAATCAAACACGTCGAAATAGCGCAAGTCATTGAATGTGGCAAAGGCCAATAAACATATTACCGCAGAAAAACCCAGCTTGAAGCCAATTATTTGCAATTGTTCGCTCAAAGGTCGTCCAACAATCGCCTCATAGGCGTAAAATACCAAATGCCCCCCATCCAGCATGGGCACTGGGGCCAAGTTGATCAACCCAATGGCAACGGACAATCCGCCAGCTAACCAGATCAATGACAACACCCGTTGCGACAAAGACCGCTTGACTGGTTCAGCCGTATCCAGATCTCCAGCGCCGACTTTTCCAGCGATATAAAGAATTCGCAATGGCCCGCCCAGCATTTCAGCAGAGCCTTTTCCTCGAAATAACCGACCGACAAATGCAATCTGGTCACCAATTGCTTTTTTGGTCATGACTGACCCTTCGCCAATTGCCGCAATTGGGCCATAGCGTTTGGTGAATACTTCTGCGTTGCCACCAATTCCCAATAGTCCTTTTTTAGACATTCGACCAAACGGGTCTCTATCAATGACTGTCTCGGGAGTGGCGGTTAGGGCGATCTGCTGACCAGCACGGTCCACAGTAAACTGGATCGGATCATCGGCGCTGATCGACACGATTGTAGCTAATCTTTGGAAGCTCTCCAACGGTTCGCCATTGGCATTGATAATTTTATCCCCAACCTGAAACCCAGCTATTGCGGCCGGACTTTCGGCCCGCACAGAGCCAATTGTGGTCCCGGTATACGACGTTCCAAAAATCATCAAAAATATTGAAAAGACCACAATGGCAAAGGCAAAGTTCATCAAGGGTCCGGAAACAACCACCACAGCGCGGCGCCAGAGTGGCATAAATGGGAAAATACCATTTAACGGATTTTCTTCCGGATTGGTTTTTGCAAGTTCCTTTAATTTTTCCATCTGCTCGACATCCGGCGTGCTAGCCGCGTCGGAATCACCAGCGAATTTCACGAACCCTCCCAGTGGAAGTCGGGAAATGCGCCACAAAGTACCATGCTTGTCTTGCCACTGAACCAGTGGCTTTCCAAAACCAATGGAAAACGTTTCAACTTTGAAACCCAACCATCGTGCGGCCAGAAAATGCCCCATCTCGTGTACAAAAACGATGATGGTAAACACAAACAAAAATGACAAGATCGAGGCAAGGGAAAAGAGAAAAAGGCTCATAGCGGTTCACACTTCAAATATGGTTTTAGAGGGTTGCAATACGATCTTGGCAGGCGCGACGCGCCCGTTGATCCACGTCAAAAACATAGTCGATACCTTCAGGTTCACCATTCCAAGTGTCTCCTTCGTCATCACCATGATCCAATACATATTCAACAGTTTCTGCGATTTGAAAAAATCCCAATTCCCCCTGCAAAAACGAGGCCACAGCAATTTCATTTGCCGCACTCAACGCATTACAGGCATTTCCTCCAATTTTCATAGCTTCTATAGCCAGTCCCAGTGCTGGAAAACGCTCCAGATCGGGATTTTCAAAATCCAAACGACCGATATCGGCTAAAGATAATGATTCACAGGATGTCTGAATACGGTGTGGCCACGCCCATGCCGAAGCGATCGGAACGCGCATATCCGGGGCACCCAATTGAGCCAACATAGAGCCATCCTTATATTCAACCAAACCATGGACAACCGATTGCGGATGAACCAAGACCTCAAGTTGTGACGGACTTACGTCAAAAAGATGGCGAGCCTCAATTAATTCCAATCCTTTGTTCATCAAACTAGCCGAATCCACTGATATTTTGGCCCCCATTGACCAAACTGGATGGGCGATTGCCTCGGCTGGCGTGGCTTTGGCAATTCTTGGTTTGCTCCAATGCAAAAAGGGGCCGCCAGATGCGGTCAGGATCACCCGACGAACCTGCGCCTTTTTGGTTGGGTCAAAAACTTGAAAAATCGCGTTATGCTCTGAATCTACCGGCAATAACGTAGTGCCATTGCGGGCGCAGGTTTCCACCAGTAATGAGCCAGCGCAAACTAGTGATTCTTTATTCGCCAAAGCAAGCGAACAACCCCGTTTCGCAGCAGTCAAAACGGAACGTAATCCAGCAGCACCGGTGATGGCAGCCATCACCCAGTTTGCGTCGCGAGCTGCGGCTTCTTCAATGGCCTGCGCGCCGGAGCCAATTTCGATCCCTGTTCCGCCTAAGGCTTCAATTAAATCATCCGCATGAGCAGGTTCAGCCAATGCCACGAATTTGGGACGAAATTCCAACGCTAATTCTACAAGTTTTTGCCAGTTATTGTTGGCACTCAACGCCTCTAGTACAATCGCATCATCACCTAATTCTTTACGCTGCTGGCGAAGGATATCGAGCGTGGCACAGCCCACGGAACCGGTTGCACCCAAAATGGTGACGGTTTTGTCTGATTGGCTGGACACCGGTTAAAACTGGCCCCAAATTCCGGGGTATTCATAAATCAACGCAGCGCAAACCAACACGGCAGCCAAAAAGGCATCCAAACGGTCGATCACACCGCCATGCCCCGGTATGGTATCGCCCGTATCTTTGACCCCGAAATGCCGCTTCATTCGTGAAATGAGTAAATCACCCCCAGCCGCAACAATGGTCAAAACAAAGGCCAAAGCGCCAAAAGCAATGAAATCACGACCCAAAAAGTACGCCAAAGCGGCTCCACAAATAGTTCCCAACCCGATACCGCCAAAAAATCCGGACCAAGTTTTATTCGGGCTGATTTCTGGCCATAATTTTGGACCCCGCAACATGCTACCCAATAAATAGGCCCCGGAATCTGCTGCCCAAACCACCGTGAAAATGTAAAGAACTAAGCCCAAGCCGCCTTCTATGTTGCGTAACATCATCAGCAACAAAACTGGAAGCAGTAAATAAAGCAGACCAAACCCGGCTCGCCAAGCGCTGCCCCGTCTGGCTCGCTCCAAGCTGTTCAAAAATACAAATGCGAATAGTAAAATTCCGGCCTGCGTTATCATTCCGGATACCACAAAGAACGTCGTTCCGATCAATGCCAAACCGTTTAAGGCCAATGGCAAATTTCCGCCATTTGGATCAGAGATATTTTTCCATTCGTTTAGCATCATGGCACCAAAAATTGCCACCACAAGGATAAACAAATTTCCCCCAGCAAATACGCCTGCCAACGCAATGCCGATCAAAACAATGGCCGAAACAACCCTAGTTTTGAATCCACTGTTTAAGAAAGGGTTTGGAAATGAGGAACTCATTTTGAATGAACCCCACCAATTCTTCGATTACGTTTGGCAAACATTTTGAGCGCCTGGTCATATTCAGGCTCTGCAAAGTCTGGCCACAACACGTCCAGTAAAATAAATTCGGAATAGGCACTCTGCCACAGCAAAAAATTGCTAATGCGGTTTTCTCCACTGGTTCGAATAATCATATCTGGATCCGGGTGCCCCGCAGTATCCAACGAGCCGCAGATCATTTCCTCGGTGATTTCGTCTGGTTTCATTTCTTCTGAGAGTATCTTCTGCCCGATTGATTGAACCATGCGCCGGATTTCGTCTCGTCCGCCATAGTTAAAGGCGATGTTCAAGTTCAAACCAGTGTTAGCCTGTGTTTTTTCTTCAACATTGGTCAGTAATTTTTGAGTATCAATGGGCAAGTTAGCTCTGTTACCCAGCACGCAAACTCGCACACCCTCGTCATGGAGTCGGGACAAGTCTTTTTCTACAAACTTTTTCATCAAAGCAAAAAGAGCCTGAACTTCGTCCTTGGGGCGTTTCCAGTTCTCGGTTGAAAAACTGAACAAGGTCAAATAACGGGTACCGCGTTTTGCGGCGTGATGAACGATTTTGCGAACCGCATCAACCCCGGCCTGATGGCCCGCAATTCTGGATTTGCCGCGTGCTTCTGCCCAACGACCATTGCCGTCCATAACAATGGCAACATGTGGCGGCGACATTGCTTCAGAGCCACTAGATTCTGCAGATTCTGCATGCATCAGAATGTGACCTAAACCTGCATAATCTCTCCTTCTTTGGCACTCAAAGTCGCATCAATATTGGCAATTTCATCATCG
>JAJFFR010000008.1 GCA_021776555.1 Robiginitomaculum sp.
GCCAGCTCCTTGCGGCCATCATTGCCATGAAGCTTGGCTAGATAGTGATAGACCTCACGATAAAACCCGGAAATCGGTTCGCTTTCCGGGCGCTCCGCCAACCAGTTTAATTCCGTATAGGCTTGTTCTTTTTTGAAAAAAAAGAATGGTACTTGCGCATAAATCAACCCCGAGGCCCAATGGACCAACGGGTTCTGATTGTTAGTCAAGGTTTTTGCCTCCTCCAACAAATCGAACGTATCATTCACCCAGCCAATGCGGCTGATGAGGGGAACATTGTCGGCATAGGTTGCTCGTAAAATGGCATAACCAGATAAATAAGTCGCATGGGTTTCTGCATCCATATGATGCTGATATCGCGCCAACAAGCCTTCAAAATAATTGATACCCCGCGCCTGTTGATTGCTGGTCAAATATCCATTTACCAACAAAAAGGTCACCCGTGGGTCGGTATTGTTACCGTAAGACAGAACTGTTTCATAAAACTCGATATCCGGGTGAAAGCTTTGTTCAGGGTTGTCTTGCTCCAGATTCTCAAACGCGATGGCCCGGGTTAACGTTGGGGCCAGCCCATGTTCTGTCACTTGTTGTTCCACCGCCTCATTAGCTGCCAATGCGGGTAATTTAGCTTGTTCCGTTGTCGTGCATCCGGCCACAATCAACAAAGCAGCAAGGCTAATTGCCGGACCAGGTTTATAAATATCAAATCTCATAATTTTTCCTTTAGTGTATCTACACTCTATAATGTAAAAAAAACTTATTCAGGCACCATAATTCGCGAAACTTCGCTCAACTCACCTCGCAGGTTTTGCCACCGACGTCGGCCAAATTTATCTAGAAAAGCTGATTGCGCGACCTCCCAATACGGGCGTGTCTCGTCGATGCTTATCTTTCCCTCTTGGGTCAGTGATAACATACGAACTCTGGCATCCTCTGCCGGTCGCCCTTCAATCAAGCCTTTTTGTTCCAACAACCGGATATTGCGGGTCAACGTAGTTCGGTCCATCCCCATATGCTCGGCTAAATTGGTGATAGTTACTGGTGCCAAATGCCCCAGAGTTGCTAACAATGTGAACTGCGTCGTACGCAATCCACTGGGTTGCAAACGCTGATCATAGAATTGTGCGATCAACCGTGCCGTTTTACGGATATTCATACAGGCGCAGGCTTCCAAAGCATTACTCATATCTCAACTCTCGCTTGACAATTAGTGTATATGCACCTCTTATTGCGCGCATATACACATATGTCAAGCGTGGCATGCAGATGAACGCGCCGGATACCGGTGCAAAACACCGAGGAACCGATGAAAAACACGCCGCCCCCTACAAAAAAACATACGCCCATGCCTTTATTATTATCCCGGAACCCGTTCCGCCCGGCCACGTTGGTTATTAGAGGAAATGGAAACTCCCTATGAAATCAAACGGGTGGACCTACGACTAGGCGAACATAAATCTGTGCCCTATTTGAAAATCAATCCTGCAGGAAAAGTACCGGCTCTGGCTCATGGAGATCTGGTACTGAGCGAGTCAATCGCCATCTGTAAGTATTTAGCAGATCAATTCCCAGAAAAGAATTTTTCCCCCGCCACCAACACCACAGAGCGCGCGAACTATTACCGGTGGATGGCTTATGCAATTGGTACGCTGGAACCGGCAGTTCTGGAAGAAGCCCGCCGCCGCCAAACCGAAAAAGATGGTGGAAAGTTCATAGATAGCTCACTAGCCCTGACACCAATTGATGTCGCGGTTTCCGTCTTGGAACCAGTATTGAAACAAAACCAGTTTATTCTGGGTGATAGATTTACCGCCGCTGATGTGATGGTCGGATCCGCAATGATTTGGGCAAACAGCATGGGTTTGATCGATCAACTACCACATGCAAAAAATTGGCTAGATCAACTCATCAAACGCAAAGCTTATAAAAAAGCAAAAAAGGACTGATGTTATTCAGGCAAGGCCGGGGACTAATATCGAGCCAAATCCGTCCTCAAATAGCGAGCGTCAGCATCGCGATAGCGCCAAAGCCCCTGCCGGGGCATTCTTCAGCTTCAAATGGTCCACCGGACCACTTGATTTGGCGCAGCCAAACCGCCTGCGAATGGTGCGGATGAGAGGACTCGAACCTCCACGTCGTAAGACACTGGAACCTAAATCCAGCGCGTCTACCAATTCCGCCACATCCGCATGTTTCGGGGTCGTGCGCGGTGTTAGCGCCTTGACGGCGTGATGGCAACGGTCTCAATGTCTTCCACATGAAAAAAATACCTAAATTCGAAACTGTTGAGGTGTGGGAAGGTCGGTATCACGATCAATCGACCCGCTGGGAACGTGATGACATCAACGGAGCCTTGGTTGAATGGCTAACCAGCCAGCAATTGCAGCCGGGACATATCTTGATCCCCGGATGTGGTCGGGCGGCGGAACCGTTTTATCTGGCCGAACGTGGCTTTGAAGTCGTGGCGCTGGATTTTGCACCCAGCGCCATCGAATTCCAGCAACAAAAGTTACAAACCTATGAGAAGCCGCCAACGGTCGCTTTCGAACAGGTTGACGTGATGAACTGGCATGCTCCGGCACCATTTGACGCGATCTATGAACAAACTTGTTTGTGCG
Source organism: Robiginitomaculum sp. (assembly GCA_021776555.1). GTDB lineage: Bacteria > Pseudomonadota > Alphaproteobacteria > Caulobacterales > Maricaulaceae > Robiginitomaculum_B. The sequence continues at coordinate 2,619 of JAJFFR010000008.1, forward strand.
CCCTAAACCCGGGGCAGCGGCAGGATTATGCCGCGCAGTTACGTGACTGGCTGAAGCCGGGTGGTAAGCTGTTTGCGCTCTTTATGCAGACCTACCGCGAGGGCGGTCCGCCTTTTCATTGCGCGATGGATGACATGCGCCAACTGTTTGGCACCGACAAATGGCAATGGCCCGATGATGATGGATTGCGTTCGGATCACTCCAACAACAAGGTTGAAATTGGTATGGTGCTGACCCGTCGGGGCGATTAAGTGGATTTGGCCGATTTGGGTTGTGGTCGCGAGGATAATCTTGCCATCATGTCGGCCTGACGAACCCAGAGCAAAGCCAGCACGCCTGAAATCATGTTGGCCATTGCCAACACCATGATGACACCTAAAATACCAAAATAATGCCCGCCAACCCAAACTCCGACACCGATCAAAACAAAAGATCGACCAAAGGTCATGATCATACCGGGCAATGGTCGACCCAGCGCATTAAACCCGGCGGCGGCGGTAATCACAATGCCATAGCCCATGGCAGTCAACGGCACGATCGATAGGTGCAAGCGGATCACATATTGCACGTCTGGATCAGCCGAAAACAGATGTGCAACAAAGCCACTTAAGAAGAAGAGTGTAATCCCAGTTCCTGCGGCCCAGATAGCCGAAACCATGAACGAAGCTCGAAACGCTTCGCGCACACGCAAATGTAACCCCGCCCCGCCATTTTGGCCGGTAATCGGACCAATCGAAGCCGAAAGCGCCAATAACGGAATGGCAAACAAAAATTCAATGCGACCAGCTACGCCAATGCCAGCAACAGCTGCATCGCCATAGGTAGCAAAAGCTGCGGTTACGATGAAGATGGTGATCGGGTTCGCGATATTGGTCGCGGTGGCAGGCACCCCGACTTTCAACACTTCCCACCAGGAGTGGGCCAGTTCGTCCCACGGCGGGAGTTTTAAGACAATCAACCGCTCGCGATGCACCATATACCAACCCATTACCACAATGGCCAAAACATTAGATAACACCGTTGCCAAAGCCGCACCGGCCACTTCCATTCTGGGGAATGGGCCAATTCCGAAAATCAAAAACGGATCAAGGATCAGGTTAATCGCTGCGCCCGCCACCATGGTCATGCCCGGCACACGAGCATCGCCCAAAGCGCGCAAGATATTGCCCGCAACCATCGGGCCGACAATAAAGGCTGAGCCAATGAAGGAAATTCGCAAATACGAACGAATATCCGGCATCAATTCATCCGAAGCACCGGCCAAGCGAACAATTTGCTCAAAGCCAAAATATCCGGCAGTGGCAAAGGCTGCAACGATTAGAAAGGCTAGTAAGACCGAATCCGTGGTTTGGCGGCTAAGACGGTCATGGTCACCCTCGCCCGCTGCGCGCGACACCACCGATGATGCACCGGCGCCCAGCCCAACGGAGAGGCTTTGCAAGACAAACAACAAAGGTACGCAAAACGAAACGGCGGCCAACGGCGTGGTGCCCAACCGAGACACATAAAACGTATCGATGACAGACGCCGACATCACAGCAAAAATACCGATCGACATGGGAATGCCAAGACGTAGCAAATGGCTCAATACCGGACCTTCGGTTAACTTAGGTCTGGACTTTTTATTGGATGTTTCGGTTTTCATTGTATGGGCGATACGGAAATGCGCGAACAAAGGCAAGGAACATTCGTAACAGCCAACTATACAATTCCGTTAGGTGCAATCACGTATAGTTGATCAGCAGATTTGCCAGTGGCTTATAGCTCTTGAAATCGTTGCAACATAGCCGGTATGGCGCCCGGCAAATCTTCGGCAATCAGCCCTGTGCCGCATTGGCGGCCCAATTCGCCATGCATCCACACAGCAGCACATAACGCATCAAATTCGCCATGTCCTTGCGCCATCAGTCCCGCCACCATCCCGGCCAACACATCGCCGGTACCCAGACTTGCCAAGTGGGCGCTGGTATAGGTGTTGGCTACCACACGGCCAGCCTCATTCGCCATGACGCTATCGGCCCCTTTTAGTAAAACCGTACACCCTGCCCTTTGCGCTGCGGCTGTTACTCGGTGGATCTTGTTGCCTGACTCGGTTGTCAGGTCGGGGAATAGCCGTCGAAACTCACCTTCATGGGGTAGTAACACGGTTTTGGCATGACAGGCATCTAGCAAAATCTGGGGTTGGTCGGCAAAACTGCTCAATGCATCAGCATCCAACACGGTGGCAATGCCAGTTGCCAGCAGATCAAGAACCTGACACCGCATGGCCTCGCCTACGCCGCCAGCTGGCCCCAGCAGGACACAATTCGGCTTTTGTACTTGCAAAATTTCTGTAATGGCCTCGCCCGGTTGGCGCACAGACAAGACGATGCTGGTCTCGTGGTTAGCACACACTTGCATCGCATCGGCTGTACCAGACAACGTGACCCAACCCGCCCCAATGCGTAAGCCCGCCCGAGCAGCCAATCGGGCGGCACCAGTATGCAAAGGCCCGCCGCAATCGACCAATAACCGACCGCGATTATGCTTGTGAGAGGTAACGCTCGGCTCCATCGGGATATTGAGCCAAAGGGATGGATGGTTTTGCAAGGCGACAGGTTCAACTTGATCGATGGTTCCAACCGGAAACCCAATCTCAATAACCGTGATTTCGCCGCACTGGTTGCGCGCCGGTTCCAGCACATGAGCCGATTTCAGTACTTCAAACGTGATGGTCATGGCTGCGATAATGGACGGTGTGCCGGGTTGGGCATCATCACCATTGATACCTGACGGTAAATCAGCCGAAATTACCGGTGCCGGATGGGCGTTGATCTGATCAATCAAGTCAGCAGACTCGCCGGTAATCGGGCGATCCAAACCCGCGCCAAACAGGCAATCAACAATAATTCCGCAGTTGGCCGGAATGCTCGCTGAACCGCGTTGAATGCCCGCCGGCAATCGAGCTTCCATCTGCGCTGCAACGGAATTGGGTTGGGGCGGTGAAATCGCCAACAGGCTGACCTCGCACCCCTGTTCGTACAAATATCTCGCAATTACATAACCATCGCCGCCATTTGCGCCAGGACCACATACAATGCAGGCACTTTTAGGTGCAAACCTAGCCACGATAGCCCGGCCCATTCCATTGCCAGCATTTTCCATCAACTGAAAGCCGCAAACTCCGGCTTTCTCGGCCAATTGATCGAGTACATAACAATCTTCCGTGCGGTAAATTTTGGCAGTTTCCATAATTTTGCCTGCTATTTGTGCATTTTGTGCAATTAATTTATGCACATTACGTAGTGTTGGCGATTTCTTGCGCTATCGGTTCCATTTTGGCAGAAATATGACCAAAGTTCGAACCAATAATTTGCAACTATGTAATCAAAGTTTGGGACCGCCATGAAATTAATTGTCGCAATCATCAAACCGTTCAAACTTGATGATGTAAAGGAAGCGCTGCATGAGGCAGGCATCCAAGGATTGACTGTCACCGAAGCCAAAGGCTTTGGCCGACAAAAGGGCCACACGGAGCTGTATCGCGGCGCTGAATATGTGGTGGATTTTTTACCCAAGCTAAAGGTGGAGGTTGTGGTGAGCGACGGTCAACTCGACAATGTGGTAAGTGCCATTGAAACGGCAGCCCGCACCGGCAAGATCGGCGATGGTAAAATTTTTGTAAGCGATGTTCTGGAAGTTATTCGTATCAGGACCGGCGAACGAGACGAGGACGCACTTTAGTATCACTCCATAACAAACTGTAACTTATAAGGTTTATTGCAATGTCAAAAAATATAATGAAAATTCTGAAAGATCAAGATATTGGCTATGTCGATCTTCGGTTTACCGATCCAAGAGGCAAAATGCACCATGTAACCATGGATAGCAGCATGGTGGATGACGACTTCTTCGAAGACGGCGTAATGTTTGACGGCTCCTCAATTGCTGGTTGGAAGGCCATCAATGATTCCGACATGGTGTTGATGCCTGATACATCAACGGCTAAAATTGATCCATTTTATCAGTCGCAAACATTGACATTATTTTGCGACATCCTAGAGCCAGGCACATTTGCGCCTTATGGTCGCGACCCCCGATCCACTGCCAAACGAGCCGAAAACTACCTAAAAGCATCCGGTGTGGGCGACACCGCCTATTTTGGTCCAGAGGCTGAGTTTTTCATCTTTGATGATGTGCGTTGGTCAACCAATACCGAAAAAACCGGTTATTTTGTTGATTCTTCCGAACTGCCTGCCAATTCAGGCACTCAATTTGAGTTTGGTAATATGGGGCATCGCCCCGGCTCCGGCGGCGGTTATTTCCCAGTGCCACCGGTGGACTCAGGTCAAGACATTCGGACTGAAATGTTAAGCGTAATGACCGAATTGGGCCTAGCTCCGGAAAAGCATCACCATGAAGTTGCCCCAGCCCAGCACGAATTGGGCATGAAATTTTCAACTCTGGTCGAGATGGCTGATCATTTGCAGCTCTACAAATATGTGGTCCACAATGTGGCCTCGGCCTACGGTAAATCCGCGACGTTCATGCCGAAGCCTTGCGTCGGTGAAAATGGCTCTGGAATGCACGTGCATCAGTCGATTTGGAAAGAAGGTAAGCCATTGTTTGCGGGCAATCGCTATGCTGATCTGTCAGAAAGCTGTCTGCATTACATTGGCGGCATTATTAAACACGCCCGGGCAATCAACGCTTTTGCCAATGCGACCACAAACTCTTACAAACGTCTGGTGCCAGGCTTTGAAGCCCCTGTTTTACTAGCTTATTCGGCGCGCAACCGGTCCGCTTCGGTTCGCATTCCCTACTCACCATCAGCCAATGGCAAGCGTTTGGAGGTTCGTTTTCCAGATGCGTCGGGCAATCCGTACCTTACCTTTACTGCTTTGCTGATGGCCGGGCTGGATGGGATCGCCAACAAGATCAATCCGGGCGATGCGATGGACAAGGATTTGTACGATCTACCCCCCGAAGAACTAAGCGATATTCCAACGGTTTGTTCGAACCTGCGTGAAGCATTGGGTGCGCTGGCCGATGATCAGGCGTTTTTGTTACGAGGCGATGTGATGAGTCAGGATCAGATCAACGCGTATATCGAGTTAAAAATGGAAGAAGTGGTACGTTTTGAGATGCATCCACACCCGGTTGAGTTCGATATGTATTACTCAGCCTGATCTCAATTTCAGACCCAAATAAAAGAAAACCAAAGCCGGGGGCGACTCCGGCTTTTTTTCGTGCAAAAACTGGCCGTTAGGGAATCGACGTAGCGCTTTTTCCGTTCTACAAGATGTCCTCCCCCAGTTTGCGGCCTTAAGTAATCCGCAACACAGCTTTGATGGTTTGGTGTTTATGCGTAAAATCCTGTTGTTGAGTGTTGCGTTACCGGTTGTGGGCTTGAGCAGCCCGGCTCTGGCCCAAGTTTCCATTGATGACGACCAAACCGCCCCGATTGATACCGGCAGCATCAACGCGCCCGGAGCGGGCGATATTGTGGTTTCCAATGCGGGATCAGTTCTGATCAATGCGGGCGAAGCCGCGATTACCATCAATTCCGACAATTCAGTGACCAATCAGGGTACTATTGGCGCAACCGATGCTGATAATACCACAGGTATTCTAATTACTGGCGTGGCAACCGGAACCGTAGTGAATTCGGCCTCTATCACATTGGATGAAACATTTGCCGGGACTGATGATGATTCCGATGGCGATTTTGATACGCCATTGGCCCAAGGCACTGGCCGAACCGGTATTTTGGTTGAAGGCAGCGCGGTCTTTACTGGTGACATTACCAACAACACAGCGGGTCAAATTGCCATGAACGGCAATAACTCGGTTGGCATACGATTGGCCGGTACACTGAATGGGAATCTGGTCAACTCCGGTGCTATTTCCACGGTCGGCGATCAATCCCATGCGATTGAAGTTTCTGGTGCCTTAAACGGTGACTTGACGACATCTGGCCGCATTGGCGTTCAAGGCGAAGGTGCCGATGGCATTCGCGTGACCGGTGCTGTCAATGGTGCGATTAATAATTTGGCGGCGGTTACATCGACCGGATTTCGTACCGTAACCCGACAAGTCGCCGAAACGCGCGCTCTGCTTGATGCAGATGATCTACTAATTGGTGGCTCGGCCATGGCAGTGGGCGCCAACGTTACCGGCGGCATCGTCAATGACCTAATTTTTGATGAGAACAACATCCCCACACGCGGCACGTTACGCTCTGATGGATCAGCACCCGCCTTGCTTGTTGCTGCTTCTTTGGATGGCACCGATAACGGCGATGTAACCATTGGTGCGGTCGGCCTGGCGACAGATGACGAAAATTTCGGTATCATCAATCGCGGGACGATTACTGCCAATGGGGTAAATGACGGTTTTTCAGCAACCGGCATCCGGGTTGAGGGCACACAAATCGGCGGCACCCTGCGAACCACTACAATTGCTGGCGGCATTTCAAATACCGGAACCATAGATGTAACGGCGTTTGAGGGAGATACATCGGGCATCTCGGTTGGCAATGGTGCTAATGCCGCCTTGATTGATTTGCAAGGCGGTGCCATTCGTACAACCACGATTTCACAATTCGGACAACGTGCCTCTGGTGTCATCATCGAAGCTGGCGCAGTTGTAAACGAAATCCGGGTCAATACACTGATACAATCAAACTATACCGGCACGGGTGTCGGCGGCTTTGCGGCGGGCGTGGTTGATGAAAGCGGCACCGTTGATTTGTTGTTGAACAATGGTCAAATTATGACTGTTTTCAACGAGGTGTTTCCGACCGGGACCGAAGCTGATCCGACTGACACGACCAGACGCAAAGTTGCGGTTGATTTAAGCGTCAATAACAGCGGCGCCACCTTGCGCCAAGTATTAGCCGTTGATCCTGATCCTGACGATGGTGTCGACCCACTGGCGCCTGAAATCGATGGCGACATCCTGTTTGGTGGTGGAGCCGACACCTTGGAATTGGCTGGCGGCACTATTACAGGTGATGTTCTTTTTGGCCAAGGCGCGGATACCTTGGTCGTTGATAATGGCGCATCCCTAACCGGTGCAATTTCCGATTCTGATGGCCTATTGGCTATTGATGTCCGCGACGGTTTATTGGCCTTGGGCGCGGATACCACGTTGTCTCTGACCTCGGCTCATTTTGGTCCTTCGGCTAGGTTGCAACTGTTTATTGAACCAGGCGCATCTGGCGGCCTGCAAAGCGCATCGTTTAATGCATCCGGTGCTGTGACCTTTGATGCCGGGGCGCGGATTGCGCCGGCACTGTCTGGATTGATCGGCGATGGTGGTTCATTTGATCTGATTTCAGCTAATACGTTTAATTTTGCCGAAGATTTCTCGGCCATGCTAGACGCGCAATCATTGCCATTCTTGTACAATGTTGGCCTGACCCAGGATACGGGTAGCGGCAACCTTGTAGTTACGTTAAGTCGCAGGTCAGCTAGTGATTTGGGCATGACGACCAATCAGGCCGCCGTTTATGATGCTTGGTTTGCCGCGCTATCAACCAGTACGGATGCTTCGGTAACCGGAGGCTTTGCCGGTCTGACTTCTTCCGATGATTTTTTTGGGGCCTACAATCAAGTCTTGCCAGAATTTGGCGCGGCCGCCTTGCAATTCACCTTGGCCAATACCGATGGGACAACGGGTGCGATTGGCAACCGACTTGATGCCATTCGACGTGGGTACGGTCCTGAAGGTGGCGTTTGGTTACAAGAAATCGGTTATTACATGGACCGTAATCGCAGCTCCCTGTCCCAGCCCTATACCGGATATGGCCTAGGATTGGCGGCCGGGTATGACGTACCATTTGCCGGGTTTGATGCTGTTGGTGTCTCGCTTAGCGGGTTTTCAAACCAGATCACCCAGTCCGAAGGATTTGATACACCGTTATCATCGGTTTCCGTGCAATTGGGTGGGTATATGGGGCGCAAATTTGGTGCGTTTGATTTCATCACTCATTCAGCCATTGGTTATGATAGTTTTGATTCAGAACGAAACTTACAATTTGGCGGCGTTGATCGCACCGCAGTTGGTGATTGGAGTGCCTATCACTTAGCCAGCACGACGCGGCTATCCAGAGACATTGCCGTTGGTAAGTGGTTATTTAGCCCCAGTGTTTCCCTCGATTTCTTGCGTTTGGTTGAGCAAAGTTATTCCGAGACCGGTGGTGGTGTCGGCGTGGATCTAAGCGTAGACTCTCGCACCTCTGAAACCATTTCAGCAACAGCTGCCATGACGTTAGGACGGCGATTTGGTTCAGATCGTAGCTGGTGGGCACCCCGCATTCGAGCTGGCGTTCGCAATGACATCAAAGGCGATTCTTCTGTGACGACCGCACGGTTCTCCGGATTTAACAATCAATTCAACCTAACCCCTGAAGCTCTGCCCGATACGGCCATATTGCTCGGGTTCTCATTGACTGCCGGCAGCCGATACACCTCGTTTGGCTTCGACTTTGATACAGATATCCGCGATGGCTTTATGCGCCATACTGGCAAGGTCGTGATTCGCTTCGTCTTTTAGTTGTTAACAAAGCGATAAATACTTTTTAGTCTTCACCCTAACTCATTGTAATAATACCAAGTATTATTATGTAGTTGTGACTTGACTGTAGTTACAACCTATAGAAGCATCTCCTCGCGTACACACCTGACGCATTCCCAAAGGAACAGGCAACCCCGTGTTCTGTTCAAACGGGTACCTTTCAAGGGCTGGTATTCCCCCGAGTACCAGCCCTTGTTTTTAGTCTATACTGGTGCGCAGTTATCGAATCACATCGGGTATTCAAAATGAAAAAATTGCATTGGCTATTCTTGCCCTTAGTTACGATGACGCTGATCGGTTGCCAGACTCTTTCTGATAACAGCGTCGGCACATCCGGCCCCCCTTTGCAGTCCATGCATTTACGCCAAGACCCCATTGTGATCCTCGTGCATGGCGGCGCGGGTTCGGCCAGACCTAGCGGTCTACCAGAAGAGGAAGAAGCCGCTTATCGCGCCGAGCTGTCTACTGCGCTGGCTGAAGGCTACGCGGTTCTTGCGGCAGGTGGCAGCGCATTGGATGCGGTTCAAGCTGCCATTGTCTTGATGGAAGACAATCTTCTGTTTAATGCCGGGCGCGGCGCAGTACTTACCGCCAAACAAGAAGTAGAACTAGATTCTTCGATCATGGATGGCAGCAACAAAAATGCTGGTGCCGTGGCTGGGGTTCGCACCATCAAAAATCCGGTGCTGGCGGCGCGCGCTGTGTTGGATCACAGCCCCCATGTGATGTTGGCGGGTGATGGTGCCGATCAATTTGCACAGGAACAAGGTTTAGAGACTGCAAACTCTGACTGGTTTGTCACCGAAAAGCGCCGCAGACAATTGCGCCGGGTTCAAGATGCAGAACGGAATGACACCATGTCCGCCCTGCCCGCATCAGTACATTTCGGCACCGTCGGTGCCGTGGCATTGGATCGAGCCGGGCATTTGGCAGCGGCCACCTCCACCGGTGGTATGACCAACAAGAAATGGGGCCGGGTCGGAGATTCGCCGATCATCGGAGCCGGAACCTATGCTGATGATCAATCTTGCGCCGTGTCCGCAACTGGCTGGGGCGAGTATTTCATCCGCGCAAGTGTGGCCAGAGACATTTGCGCCCGCATGCAATGGACCGGGGCCGACGTGCAAACCGCCGCCGATCAAGAAATACTGGAAATCACCCGCATGGGTGCCAGTGGCGGCGTTTTGGCCTTGGCACCAGATGGTAATTTTGCTTTTTCTTTTTCGACCGATGTGATGTTTCGCGGGGTTAGAACCGAAATTGGTGAGGAAGTAGCAATCTTTAGCGATCAAGGTAGTCGGCAACTCCAAGATTAAAGTTGAAATTCGGAAATGTAACAATATGACCAGCACCGCTCGAAAATCGCTGTTTGATGAGATGACTGAAGACGAAACAGATTCGAACTATTCCGCCAAGGACATCGAAGTCCTTGAAGGGCTAGAACCCGTACGCAAACGGCCTGGCATGTATATCGGTGGGACCGACGCAAACGCCATGCACCATTTGTTTGCCGAAGTTCTCGACAATTGTATGGATGAAGTGGTGGCAGATTTCGCCGACCGGATCGAAGTGTCGCTGGAGCCGGACAATTGGTTGCGCGTCACCGATAACGGTCGAGGCATTCCGGTGGATGCCCATCCTAAATATAAAGACAAATCAGCGCTTGAAGTGATCATGACCACCTTGCACGCTGGCGGTAAATTCTCGTCCAAAGTCTATCAAACTTCCGGTGGTCTGCACGGTGTTGGCGTTTCTGTGGTTAACGCCCTGTCCACCCGGCTTGAGGTCGAAGTGGCGCGCAATCGGCAATTGTATGGGCAGGCATTTTCCCAAGGCAAGGCACTGGGTCCATTGCAAAAGCTAGGCGCAGCCCCCAATCGACGTGGCACTTCGGTACGGTTTCAGCCCGACCCGGAGATATTTGGCATAAAACTGAAATTCTCACCCAAACGTATCATGCAGATGGCCCGCTCCAAAGCCTATTTGCACCGGGGTGTTGAAATCAGATGGAAATGCGACCCGTCGATTTGCGAAGGAACAGACGTTCCGCCCGAAGCCAGTTTTCACTTTCCGGGCGGCTTGGCAGACTTCCTCAAAGAACGCATGGGCAAAAAAAATACCATTACTGGCAGCATGTTTAGCGGCCGGGTCGAGCGTGAGGGCAAGCATGGGTCGGTTGAATGGGCCATTGCATGGACCCCACAAGGCTTTGGCGAAGCCGATGGTTTTATGAATTCGTATTGCAATACCGTACCAACCATTGAAGGCGGCACTCATGTTTTGGGCATGCGTGCCGCTCTGACCAAGGGATTGCGCGCCTTTGCCGAAATTTCTGGGCACGGAAAAAAAGCGGCCATGATCACCGCCGATGACGTGATGGGCACGTCTGGCGCGATGATTTCGGTGTTTATTACCGAGCCTGAATTTCAAGGCCAAACCAAGGAAAAACTGGCCTCTGCCGAAGCGGCCCGCGTCGCAGAAGGTGGAATGCGCGACCAGTTCGATCATTGGCTGGCGGCTTCACCAACCGATAGCGCCAAATTGCTGGAATGGGTCATTGGCCGGGCCGAAGATCGGGTCAAAAGGCGCAAGCAAAAGGAAGTCAATCGCAAATCAGCCACTCGCAAATTAAGGCTCCCCGGCAAATTGGCCGATTGTTCCAATCGCTCGAATGAAGATACCGAAATTTTTCTGGTTGAGGGTGACAGCGCCGGTGGCTCGGCCAAGCAAGGCCGCAATCGCCATACCCAAGCCATTTTACCGCTAAAAGGAAAAATCCTGAACGTAGCCAGCGCGCCTAAAGATAAAATCTTAGCCAATCAGGAAATCAAAGACCTGATTCAAGCGCTTGGAGTCACGATTGGCCCGGCATTCAATGTTGATGACTTGCGCTATGAGCGGGTGATTATCATGACCGATGCCGATGTGGATGGTGATCACATTGCCGCTTTGCTGATGACTTTCTTCTATACATGCACACCGGGATTGATCGAATCTGGTCGTTTGTACTTGGCCTTGCCGCCATTATATCGGTTGAGCCGGAAAGGTGTGAGTGCCTACGCGCGCAATGATGAGCACAAGCAAGAATTGATGGCCGGACAGTTTTCTGGCCCGGGCAAAGTCGAGCTTAGCCGCTTTAAGGGCTTGGGCGAAATGATGCCCGCCCAGCTCAAAGAAACCACTATGGACCCGAATAGTCGGACCTTGGCGCGCATCACCATTGACGCGGCGACCTTGCCGACTACAGAAGCCTTGGTGGAGACCTTGATGGGTAAAAAGCCGGAATTGCGCTTTGCGTTTATTCAGGAACACGCAGCCGAATCAATTGATCTTGATCTTTAGCGCCAAGACTCATTGAAATACGCGACGCGCCTTGCCATCTAACATGCACTTGACTGTTTTGTCATTCGGATCAGACCATGTTGGAAACACCACAAATTGAATTACACCCGGTTGAAGTCACCTCTGATTTTTCCGTTTCCGGCCAAGTGTTTCCCGGCCACATTCCGCTAATCAAACAATTGGGATTTACCCGCATCCTTGCGGTACGCCCCGATGATGAAGAAGATGCTGACGAACAGCCGCCCCGGTTTTTGCTCGAGCCGGAAGTTCTCGCAGCAGGTTTACAGTTTTCGCATATCCCGATTGAGTCTGGTGCTGCGTTTCCCGAAGTAGCCATTCGCGGCGCGGCTCATTTGTTTGACGAAACCCCGCAAAAAACGCTGGCATTTTGCCTGACTGGTGTTCGCTCACTACGCCTTTGGGCCTTAGGTAACGCGTTAGCTGGAACCCTGCCCCCAGATGAAATTCATAAATCCGCCTTAGCAGCCGGTTTTGATCTCACGCAGTTTTCAAGCCATTTAGAGCGCTTAGCCACCAAACAAGCGCCGTTTTACGTAGCTGATGATTACGCGAATTTAATCTAGTCCGTTTATCAAAACTTGCGAATGCCGACGGGTCCACGTAGTCTCCACCTTCAACTCAGGGAGGGGTTTATGGGAAGTCGTTTGGTTGGCACGTTTGTGCTCGGATTAGGATTGTCGCTGAGTGCTCTATCGCCGGTGTGGGCTGGTGAAACGCCCTACCCTTCAACCTATCAGCCCCTGCCTTCCAGCAATGTTTTGTTGCAAAATGGAACCGTATTGGATGGGCTTGGCGGGCAGTTTTCCAATGCTGATCTCTTGATCAATAATGGTAAAATTAGCGCCGTCGGCCCGGACCTGACGGCGCCAGAAGGCACCCAGATCATTGATGCCACCGGCAAATGGATTACGCCGGGCATTATTGATATTCATTCCCATTTAGGTGTGTACCCGGCACCGGGTGTGCAAGCCCACAATGATGGCAACGAAGTCACCAACCCGGTTACTGCTGAAGTCTGGTCCGAACATGGTATCTGGCCGCATGATCCCGGTTTTAACCGGGCCAGAACTGGCGGAATTACCTCCCTGTTGGTGCTGCCCGGCTCGGCCAATTTGTTTGGTGGACGCGGTGTTGTTTTGAAAAACGTGCCGTCCCGCACCGTACAAGGCATGAAATTTCCCGGTGCCCCTTACGCCTTGAAAATGGCTTGCGGGGAAAACCCAAAACGGGTTTATGGCGAAAAAGGCGGCCCCGGCTCGCGCATGGGCAACTTTTCCGGCTATCGCAAAACTTGGATCAAAGCCGTAGCCTACCGCGATAAATGGGCGAAATACAAAGAGGCCTTGGGCAAAGCCAAACCCGAAGACGAAAAGCAACCATCCGCGCCGGACCGCGATTTGCAAATGGAAACTTTGGTTGGTGTTCTAGATGGGGATATTCGGGTCAATATGCATTGTTATCGAGCTGATGAAATGGCCCAAGTGATCGATCTATCCAAAGAGTTCGGCTATAAAGTCACCACGTTCCACCACGCGATCGAAGCCTACAAAATCAGTGATTTACTGAAAGAAAATGGAACGTGCGCCGCGATGTGGGCCGATTGGGGCGGCTTCAAAATGGAAGCCTATGATTCAATTCGTGAAAATATCCCGATGGTTCACCATGCTGGTGGTTGCGCGATTGTCCATTCGGACAGCGAAGTTGGCATTCAACGACTGCACCAAGAAGCCGCCAAGGCACTGGCCGATGGGCGCAAAGCCGGACTGGACATCTCCAAGGCAGAGGCTTGGCAGTGGTTGTCGAGCAATCCAGCCGAAGCCATGGGCATCGGGGATCAGACCGGCAGTTTAACCGTTGGCAAGGATGCGGACATTGTGTTGTGGGACGGCGATCCGTTTTCGATCCGCACCCGGGCCGAAATGGTTTTGGTCGATGGCGCGCTGCTGTATGACCAAAATAATCAAGAATACCAAGCGGTGTCTGATTTCGAATTAGGTCAACCTGGTAATGGAGAAGAAAAATGATCCGCTTTCTTACAATACTTACGGTATTCATCTTGTCGCCAATGGCTGTTTTGGCTGCTGATTTTGCAATTACCGGCGGCAAGGTAATCACCAATCACAATGGTGAGATTATTGAAAATGGAACAGTCGTGATCAAGGGCGATCAGATTATCGAAGTAGGTACAGCCAGCAGTGTGACCATCCCGGCAGGTTTTGAAACTATCGATGTTAAAGGAAAATGGGTAACGCCAGGTTTGTTCATCCCGTTTTCCCGGGTTGGCATGGTTGAGGTCGCATTGGAGAAAACCACCAATGACACGCGGGCCAAAGAATCGCCGTTTTCGGTGGCTTTACAAGCCATCGATAGCTTCAATCCTAAATCTGAAAACGTTGCGATTACTCGGCTGGAAGGGGTAACCCGCATGGCGATCTTACCTGATGCCAGCCATACGATTTTTGGTGGTCGCGGCGCACTCGTAGACACCAGCGGTTCTTTTGCGGGCGAGCGCGCCGCACCTGCCTTTGTATTTATAGAAATGGGTGAAGCAGGCGCAGGGATTGCCGGCGGATCTAGATCAGCCTCATGGACATGGTTGCGTCAGGCCGTGGCCGAAGCTCGCGCTTGGCGCCGGGGCCGCGAACCAGCTGAACCGCTCTTGCTGGCGGCTGATGCACTGGCTTTGCAACAAGCCTTACGCGATGATTTACCATTTCTGGTGCATGTGGAACGAGCTTCTGATCTGATGAATTTGATTCATTTCAAAGAAGAGATAGGCGATATCAACGTAATCGCCATTGGAGCCACCGAGGGCTGGATGGTGGCGGAGCATCTCGAAAAAGCCGAAATATCGGTTATTTTGGATCCACATGATAACTTGCCCCAAGGGTTCGAGAACCTAGGCGCGACCATGTATAATGCCAAGAAATTGCATGATGCTGGTGTGACCATTGCCATGGCTGATTTACATGATGAGGCCTTTAACGCCCGCTTGGCCCCGCAACATGCGGGCAATACCTTGGCAACTGGATTGGACTGGAGCACGGCCTTTGCCGCTATTTCCAGTGTACCGGCGCAAATGTTTGGTGTTGATGGCGATTTTGGCCAGCTTGTTGCCGGGATGGAGGCCGACCTAGTGATTTGGGATGGTGACCCGTTGGAGCTGATGAGCGCCCCAGATATGGTCTATATCAGTGGTGAGAAACAGGACATGCAATCCCGACAAACCCAGTTGCGGGATCGGTATATGGACAAGGGCGCGGATCAAACCCTGCCCCACGCCTACCGCTGATTGCAGTCAAACATTGACTTAAAGGACACCGTGCGTAAGGTGCCGCCGCACTGACCTCTTGTTTTATCTGTAATGTGAAATCAAACCTATTTATGACCTTTGAAGAACTGGGCCTTGGCCCGAATACGCTGCGGGCTGTTACTGAATCTGGCTATACAGAACCCACCCCCATTCAGGCTGGTGCCATTCCAAAAGTACTGCAACGGCAGGACGTATTAGGAATTGCCCAGACCGGCACTGGGAAGACTGCTTCCTTTACCTTGCCCATGATGGAAATCTTGAGCCAAGGCCGGGCCAAAGCTCGCATGCCGCGCTCATTGATCATTGAACCTACCCGCGAATTGGCCGCACAGGTCGCCGAGAACTTCGAAAAATATAGCAAATACCATCGCTTGAGCATGGCATTGCTAATCGGCGGCGTTTCGTTTGGTGATCAAGATAAAAAGCTGATGCAGGGTGTGGATGTACTGATCTGCACACCGGGTCGGCTGCTGGATCAATATGACCGTGGCAAAATCCTGATGTCTGGTGTGCAATTATTGGTGATTGATGAAGCCGACCGCATGTTGGATATGGGCTTTATACCGGATATTGAGCGCATTTTCAAAATGACGCCATTTACCCGCCAAACCTTATTTTTCTCAGCCACCATGCCGGCTGAAATTCAGCGCATCGTCGATACCTTTTTGCACCAACCGGCCAAAGTTGAAGTGGCGCGCCAAGCGACAACCGCTAAAACAGTTAGCCAAAACCTGCTATCTCTGCCGCGTAATGACCCCAAGGCCAAACGAGCCGCTTTGCGCGATATAATGGTCAAAGAACAACTGAAAAATGCGATTTTGTTTTGCAATCGCAAAAAAGATGTTGATGTGGTGGCCAAATCCTTGTCGCGCCACAAGATTAACGCCGCGCCCATTCATGGTGATTTAAGCCAATCCATCCGCACCGAAACTTTGGCTAAGTTCAAAGCAGGTGATATTCGCATATTGGTAGCCAGTGATGTTGCAGCGCGTGGACTAGATATCCCCGATGTCAGTCATGTCTTGAACTATGACGTGCCATTTCATGCCGAAGATTATGTACACCGGATTGGTCGCACCGGCCGGGCTGGTCGTAAGGGTACTGCGATCACAATTTCCACCCCGATTGACCACAAAGCATTGGCGGCAATTGTTGAAATGTTGGGTCAGGATATACCTGAATATCACCTAGGTAAGACCGCAAAAGCGCCGGCTCCAAAAACAACGAGGAAGCCTGCACCGAAAGTAAAACAAGATTCTGAGCCAAAACCAACGCGGACCAGAAAGCCAAATCCAACCAAATCTGATTCCAAACCGAAAAAGCCCAACAAACAATCCAAATCCGGCTCTCCATTTGGCGATCACATGCCGAATTTCTTCTCGCAAGATTGAATTCGCCTCCTTGTTTGGAAATATGACCTAAAATTTACCTTCTGTTTTGGTTTCCCAAATAGCCTGCTCCCTATACGTTGATTGATTCAATTCGGCAGGAACGGGGATAACAGTGACGCAGCAGGCCAAAACGAATACCATCAAAGACCCAATGGAACTCATGCGTTCTTTAGGTGCGAACCCCAGCCCCAAAAACTACGAAATGTTTTATGCCTTTATACAAGGCAGCAATCGGAAACTAAACATTGCGTTTGCGCCCTATGTTGAAGGTCGCGAAACATGGACCGAAGCCAAAGGCGAAGCGCTGTTTGAGCGCCATGTATCAGAAAACAAATTGTCCAACCTCTTGGATGTAACCACCGAAGAAGTTCGCAATGAATTGAATTCGGTCATGCAAGTACTGGCACAGGCTGGCGAAGATGCAACAAGTTACGAAAAGACCTTGGTGGGTGTGGGGGGCAGCTTGCAACAAGCCTCTGATTCAAGATCAGTTCGCGATATTGTTGAGCATTTGGTCAAAGCCACAGCTACGATGCAAGATCGCAGTCACGATTTAGAGAAAAAATTGGCGGAAACCAACCAGCAGGTTGAAACGCTACAAACCAATCTCGAACGTGTGAAAGTTGAAGCCAACACGGACGCATTGACTGGCCTTTGCAACCGCAAACGGCTGGATGACATATTAGTACAAGAAACAGAACTGGCTCGCGAAGACGGTTCAACCTTGGCCTTTGTGCTTTGTGATATTGATCATTTTAAGCGTTTTAACGACACGTGGGGACATCAGACCGGTGACCAGATTATTCGTTTTGTATCCAGTACATTACGGACCAAGGTTTCGGACCGTCATACGTCTGCTCGTTATGGCGGCGAGGAATTTGCGATCATTATGCCCGCAACCAATATGACATCTGCCGCCGAAGTAGGCGAACAAATACGCAAAACTATTGAGCGTAAAAAGCTGGTTAGAAAATCGACCGGGGAAGATCTGGGCCGTGTTACCATATCGTTGGGTGTATCGATTTTCCGGGATACAGATCAGGTTGAAGATTTGATCGAACGAGCCGACAAAGCACTGTATCAGTCCAAACAAGATGGTCGCAATCGGATAACCACCGAAGACGCAATGATTGCCGGCAAAGCAGCCTAAGTAATATACTTCGCTGCAATCTTTATTATTGCTGCAATGCAAATTTGCTATATTCGACGCTTTCAACTGCATCAGGCGTAACCCAAGGTTCAACCGAAGCTAAAACCAGCTTCGTCAGCTTTTCCCGGTCCAGATCCCCATCTTCGGTGATCAGCGTAGACGATTGTTTGTGGCTGACCCGGATAATTGCATCATTCATAAAATGACTTTTGGCCCGCACCGGCCATGCGTCTTGATCATCATTCAAATTGATCCGAATAGATACGAAAATATAGCTAACCAGCGATGGACCAATGCTGGATGGTAGCGTCAGCATAGGTAGATCAACCGCCTGCCCGGCTTGTTTGGCATCAATTTTTATTTCGGCTTCCGGTTTTTCGTTTAACTCCCACTTGGCCTCATAATGGTTGCTAGCACCTTTCTTTTTACCACCACCCCCGCCGCTGGCAGTCGCTGGCAAAGCTAGTCCGAAAGACAAGAAGGCAATCAAAAGTGCGCGATACATGAGCTTATTTCCTGTTATTTAGCAGGAACTCTCTCACAAATTGATCAAAAATGAGTAAATCCATCCAATGATAAGTCGGAAGGCCGTCCATCAATCAGGATACTCACCCCAGCGCCTGCTTTCACCTGACCAATGCGGGTCACATCGACGTTTGCATTATTTACTACCAGATCTACCTGATTACGCTTGGTGGACGGCGCAGTAAACAGTAATTCATAATCATCACCTGCGCTTAAAGTGTTCCATATTTTTTCTTTATTATTAAGCACTTCCACCCATTTTCGAAATGCGAATGACAACGGGATACGCCCATATTCCAGGTTCAACCGAACTTTGCTTGCCTTGGAAATATGCCCAGCATCGGCGGCCAAACCGTCAGATATATCGATCATTGAACTGGCAATACCACATAGCGCCACGCCGAGTTGGGTTCGTGGTTGTGGAAGCCGATACCGATCTTGCAGCCACGCGGTCTGCTTACGATTTAATCCTGGCAAGCAAGTATCGTCCGATCCAACCTGTAAGGTTCGCAAGCCCAAGGCAGCATCGCCAATGGTGCCTGATACCCAAATATCATCCCCCACTTGCGCCCCATTGCGCCTTATCGGTGGCCCCGATAACTCGCCAAGTGCGGTAACCGATACGGTGAGCGGCCCTTTACCCCGTACCGTGTCACCACCAATCAAGGCAACGTTTAGCAAATCACACTCGGCCCCGATTTGTTTGGCCAAATCCGGAATGTTGCCAAACTCGAATGCGTCACCAAAGCAAAGGCCTAACAACACAAATTTGGGCGCCGACCCCATCGCCGCCAAATC
>JAJFFR010000071.1 GCA_021776555.1 Robiginitomaculum sp.
AAAGGCAATTTGGCGAACATTGCAGCTGACAAGGCTCCGGCACCCAGACTAACCAGCAAGATCGGAAGCGCGCAACAAATCAGCGTTGTTGAGGATGTAAACAGGATCAACCAACCCCAGTTCCGGCGCGGTGTTTCATGTGTGGACGATGGGTTAATCATGAGGCCTTGCAGGTATTGGATGTTTCTTTGCTGGCATAGGTAAAACCCTTTTTGAGCAACATTTCCTTTAACGAAACTTCATCCAGTTTGGCATCATTTGCCGCACAAACGGTAATCACACCTTTTTCCAAATTTGTGTGGACGGATTTCACGCCGGACACTTCTGAAAGTGCTTTTTCGGTGGTTGCCGCGCAAAATGGACAGGTCATCCCGTCAACTCTGATTTTGGTCTGTTGGTCAGTCGCCAATGCTGGAACGCAAAGGCTTGCCAACAACAGGCTGGCAGCGATGAGTTTGCTTTTCATTTTCGTCTCCTAATAGTTGATCCGCAAACCAATGTGGGTTTGAAAATCGGGCGTGACAAGCGCGCCGTTGGTATTTTGCCATACAGGCAACAAAACAGAAATTTCCGCAATCCAGCGCAATGTCGCCAGTTGAAGGGCCGGGGCCAGGTTGATCCGCTCGCCGCCACTAAGGGGAATTTCTGATCCATTTAGTCGGTCCCGATCGCGGGTTTCGGCACCGACTTCCAAGACGGCATACAAGTATGCTGTCTTTTTCGAAGTTAGTGCCTGATCGTGCAGGCGCACTTGAAACGATGTATCTGCCCGAAAGCTGTGTCCTGTCTGAAATCCATTCTTGGTCCCGTTTCGCTGAAGGCTAATCTGGGTATCATTTTGCCATTTGGTGTTGGCCCAAGTCATGATCACACCGCCAAATCCATCCACCGTCCCGGAGCCAGATTGTACCGCTTGTGGTAAACGGCCCAATTGATCCGTTTGATTGTTTGCGCCCACGGGGAGTTTGGCACCCATAAATGGTGCAAGCCGAAATGTACGCCCTTTTCCATCCAATTGTAGCATCGTATACCGAGCGAACATCTTGGCATCGCCAAATCCGGTGGACTGTCGTTGGGCAAAGGGTGTTTGCAGGCGCTTTTGGGCAAAAGGAACAACCCCGAACAAAGCCAGCTTGGGCGTTACTCCGTAACCGGTCGCCAAAACAAAATTTTTGTTGGTAAATTTAGCGTCTCCACCACTTGCTTCACCATAAATTGCCTGCGCCCGAACAATGATCTCACCCTGGCTGACCGGCAGGGCCGTATTAAAGGTGACCGGTGCCGCCAATGCCGGCCAGGAAATGCCGATAATGGCAAACAATATGAACAACATTGCTCTCATGTGGCAAACCTAACACCTGTAGTCGCTACAGGATCAATTCAAATTCGAACATCTCACTGAATTATGATCATTTGGAAAAGTGAGACACGAAACTGCTATTTTCTTATGCCTTTAGTCCAAACCGCTTCCAGATCAGAAAAACTGCCGGGATCACCAGCAAGGTCAGAATTGTCGCGCTGATCATTCCGCCGACCATCGGTGCAGCGATGCGGCGCATCACTTCGGAGCCGGTTCCGGTACCCAACAAGATGGGTAATAATCCGGCAATCACTACGGCAACGGTCATCATAATCGGGCGTACCCGCATCAGGGCACCCTCAATGATCGAATGACGTAGATCGGCGAGGACAAATGCCCGGTTTTCCTGTCTTGCTTCTTGCTGCCGTGCGGCGATCGCCTGTTCCAGATAGACCATCATTAACACGCCGATCTCGACCGAAACCCCGGCCAGTGCAATAAATCCGACACCAACCGCCACCGACATATTATAGCCAAGAAATTCCATCAGCCACAGTCCGCCGACCAGTGCCAGGGGCAAGGTGCCCATGATAATTAACACCGGAATGACCCGTCTGAAATTCAGGAACAATAATAACAAGATGATAATCAGAGTCACCGGGACCACCACCGACAATCGTTCTTTGGCTCGCTCCATATATTCATATTGCCCAGACCAGGAAATCGAATAGCCAGGCGGCAAGCGAATACTTTTCGCCACCGCTTGCTTGGCATCAGCCACATAAGTGCTGATATCACGTCCGGCAATGTCCACATAAATCCAGCCATTAAGCCGGGCATTTTCACTTCGGATGACACCCGGACCACCGGAAATGGAGATATCAGCCAACCGGCCCAGCGGGATTTGCGCACCCAAGGGTGTGACAATTGGCAATGTCTTCAGTTTTTCCAGACTGTCGCGATATTCACGCGGGTAGCGTAAATTAACCGGGTAACGCTCCAGCCCTTCGACGCTCTGGGTGATGGTCATGCCGCCGATGGCCGTGCGGATCACGTCATGCACATCGGCGACGTTCAGGCCAAACCTTGCAGCTTGTTCCCGGCGGATATCAATATCGATGAACCGGCCTCCGGTGACCCGTTCTGCATAAACGGAAGCCGTGCCTGGAACTGGTTTGATCACCGCCTCAATCTGCTGACCGATTTCCCCGATTACATTTAGATCCGGCCCGGCGACCTTGATGCCAACCGGGGTTTTGATCCCGGTTGCCAGCATGTCGATGCGGTTTTTGATCGGCATGATCCAGACATTGGTCAAGCTTGGCACTTGTACCAGCGCATCCAGCTCGGCTTTCAGTTTTTCCGTGGTCATGCCGGTCCGCCATTGATCCTTCGGCTTTAACTGGATGGTAGTTTCAACCATGGTCAAAGGGGCTGGGTCAGTGGCAGTTTCAGCACGTCCGGCTTTGGCGTAGGCTGTCTTAACCTCCGGTACAGTCATGATTAATTTATTGGTTTGTTGCAGGATTTGGGCCATTTTCCCGGCAGAAACAGCCGGAAAAGCGCTTGGCATGTAGAGCAAATCACCCTCATCCAGATCCGGCATGAACTCGCCGCCCAATCGGGATAACGGGTAGACAGCACTGGCCATAACCAGCCCGGCAACCACAAGCATCACCACAGGAAATTTCAAAACCATGTTGATGAAAGGCCGGTACCCGGCAATCAACATACGATTGATCGGGTTTTTGTGCTCCGGCAGAATTTTGCCCCGGATGAACAAGCCCATCAGCACCGGGACCAGGGTGATTGATAAAAACGCAGCTCCGGCCATAGCGTAAGTTTTGGTAAACGCCAGTGGATGGAACAAACGTCCTTCCTGGGCTTCCAGCGCAAAGATCGGTACAAAACTAAAGGTGATAATCAACAAGGAGAAGAACAGCGCAGGGCCAACTTCGACCGAAGCTTCGGTGACAATTCGCCATCGGTTTTCCTTGGTCAATGGTTCGCGCTCAATGTGCTTGTGCATGTTTTCAATCATCACAATGGCGGCATCAACCATTGCCCCCACAGCAATGGCGATTCCACCCAGCGACATGATATTGGCATTGATCCCTTGCATATTCATCACAATGAATGCCGCAAGCACGCCCAAGGGCAGGCTAAGGACTATTACCAGCGCTGAGCGCAAGTGAAACAGGAAAATAGCGCAAACCAGAATGACCACAATGAACTCTTCGAGCAATTTTTCGCGCAAAGTGTCCACGGCCCGTTCAATCAATGAGGAGCGGTCATACGTTGGCACTATTTCAACGCCTTCGGGCAGGCTTTCTTTCAAGGTTTCCAGTCGTTCCTTGACCAGATCAATCGTATGCATGGCATTTTCGCCATAGCGCATGATAATGACTCCGCCGACGGCTTCGCCATCGCCGTTCAGTTCACCAATGCCGCGCCGTAATTCTGGTCCGAGCCGGATATTGGCCACGTCTTTGAGCAAGATCGGCGTCCCTTCGGCGGTTACTTTGACCGGGATCAGGGCAAGGTCTTCTTCTGATTTGATATACCCCGAAGCTCGTACCATGTATTCGGCTTCGGCCATCTCTATGACCCGGCCACCGGTTTCCTGATTGCCGCGCTGAATAGCTGTTCTGACTTTGGACAATGGAATGTCAAAAGCACGTAATTTGTCAGGGTCAACAATTACCTGATATTGTTTGACCATGCCGCCAATGGTTGCCACTTCCGACACGCCGGGCACGGTTTGTAGTTCATATTTCAGGAACCAGTCCTGGATTGAGCGCAATTGTGCCAGATCGTGATTACCCGTGCGATCTACCAAGGCGTATTGATAGATCCAACCGACACCGGTTGCATCAGGGCCGAGCGCTGACGTCGCGCTGGCCGGCAGGGTAGGGGCCACTTGCGACAGGTATTCCAATACCCGAGACCTGGCCCAGTACAAATCCGTACCTTCCTTGAAAATGATGTAGACAAAACTGTCGTTAAAGAATGAATAGCCGCGCACAGTTATTGCGCCAGGGACTGCCAGCATCGCCGTGGTCAACGGATACGTAACCTGATCCTCCACCACTTGCGGCGCTTGGCCGGGATACGAGGTTTT